>CAYQOH010000216.1:0-4921 GCA_964419075.1 uncultured Opitutaceae bacterium | reverse complement strand
TCCGACCTCGCCGTCCTTCGGGTGAGCGCGGACGACCTGGCCCACCTCACGCTCGCCGACAGCAACGCGGTGCGCCTCGGGCAGGTCGCTATCGCCATCGGCTCGCCGATGGGATTCCAGCAGACGGTGACCGCCGGCATCGTGAGCGGCCTGGGCCGGTCGCTGCGCGGGGCCTCCGGCCGGCTCATCGACAATGTCATCCAGACCGACGCCGCCCTAAATCCCGGCAATTCCGGAGGGCCGCTGGTGAACACCCGCGCCGAGGTCATCGGCGTCAACACCGCCATCATCCGCCCGGCGCAGGGCATCTGTTTCGCGATCGCCAGCAACACCGCCCGCTGGGTCGCCGCGTGGCTCATCAAGGACGGCCGGATCCGCCGGAGCTTCATCGGCGTGGCTGGCCAGAACGTGCCGCTCCTGCGCAAGCTGATCCACCATCACCGCCTCCAGCAGGAAACGGGCGTCCTGGTCGCGGCCATCGAGGCGGACAGCCCGGCAGCGCGCGCGGGCCTTAGGGAGGGGGACATCCTTCTCGCGCTGGACGGCGCGCCGACGCCCTCGGTTGATGCGCTCCACAAGCTCCTCACGGGCGACCGCATCGGCGAGCGGGCCATCCTGACGTTCCTTCGCGGCGTGGAACTGCGCCGTCACGCGGTCATCCCCCTTGAGATGCCAAGCCGGGCCTGAGCCCGTCGGCGCCCCTACCGGTGGCGCATGAGCAGGAGGAACAGGCCCACAAGGAAGGCGAGCGAGCCGACGCCAATGAGGACCCCGGCCAGGATCGGCGTGCCGTGAAGGCTGATCCGGAAATGGGGCGCCTTAAGCCTCCCGCTGAGCCCCGTGACGTGCACCCGCCCCGGGGCGTCCAGGTCCGCGCGAAAGGCGGTGACCGTGGGGTAGCGCTCCTCGGGCGCGCGCCGCAGGGCGCGGAGCACGATCTCCTCCGCCTGCGGGGTGAGGGACGGGTTTACCAGCCGCGGCGCCGCCGGATCGCCGGTCACCCGCAATTGCGCCGCGGCCCATGGGTCCTCGGCCGGGAACGGGAGGACGCCTGTCAGCATCTGGTAAAGGATCACGCCAAGGCTGTAGATGTCGGTGCGCTCGTCGTTCTGCTTGTTGCGAACCTGCTCAGGCGCCATGTACTCCGGCGTTCCGAAGAGCGGCGTCAGGCCGGCGAGGATGCCCTGCCCCGCGTCAGCCTCCGCCGCGAGGCCGAAGTCGAGGAGGCAGAGCCTTTGGTCGCGGCAGATCATGATGTTCGCGGGCTTGACGTCGCGGTGAATGACTCGGCGCGCGTGCATCTGACCCAGGGCCTCGCACACGACGCTGGCTATCCTGAGGGCGTCCCCCTCCGCCAGCGGCTTCCTCCGGTGGATCACGTAGGCGAGGGTGCAGCCGTCCAGGAATTCCGTGACGAAATACGGGCGGCTCTTGGCGGCATCGTCCACGGGGATGAACCGGAGCAGCATCGAGCCGCAGAGCGTGGAGCAGATCCGTTCCTCCCGCTGGAAACGGCCGAACGAGGCTGGATCG
The DNA here is from genome assembly GCA_964419075.1 of uncultured Opitutaceae bacterium. Classification (GTDB taxonomy): domain Bacteria; phylum Verrucomicrobiota; class Verrucomicrobiia; order Opitutales; family Opitutaceae; genus Palsa-1447. The sequence continues at coordinate 3,388 of CAYQOH010000216.1, read as the reverse complement.
TTCTGCACCTTCATGAGCGGGATCTTCACGGCAACGGATCCGCCGCGAAGCCGGTCCTCGGCCCTGTAGATGGTCGCCATGGCGCTGCGCCCAATGGCCTCACCGATGACGAACCTCCCGTCCAGAAGGTACCCGTGCGGGAGTTCCTCCTCCAGCGGGGGGCCAATGCCCTCGCGCTCGGTCAAACCCATGCATGACTCGACTCCCGCCAGCGGGTGCGGATCCATGGCCCTTGCCTGTATTGAAACCGTTGCGCGGGCAAGCGCCGGGTCGGTCATGATGGTGTCGGCCATGCTTCCCTGATACTAGGGGGCCTGGCGCATCCGGGTTAGTTAAAATGGACGGGAAACGTGTTAAGAAAGCATTAAGCACCCCGGGGCGCCACCGGGAAACCGGGCCAAAACTTATGATTCCAGTTCGCGCCGCAGTCTGCTTCGCTCGGCGGCCAGAAGATGAGCTTTCACCGTCAACCGGCCGTCGTGGCGTTTTCCATCCTTTTCACGTTGGCCGGATGCTCCAAGGCGCCGATGGGCGCGGCCGACGCCGTTCAGCCGCACCGCCACCACCACCATCCGCCGCACGCCGGGACCCCCGTGGTGCTCGGCGACGAGGAGTACCACATCGAACTCGTCCTCGACGAGTCGGCGGGCGTTCTCCAGGCGTTCGTGCTCGATAGCGAGATGGAGAACTTCGTCCGATCCTCGGCGCCCAGAATTGAGATCACGGCGACCTTCGCCGGCGGGCCCCACGCCCTCGTGCTGCAGGCGGTGCCCAATCCGGAGACGGGCGAGACCGTGGGCGACACCTCGCTCTTCGAGGCGCAGGCCGACTGGCTGAAGACCACGAAGGAGTTCGACGGGGTGCTGAGAAGCGTCGAAATCCGAGGCACGACGTTCACCGACGTCCGGTTCAACTACCCCAAGGGAAACGACACCGACGGCTGACGGCCGCGGCTAGCGCGCGGACAGGGCGCCAACGATCGCACGCACATTGTGCCGGTACATTGAGTCGAATGTCTCCGCGCCGCTGCCCGGCGGCCCCAGGCCGTCCGCGTAGAGCGTCGCGCCCAGGCGGACACCGGTCTCGCGGACGAGGTTCTCGACGAGCCGCGGGTTCGCGCTGTCCTCGGCGAACACCGCGGGGATCGCCTCGCGCCGGATCAGGTCAATGAGACCCGCCAGATGCCTCGCATCGGCCTCGCTGTCGGTCGAAAGGCCGCTGATCGCGTGGACTTCGAAGCCGTAGTCGCGCGCGAGATAGCCAAACGCGTCATGGGACGTGACCAGGTGGCGCCGGTTTGGCGGAAGCCGGCCGATTTCCGCGTCCGCCCACGCCTTCAGTTTTCCGAGCCGCGCCTTGTAGCCCTCCGCGTTCGCCAGGAAATCCGCCGCCGAGGCCGGGCGCGCCCGGGCAAATTCCGCCCGTACGATGTCCGTGGCGGCGACCATGCAGTCCAGGCTGTGCCACCAATGGGGGTCCGTTTCGCCGCCTCCCGGTGCCCCGGGCATCGCGAAAGCGGCCGGCAGGGCGTCTCCGACGGCGACGACGTCGCCGCCCGAGCCCGAGGCGGCAACGAGGCGGTCCAGGTACGTCTCGAGGCTGAGCCCGGACGCAAGCACGACCTGCGCGTCGGCCACGGCCCGGATGTCGGCGGGCGACGGGTTGAACGTGTGCGGGTCCACGCCCGGGTGGACGAGGCCTGCGACCGAGACATGGCCGGCGCCCACCTCGCGTGCAACCTCGGAGAGCACGGTGCTCAAGGTCACCACGCGCAGCAAAGGCTGCTGCGCGCCCCGCGCCACGCAGGCAGCCGCGGCAAGTCCAAGGACGGCGAACTCGCGCGCCAGCCTCATGCGCCGGGAGGGCGGGTGGGGCCGAGCCGCAGGCCCCTCAACGCGCCGTAACGCGGGCTGAACAGCACCGAGACGAGAAACGCCGCCCCGAGGCAGAGCACGATCGAGGCCCCGCTTGCCAGCCCCGCATGGAAGCTCACCAGGATCCCGACCACCGAGCCGCAGATCGCGAGGCCGACGGAGAGCAGCAACATCGAGAAGAACCGGTCGCACCAGAGATAGGCGCTCACGGCCGGAAGGAGGAAGAGCCCGAGGGCCAGCACGATGCCCATGGTCTGCATCGCCGCCACGAGATTGAGCACCGTCAGTGTGAGGAAACCCAGGTGGACGAGCCCGCCGCGCCCGCCGGTCGCCCGGTGGAAGACCGGGTCGAAGGTTTCCAGAAGGATGCTCCTGTAGAAGATCGCGAACAGGGCGGCCGTCCCGGCGCTGACGGCCCCTGCGAGGCGCAGGTCGGAGGCGCCTACACCCAGGACGTTTCCGAACAGAAAATCCGCGAGGTTGATGCGTGTGGGCAGCTTGCTGATCAGGGCCACCCCCAGTCCGAAGAAGACGATGAAGAGCGACCCGAAGGCCGCGTCCTCCTTGACACGCGTCAGGCGGCTCAGGAGCGCGCTGCCGAGCGCCGTGAGGAGGCCGGCGACAAGGCCCCCGAAAAACAGGGCGGACGTGCTCGTTCCAAACAGGAGCCAAGCCACCGCGACACCCGGCAGGAGCGAATGGGAGAGCGCGTCGCCCATGAGCGCCAGCCGGCGGAGCACGAGGACGCACCCGAGCAGGCCGCCGCTGACGCCCAGCAGCACGGCGGAAAGAAGCCCGCGGCGCATGAACTCATAGGAGAACGGCGCCAGCAGCAGTTCGTGGAGGCTCACGGGTGCGCCTCCTCCCCGGCTGCGGACCGGGTCGCACCGTGGACGCAGTGCCCGTGGCGGTAGGCGCGGTCGATGTTGGCAGGGGTGAGCACGTCGGCAATCGGCCCGGCGGCGACCAGGGAGGTGTCCAGCAGGACGCCCCGGGTGAAGCAGGAGCGCGCAATGGCGAGGTCGTGAACCGCGGCGAGGACCGTGCGGCCCTGCGACTCCCAATTGCGCAGAATGTGGGTCAACTCCTCGCTGCCGAACAGGTCCAGGCCGGCGAACGGCTCGTCCAGCAGGAAGATGTCCCCTCCCTGGGCCAGGGCGCGCGCCAGGAAAACCCGCTGCTGCTGGCCGCCGGAGAGCCTCCGGATCTGGCGCTCGGCGAGCTCGGAAATGCCGAGCTCCTCGAGCGCGCGGTCCACGAGCTCGCGGTCGGCCGGGCTGATCCGCTGAAACACCCCCAGGGACGGATACCTGCCCTGCTCCACCACGCCGCGCACCGTGATCGGGAAGTCCCAGTCCACCGCATGGCGCTGCGGGACGTACGCAAGCCGCGGGCGCGCGTGCTGGGGATGGGCGTCGCCGATCCGGACCTCCCCGCCCGCCAGGGCCTGCCATCCCAACACGGCGCGAAGCAGCGTGCTCTTGCCCGCGCCGTTGCCCCCGAGGACCGCGGTC
>CAYQOH010000215.1:0-4964 GCA_964419075.1 uncultured Opitutaceae bacterium | reverse complement strand
CGGACTCGCGCATCACCTCCATGATCTTCGCGTAGCGCGAGTCGGCCGCGCGCTGGGTCGTCCGGATGGTCAGGGCCGCATCCCCGTTGATGGCGCCCGAGATGACCGCCGAGCCGTGGGTCTTGGTGATCTGGTAGGGCTCGCCCGTGAGGTACGACTCATCCATCACGCCCCGGCCGTCCTCCACGACGCCGTCCGCGGGGCAGATCTCGTGGGGATACACGACGAGCGTGTCGCCCACCTCGATGTCCGCAAGGGCCACGTCCGCGAGCGCGTCCCCGCGCTTGCGGTGGCCGATCGACGGCATCCTCTGGGCCAGCGCGGCCAGCACCGAGGAGGCGCTGCGCAGGGCGTAGCCCTCCAGCGCCTCGCCCCCGGAGAGCATGAGCACGATGATCGAGCCGGCCAGGTACTCGCCGAGGAGGAGCGAGGTGACGATCGAGATGCCCCCCAGCTGGTCCGAGCCGAAATCCCTCCGGAGGGCTTTCCGAAGAAGCTCGTAGAGGAGCGGCGCGCCCCCGAGGGCCAGCGTCACCAGGAGGGGCGCGTTGTAGACGGCGCGGGTGGCATGGAATCCGAACCGCAGCGCCAGGTGCAGGACAATGGCCGCGACGGCGAGCGCGGCGATTGCCGCGGTGGCGCGCCGCAGTCGGCCGGGCTTCGAATCGGCCTGCGGCGAGGGGCCGCCACCCCCGGGAGGTTTGGCCGCCGAAGGGACTTCCGAGGAGGGCATCTGTGGACGCTAGGGCGCTTGTGCGGGTTCCGCCAGAGGCATTCCGGCGCCGGGTGGCGTCAGCGGGGGGCCTTCGCCGAGCCCATCCCCAGGGTGACGATCGCAAGCGAGGCGAGCGAGCTGGCCGGCATGACGACCGCGGCCACGAGCGGATTGACGAGGCCGGCGACGGCAAACCCGGCGGCCGTCACGTTGTAGGCGATCGAGAAGCCAATGATGGCGGCCTGGACGCGGCGGTGGGTCCGGTCCATGGCGAGGAGGTCGCGGATGCCCCCGATGCCCCGGCGCAGGTAGTAGAAGTCGGCCTTTCCCTCGAGGACGCCGCGGTGGATGACCGGCGTGCCCCGGCAGAGCGCGCGGTCGAACGCCAGGCTGTCGTTGGCGCCGTCGCCCAGCATGAGCGCGCTATGCGGCGCGTGGTGCTCGATCCAGATGGCCTTCTGCTCGGGCGAGAGCTCCCCTACGGCCTGGGCCGGCGGCAGGCCGAGCTCGAGGGCGAGGGCCTCCACCTTCTCCCTCCGGTCGCCGCTCAGGATGTAGACCCCGTAGCCCTGCCTCGCCAGCTCCCCGAGCTCCTCGCGAACGCCCGGGCGCGCCGAGTCGGCGAACGCGAACCTCGCGACCGCTCTTCCGGCGCTCGCGAGCACTGTCTCCGGGCCCTGCGGGCCGCCGTCGCGCCAGCCGGCGCGGCCGAGGCTCCAGTCCCCGAGGAAGACGCCGGATCCCACCTCCTCCTCCAGGGCGCCGTCGAGGGGCTCGAGCGCCCCGCCGGCAAGGAGGCATTCGTGCAGGCACCGGCCGACCGGGTGGGGGTTGGCCTGGACGAGGGTGAAGAGGGCGCGGCGCTCGCGGAGGCCGAGCGCCCGCACGGCCTCCGGGTTGACCAGCACCGGGTTCTCGAGGGTCAGCGTGCCCGTCTTGTCAAAGAGGATCGTCCGCACGCGGCCCAGCTTCGACCAAAGGTCGTTCTCCCGCACGAAGACCCCCCGACGGCGCATGAGCCCCGTGGCGATCTCGTCGGAAAGCGGAAGGGCGAGGCCGATCGCGCAGGGGCAGCTGACGACCAGGACGGCGATCGCCGCCGCGCCGGCGCGCTCCGGGTCGTGCGTCGCGGCCCACCAGCCGACGCCCGCGAGGGCCGCCGCCGCGACGATTCCGACCACGTACCCGCGGATCACCCGCTCGAGGAAAAGATGCCTGAAGCCGGCCCGCTTCGTGGGGGCCAAGAGCTGCGCGAGGAGGGAGCGGCTCCAAGGCTGCAGGGCACGCAGGCGGGCGTCGGCCAGGTCGAGGTTGACGGCTCCCGCCGGCACGTGCTGGCCCGCCCCGAACACACGCGAATCGGCCTCGCCGTTGATCGAGGCCAGCGAGAAGGCGGCGGCCGAGTCCTCGAGCCTGGCCTCGACGGGGACGGTCTCCCCCGAGGCGATGAGGATCACCTGGCCGCTCTCGAGGCGCTCGCGCGGCACGGCCCCTCCCGAGGCGAGCCGTATCCGCGACGGCACGGGCTGCTGCTTGAGGAGGCGCTGGCGGTTTCGCTCGACCGCCGAGACCTGCGCCCATCGTCCGACGAGCATCAGCACGATGAAGGTCGCGACGAAATCCGGGTAGAAGAGGCGGCCTATGCCGAGCAGCCACCCGCATAGCGAGGCTGCGTAGGCGCCCACGATCCCCATCGCTATCGGCAGGTCGATGTGCATCACGCCCGTCTTCATTGCGCGCGCGGCGCGCGCGATGAAGTAGGTGCCCCCGACCAGGACGCTCAGGGTGGCGAAGACCAGGGAGAGCAGGCGGAAGAGCCCCGCGTACTCGAAGTCCGGCCGCATCCCGAAATATGCCGGCAGCGCGAAGAGCATCACGTTGAGCGCGAAGGCCGTGCACAGCCCGATGCGCCTCACCATGTCCGTGCTCTCGAGCACGTCGGGCTTCTCGCCGGCGGGCCCGAGCACGTAGCCGAACGCCTGCAGCCGGCGCGCCCACGCGGCTGCGTCGAAGACGCCGATGATCCAGCGGACTTGGACGGACCCGAGCTGGGCGTTCACCACGATGTCTCGCGCGCCGGCCTCCTGCTGGAACAGGCGCTCAATCAGCCAGACGCAGCCCGCGCACGAGACGCCCTGGATGTCGAGCATGAGCTCGGGCGGCCGGTCGCCGCACGCGTTCTCGGCGTCCTTCTGCGCCGTCCGAAGCCACGAATAGTCGCGGGGCTGGAAGACCCCGGCATCCGCCGGGACGGTGACCGGATCCTTGATGCGGTAGTAGGCGCCGAGGCCGTGCTCGTGCACCAGCCGGAAGACGTAGGCGCATCCACTGCAGCAGAAGCCGGACTCGGCCGTGCGCTCGTCGACGGTCGGAGCCCCGCAGTGCCTGCAGCAGGCGGGGGGGCGCCGGGCGGGTTTCTTGGCCTCCTCTAGAAGCATACCATTGATGTCGGGTCGGGGCCGCCGCCGCCGAGCGTGCCCCGCAGGCGCCACGCCGCGATGAGCGCGGCCGCCAGCGAGAGCCCGACGCGGAGGCGGCTGCTCCAGCGCGGTGACAACCGGCTCTGCAGGCGCCCAAACTGCGTCTGGGCGACCCAGAGCAGCGGCACCGTTCCCAGCCCGAAGGCGAGCATGAACTCGGCGCCGCGCGCCACCGAGCCGGCGAGCAGCGCGAGGGCGAGCAGGAAGTACAGGGGCCCGCAGGGCAGCAGCGGCGTGGCGAGCCCGAGCGCGGCCGCGGTCGCGGCCGGGGGGTAGCCCCGCAGGCGCCCCGAGATCCCCATGTAGAGGCGCCCGAGGATCGGCAGCTTGGGCCAGAAGCGGTCCCACTTGAGGGCCAGGCCGACGAAGAACACCACCCCGAGCCACGGCAGCCACTTCAGCACGGTGGCCGAGAACATGGCCAGCGGCATCCGGCCGAGGCCGCCCGCCAGCGCGCCCAGGGCCGTGTAGCTGACCATGCGCGCCAGCTGGTAGGTCGTGGCCGCCGTCGTCGCGTCACCCTGCTCGCGGCGGGCCGGAAGGACGGCGCAGGCGAGCGGCCCGCACATCCCGGCGCAGTGGAGGCTCGTCACGAGTCCCGCGATGAAGGCGGCGGACGGGGAGCTGATGCTCGCGTATTCCATGGGTCAGCGCCGCGCGGAGGCGGCGAGGGGCACGTCGGCGACCGGGTGCCGGGAGGCGATCCGGAACCAGGCCGTCCATGCGGCGACATGGAGGATGAGGGCGGCGGCCACCCACCACCAGGTCCGGGGCCGAAGCGCCCTAGGGAGTGCGCGGGTGGGGCTCACGGGAGTTAGGGGAGTCCGGCGCCAGGGGCGCCGGCGTGCCGGCTGCCGCCTCGGGGCCCAGGAACTCCATGGACCGGCTCAGCCGGAACGACCCGGCCGCATCGCCCGCCACAACCTCGAACACGGTGGCCGGCGCGCACTGCGCGCGCGGCACCTGAACGATGAGGGGCCGGACCTCCTCGCCCATTGGGGCGATCTCGACCGGGGCCTCGAGGCCGCGCACGGTCGCCCCGGCCGGCAGGCCGCGGACCGACAGGATGAGCGTGACCCGATCCGAGCGCTTGTTCACGAGGCGCACGAGGAACTGGTTTCGGACGGCCCCGCCGTCCATGTAGTAGGGGGCCCCGATCATGCGCGTCGCGGTGAGCGACGCGGGCCGGATCCCCGACGCGCTCCAGCCGGCAACGGAGGCCCCGATCAGGAGCAGGACGCCGTAGACCACCATGCGGGGCCGGATCCAGCGCCTCGGGCGCCCCGAAAGCCCCGCAAGGGAGTCGTACCTCACGAGGCCCGGCCTGCGCCCCAGCCGGGCCATCACCTCGTCGCAGGCGTCGATGCAGGCGGCGCAGCCGATGCACTCGAGCTGCAGCCCCTGGCGGATGTCGATTCCGGTCGGGCAGACGCTGACGCAGCGGTCGCAGGCGACGCAGTCGCCCGCGCCGGGGGCGCCGGGCTTGCCGCGCGGCTCCCCGCGCGCCCAATCGTAGCCGATGACGAGCGTGTGGTCGTCGGTGAGCGCCGACTGGATGCGCCCGTACGGGCAGATCACGATGCAGAGCTGCTCGCGGAACCACGCGAAGTTGAAGTAGATCGCGCCGGTGGCGGCGGCGATGAACACGAACGCGCCCCAGTTCTTCGTCGGCGCGTCGCGCATCATCGCCCAGACCGAGGGGATCGAGACGAAATACGCGAGGAACAGGTGGGTGATCGCGGCCGCGAGCAGGAGGTAGATCGCCTGCT
>CAYQOH010000214.1:0-4967 GCA_964419075.1 uncultured Opitutaceae bacterium | reverse complement strand
ATCGGCAAGGCCCCCACGATCTCGATGAACGCCCCGGCGGACGGCTCGAGCGTCGTGGTCAACACGCCGGTCACGCTCATGGCGACGGCACAGGCGATGAATTCGCCTGGGAACGTGAAGCAGGTCGAGTTCTTCGTCGGCAGCACGTCCCTTGGGAAGATTACGGCCTATCCGTACAGCGTCTCGTGGACGCCCACGAACCTTGGAACGTACGCCATCAATGCGCAGGTGACCGACAACGTCGGCAACGTGACGACGAGCAACACGGTCAACGTGACCGTGACCACGGAGCCGCCGCCCATCGTCAACATCACGTCGCCCGTGGTGGGGAGCACGACCACGGTGTCCTCGAGCGTTTCAATCAGCGCGAACGCAACCGCCACGTCAGGCACGATCTCGAAAGTGCAGTTCTTCGAGAACGGCATCCCAATAGCGACCGTCACCACGCCGCCTTACACGGCCTCGTTCACGCCGCTCTCGGCGGGAGTCTACACGATTACGGCGATCGCCACGGACGACGCGGGGGAGACGACGACGTCGGTCCCCATCGTCATTGAGGCCCTTCCGGCCACCGGTGGCCAGGGAACAACCGTCTATTTCGGTCAATATCAAAGTCTTACGGACGGCGGGCACTTCGCCTTTGCCGTGGTGGACGGCGCCTTTGGCGTCTACATCGGGCGCTCGAACTCGAACGGGTCCACGGCCTTCTACACGGGCATCCCGATCAGCTCGGGCGGCGCCTTCGCGACCAGCAACCTGACGGGGACCGTTTCGTCGACAGGGGTCGGCGGCACGCTGGCGGTGAACCAGGCCACATTCATCGGGCCGACGCCGCTGGCGGGCACGACGGCGGTCTCGTCGGGCTATTTCACGGGCAGCCTGGCCGGCCAGCCCGACAGCCAGGTCGCCGCGATCGTCGGCGCCGATGGCAGCCTGATGATGTACATCTCATCGGGCGCATCCAGCGACGTCGGCCAGGGCAGCCTCGACTCCTCCGGCGCCTTCACAATCACGACGGCGGGCAACAACACGCTCACCGGTCAAATAGACCCGGCAACGGGGTTCGTCACGGGGGCGCTTTCGGGATCGGGCGGCGGCACCATCCTCGCGGCCAAGGCGTCGGGCGGGTTGTTCAGTGACGGCGTGATGAAGAACATATCCACCCGCGCGCAGATAACCTCCGGCGGCGGCGGCGTGCTGGTGGCCGGATTCGTCGTCGGGGGCACCTCGCCCAAGCAGCTCCTCATCCGCGCGATCGGCCCGACGCTCTCCACCTTCGGCATATCCAACGCGGTCTCGGCCATACAGCTGCAGGTCTTCTCGGGCGCGACGGTCGTCGCGCAGAACACAGGCTGGAGTTCCACCTCGACGAATGCGATTTCGGTCGCCAACGCGGACACCCAGGTCGGGGCGTTTGCCCTCCCGAGTGGAAGCGCCGACTCCGCGTTTGTCGGCTCCTTTGCCCCGGGTGCTTACACCGCGCAGATCAGCGGGGTCGGCGGAGCCACGGGCATCACGCTCGCAGAGATCTACGACCTCGACGCGTACGCCCCGTTCTCCTCGAGGAAGCTCATCAACATTTCCACGCGGGGAATCGTGGGCACCGACACGAACGTTTTGATTGCCGGGTTCAGCATCAATGGCACGGCGCCCAAGAAGCTCTTGATTCGGGGAGCGGGACCCGGTTTGGCCCAGTTCAACGTCTCCAACCCGTTGTCCTCGCCTCATCTGCAGCTCTTCAAGTCCGCCACACAACAGCTTGTCCGCGAGAATTACGCGTGGCAGTCGGGCAACGACCCGGCTCTGGTCGCGGCTTCTGAGAAGTCCACCGGAGCGTTCATGTACGCCAACGGTAGCGCCGACTCCGCGATCCTTGCCGTGTTGCCGCCCGGGACCTACACCGCGGTTGTCGGCGGCGTGGGAACGGCCACGGGCACCGCGCTTGTCGAGGTCTACGAGGTTCCATAAGCCGGGCACCCGGGAACCCTCGCCTGGCGCGACAATTGGGTGGAGATTTCCCGATTTCGGGCTAGGGTCCACGGGTCTATGTCGAGGGCCCCAAGCACCGAAAATCCTCCCGCCGGCAAACCGCACGCGTTTGCCGGCGTTTTTGCGATGCTGGCCCCGCAGATGGCGGCGCTCGATGAGTTCCTGCAGGCCCAGCTCGAGTCGTTCGAGCCCGAGATACGTGCGATGGTCAACTACTGCATCGACACCTCGGGCAAGCGCATCAGGCCGGCGCTGGTGTTTCTGAGCGGATGGAAGGATGCGCGGTCGGTAGCTCCCGACCTGGTGCGCGCCGCAGCGGTCGTCGAGCTCGTGCACCTGGCGACGCTCGTTCACGACGACATCATGGACTCGGCCGACGTCAGGCGCAGCCGAGGGACCGCGACGCGCGAATTCGGTCCGAACGCAGCCGTTCTTCTCGGTGACGCGCTCTTCGCGCACGCGCTCCACCTTGCCAGCCATTTCCCGACGACCGAGGTCTGCGCCGCGGTCTCCGAGTCGACCCGCCGGGTCTGCGCGGGCGAGACCGTGCAGACGCTCAGGAGGCGTTCGACGGAGCTGACCCCGGCGGAGTACCACCGCATCATCGACCTGAAGACGGCCGAGCTCTTCCGCGTGTCGTGTTTCCTCGGGGCGAGGCTCGCGGGCTCCGCGGCCGGCTACGTGGAGGCGTCGGACCGGTTCGGCCGGCACCTCGGGATCGCGTACCAGATCTATGACGACCTCGCCGACTTCTTCGGCCGCGAGGACAAGATCGGCAAGACGCTCGGGACGGATCTTGCGAGCGGCAAGCTCACGCTGCCGCTCTTTGCGCTCATGGACCGGCTGCCGCCGTTCGAGCGGGCGGCCCTCGTGGAGGAGATCAGCGGGCAGCAGCCGGCCCAGCCCGCGCTGCGCCTCAAGCAGATGCTCGAGCTTGGCGTGTTCGACGAGGTCGAGGGCGCCGTCCGCCACGAGGTGACGGCGGCGCGGGCGGCCCTTGCGGAATGGCCCGGGCTGGCGCCCACCCGGCACCTGCTCGCGCTGGGCGACGTCCTGCTGGCGCAAGTCGCCTCCCTGAGGCCGGCTGGATGAGCGCCGCCTGTACCTTCGGCGCGGAGGAATCGGCCGGCCCGGCGGGCCGGTTGCGTTTCGATTTGCGTTAAGGCCCGCGCGGGACTTCCTTCTGCCTGCCTCATGAACGCCAGCAAGACCATCGAGAAAACCCTCGTGGCCTCGCCCGAGCGAAAGCTCGAGGCGGATGCTGACCTGGACATCGTCCGGCAGGTCCAGGCCGGCGACGTGGCGGCCTTTGACCGGCTGATCGTGAAGTACCGGGAGCGGGTCCTCGGGATCATCTACAACATGACCTCCAACCGGGAGGACGCCTCGGACCTGACGCAGGACGCCTTCATCAAGGCGTTTCAGTCCATCCACCGGTTCCAGGGCCAGGCCTCGTTCTTCACGTGGCTGTACCGCATCGCCGTGAACTCCACCCTGAGTCACCTTAGGAAGAACCGGCTACGGTCCTTCTTCAGCCTGGAGTCCATTAGGGAGGAGGACCCGGTATCCCGCGAGGTGATCGACGCCCTGACCGACAGGACCGGCGCGGGGAGGGATGCCTTCGTCCGCGAACTTCAGGAAAAATTGAACGATGCAATGCAGAAACTGTCTATCAATCATAGGACTGTGGTGACTTTATTCGAAATCGACGGACTCAGCCATCAAGAGATTGCGGATATCATGGAATGCTCGGTGGGAACCGTGAGGTCCCGGCTCCATTATGCAAAGCAGTTGCTTCAGGCCGAGCTCCAACCTTATTTGCCCAAATGAAACGGGATACGGACCGAAAGATTACAGTTGAGGACCTGCTGCGGCTCAAGAGGGCCGAGCGGCCCGCGGCTGAGTTCTGGGCGACGTTCGAGTCCGAAATCCGGGCGAAGCAGCTTTCGGCGATCGTCAACAAACGGCCCTGGTGGGATGGGATTTCGAGGATCATATGGGTTGTGCACCGGCATCCAGTGCCCGTGGGGGCCGCCGCGGCCCTTGCGCTCGCCTACATGGGTGTCCGCTACATGGGCGGCCCCGCAGGACCCGCTGCGTCGAACCGCGCGAATCTCGCGCAGCCGGTCGCGGCCGCCACGGTCGCCGCGCCTGCGGCGCGCCCGGTCGACCGGCCTGCGGCCCTTCCCGAGGGAGCCGGCTTCGCGGCCCGCGAGGTGACTCCGGTGCAGGAGCCCGTCATGGCGGTGTCCGAGTCGCACATCACCAAGGCCCCCGTGACCGTGGCGAACCCGTCCGCATCCCGGTCTCCGTTTGCCGACGGCATTGTCATCACCTTCTCTGATGTCCGCGAGCCGGCTCCGGATTACCCCCAGCGCTCCGTCTTTGGCTCGGATAACGAATTTGAGCCCGCGTCGACGCCGGCTCGGGCGCCGAAGGCGGATCCGCTGGCTGGGCTCGACCCGGCGGCCGAGCGCCGCGCGAGGCTTCTCGCCCCCGCGCTCCCGGCTTACGCGTCGGGCGGCTCACGCGCGGTCGCCAGCGACTGGATGAAGACCAAGGCCTCGTCCAACGAGCGCATGTACGAGTCGATGGACCAGGGGCCCAGCGACCGGATGCTGGTGGGCTTCAGGTTTTGACCGCCTTGGCGGGGGATGGCGGCAGGCAGGCGCCGCATCCGTTCGCGAAGAAGTCGTTGCCCTTGTCGTCGACCAGGATGAACGCGGGGAAGTCCTTCACGTCGATCTTCCAGACGGCCTCCATGCCTAGCTCGGGGTACTCGAGCACATCCACCTTCGTGATGTTCTCCTTCGCGAGGATCGCCGCGGGGCCGCCGACGCTTCCCAGGTAGAAGCCGCCGAACCTCTTGCAGGACGCCGTCACGCCGGGCCCGCGGTTGCCCTTGGCCAGCATGACCATGGAGCCGCCGAGGGACTGGAACAGGTCGACGTAGCTGTCCATGCGCCCCGCCGTGGTCG
>CAYQOH010000213.1:0-4983 GCA_964419075.1 uncultured Opitutaceae bacterium | reverse complement strand
ACCGGGATCAGCGGGCCGCTGAGCGCGTCGAGCACCGTCTCGGGCGTCTCGATCGCCACCATGAACACCGCGACGCCGGTCATCGCGGGGACCTTCACGGTGAACGGCCAGCCGGTCAGGGTGTCGCTCACCGACTCGCTGCAGGACGTCTTCGACGCGATCACGACAGCTGTGGGCACCGTTAGCGCCGTCTACAACCCAACGACTGACTTGGTGAACCCCGACACGGTGACCCTCGCCAACTCGGCGGGCCCTCTGGTCCTTGGCGCGGCCAACGACACGAGCAACTTCCTACAGGTAATGGGACTCGCGGGCAATGGCACGGCCTCGGCCACCAGCGCGTCGGCTCTCGGCTCGGTAAGCCTCTCAAGCCCCATTGCGACGTCGGGCCTCAAGGCCGGTCTCTCGGGCCAGGACTTGTTGGGAAACGGCTCGTTCACGGTCAATGGCGTCGGGATCAGCTACAACGTCAACACGGACTCGATCCAGGACGTGATGAACAAGATAACCGGTTCCTCGGCAGGCGTCGCCGCGTCCTTCGACATCCAGAACAACCAGATCGTGCTGACCAACAAGATGACCGGCAACATCGGGATATCGGCATCGGATGACTCCGGTTCCGGCAACCTTCTCTCGGCGCTCGGGCTCGAGACCGGCTCGTCGCTCGTCCTGGGAAAGAGCGCACAATTCACGGTGAATGGCGGGTCGCCGCGCACGGCCATGACCAACAACCTGAGCTCGGCCGATCTCGGCGTCTCGGGCCTTTCCCTTTCAGTGAACACCGAGGAGAAGCAGACGGTCCAGGTGGCGCCCGACACAGGGTCGATGCAGACGGCAATCCAGGCCTTCATCACCGCATACAACCAGTTCGCCTCGGACATCTCGACGGACACCGCGATCACCGCCAACTCGACCGGATCCGTCACGACCTCGATCCTGTCTGGCAACTTCGAGGTGTCGGACTGGGCCCAGGAGCTGAAGTCGATCGCCTTCGGTTCAACAGGCGGAGGAAGCGGAGCAATCCAAAGGCTCGACCAGATCGGCATCGGATTCTCGGGTATTTCCAACCAACTCGGCATCACCGACAGCGCCCTGCTGCAGACGGCGCTCTCGAGCAATCCGCAGGGCGTCGCCGCATTCTTCCAGGCGGGATCCTCGGGGTTCGCTGGCAAGGTGGACACTTACCTTAGCCACGTCGTCACCCAGAATATCGGGAATCAGAAGGACCTTGCGGATACAAACTCGCAGCTGAACGACCAGATCTCCGTCCTCACGACCTACCTTGCGAACCAGCAGGCCGCGCTCACCGCCGAATTCATGGCCATGGAGAAGGCCATCCAGCAGTCGCAGTCCGAGCAGGCCTACATCTCCGGCATCACGTCGTCCGGGTCGGGTTCGTCAAGCTCTTCGAGCTCCTCCGGATCCACCATCAGCTCGTCGGCCTATTCAACGCCGTCGTCGGCTTCATCCTCGTCTTCGGGATGATTCTTCACCACCGCTTGAGCATGGAATTCCCTTCGAAGGCCGCCCTTCGGGCGTTTCGCCTCGCGCCGGCGCTGTCCCTGGCCGTGGTCGTGGTCGCAGGCGCCGGTTGCGCGACACAGGAGCGCAAGCCCGCCATGCAGAAGCCGGTCACGCAGGCCGCGAGGAACTTCGTCGGAGAGAAGCACCTGCCGGCCGGCCTCCGCAGGGTCGTCCTGCTTCCCGTCTGCGGGGGCGACGCGGCGGTGCCGGAATCGGCCGAGGCTCTGGATGCGGCCTTTGCCATCGCCCTGGAGCGCCAGATGCGGTTCGAGGTGGTCACGCTCTCGCGCGAAGAATGCAGGCGGCGGTTTGGTGCGGACTCGCTGCTGTCGGCTGGCGCACTGCCGGCTGGATTCCTCGACGAGATCAGCCACGATTTTGCCGCCCAGGGGGTCCTCTTTGTGGACCTCACCGCCTATCGTCCGCTAAGGCCGATCACCCTCGGAATACGCGCCAAATTGGCACTCCTGGATAGCGGGAAGCTGATCTGGTCCTTCGACCAGGTCTTCTCTGCCAGCGACCCGGGCGTCATCGCCGGCCTGCGGGCCTTCTATGCGGCGGGCGGGGGCGATCGGGGCGAGAACCCTGCCAACCTGCCCGAGGCGGCGCTCATCAGCCCCTCGCGCTTCGGAGCCTACGCTGCGGAAGCGACCTTCGAGACGCTGCCCCCCCGATAGCCCTAAAGTCCCCGCCAACCCGGCCGATCAATTGCATGAAGAGATTCACGGATATGCATGCTCCAGAAGCCGGTAGCTGTCCGTGACAAACGCTATGATCAATTCCACGTCATCTCAGCAAGGAATGCCTTCGACGGCCGCCATAGGCCTGACCCAGTCGAATCTGGTGTCGCGCCGCGCCATGAACGCGAGCGACAGCCTCTCGACGGCGAGCGCGGAGATGCTGAAGGCCAAGCTTTCCAGCGAACCCGAAGTCAGGCCTGACGTCGTCGCACGCGGACGCGCGCTTGCCGCCGATCCCGGTTACCCTTCGGTGCAGATCATCGGCGAGGTGGCCCGCAAGATCGTGCAATCGCCCGATCCATCGGAAGACCAGAACTAGCGCCCGACGTCCATGTCCGGCCCGAGAGACTTCGCGCGGGTGTATCGCGAGAATTCAATTCTCACGGCGAGCCCAGGCCAGCTTGTCCTCATGATGTTCGACGGCGCCTCGCGCTCCATGGCCCTCGCGCATGCGGCCTTCGAGCGCCCGAAAGCCGACCTGCGGCGCATCGAGATCATCAACCGCGAGCTGATCAAGGCGCAGGCGATCTT
This sequence comes from uncultured Opitutaceae bacterium, assembly GCA_964419075.1. GTDB lineage: Bacteria > Verrucomicrobiota > Verrucomicrobiia > Opitutales > Opitutaceae > Palsa-1447. The sequence continues at coordinate 2,188 of CAYQOH010000213.1, read as the reverse complement.
CTCGGAGTTGCGCGGGTCGCTCAACCACGAGGTGGGGGCCGAATTTGCGAAGACCATGGACGGCCTTTACCAGTACTACAACCGAAGGCTCTTCGAGGCCAACATGCGCAAGCAGCTCGAACCTCTTGTCGAGGTGGAGAACCTCTTCAAGACCGTGCACGAGGCCTGGGCGGAGATGCTCCGCACCCAGGATGTGCAGGGAGGCGAAAGGGTCCTCGTGTCGGCATGAAGGGTTCCTCTCATGCGGCGGAACGGATCGTGGCCGCGCTGGACGACCTGCTAGCGAGGGAGGCCGTGGCGGCCCGGGCCGCCTCGGGGTCGAGGCTGCGCGTGATCCAGAGCCGGATAACGCCGCTCTTGGAATCCCTCTCCGAGATGGCGGAGCACCTTCGTTCGCCGAGGATCCGCGAATCGATGGTGGGCCTCGCGGAGAAGAGGCGACGGAACGTGCTGCTCATGCAGGATGCGCTCCTGCGAATCCGCCGAGAAATAGACTCAAGGTCGGAGGCGCTCGAGCGCGTAAGGCGGGTCAGTCCGGCGTACGGTGGGCGGACGCCCGTCGCGTCGCGCCTGAATGCCTGCACATGACCGTGGGGCGCGGCTGCGTCACCCGGCCCCCACGAGCGTCACCCTGCGGCAAGCAGCTCGGTATCCTGGTCGACCGGCGAGATCCTTGCCGGGGGACCGGACAGCCAAGCGGAGGCCAATTGGGCCGCCTCGTTCGCCCACTCTAGGTGGGGCTTCGAGAAGATGGGGTGCGTGATGTTGGCGTCGGACTCGGGCCAGGCTAGGTGCGCCTTTAGGCAGGGGGTGCCGTCCGCGAGCTTGAACGACTGAACGAGGACCGAGCCGAGGGGGGTGACGTTTCCGGCAAAGTCCCGGGCGCCCAGGGATAGGCGCGCCAGGCCCTGTCCGTAGTTGACCGACCGTGAGGCCTCCCAGGAGGAGTTCGGCCGGGGCTCCGGCCTCTCGGCGCAGATAAAGCGTTGCGTATCGGCGAGGAAGGCCAGCAGGCGTGTCTGCATAAGGGTGCTTGCACGGCTAATCGGACCGGAAACCGGACACTTTAGGCGCATTTCCCTAAAGTTTCCGGGCTGGCGGCCGATGCGGGCGCTGTCCGATTAGCCTCGTACATGCGCTCATGCAGGGACGCTTAAGCGGGGTAGGCAATATTTGCTTGGACAAGCCCGGCGGCTCGGCAACGCTCGTCACTCCGCGCGAGGCTGCTGCCTCGAAAACCCCATGGCCTACGAAAAGATTCTGATTGTCGAGGATGAGCCCGTTGTTCGCAACGTGCTGAACGAGATCTTTCTGCGGCGCAAGTGCACGGTGGCCATGGCGGCGAACCTTTCCGAGGCCGACGCCCTGGTTTCGCAGGAACTGTTCGACCTGATGATGCTCGACATCCGCCTGCCGGACGGTGACGGGCACAAGTTCCTGGAGCACGTTGCGACGCTCCCCGAGCGACCCCTGGTGGTCGTGGTAACAGGGAATGGCTCGGTCGAATCGGCGGTGGCCTGCATGCGGGCCGGGGCGTTCGACTACGTGATGAAGCCGTTCACCTCGAGCCAGATCGACATCATCCTCAAGAAGGCGCAGTCCTACCGCCAGCTGCTTCAGGTGAATCGCCTCCTGAGCGACGGGGACGCGGACGAGGAGGGTGCGATGCTCGGGCGGGCCCCGTCGATGGTGCGGCTGCGCCAGCTGATCGAGCGTGTGGCCCCGACCGACGCCACGGTGTTCATCAGCGGGGAGAGCGGAACGGGCAAGGAGATGATCGCCCGCGAGATCTACAGGCGCAGCCCGCGCCGCCAGCAGCCCTTCATCAAGGTGAACTGCGCGGCCATCTCCGAGAACCTGATCGAGAGCGAGTTCTTCGGCCACGAGCGGGGCGCCTTCACGGGGGCGACGGAAAGGCGCGAAGGGCGCTTCGAGCTCGCCAACAACGGGACGCTCCTTCTCGACGAGGTGAGCGAGATCCCGGCCAACCTCCAGGCCAAGCTCCTGCGGGTCCTACAAGAGCGCGAATTCGAGCGCGTCGGCGGAAACCGCACGATCAAGGTCAATGTCCGGCTCCTCGCCACGTCGAACCGGGACCTGATGCAGCACGTCGAGCGCGGCACCTTCAGGCTGGATCTCTTCTACCGCCTGAACGTGTTCCCGGTCCAGGTGCCGTCGCTGCGGGACC
>CAYQOH010000212.1:0-4984 GCA_964419075.1 uncultured Opitutaceae bacterium | reverse complement strand
TGACCTCGCTCTGCTGGCTCTCGAACTCGTAGGCCTCCTCGCTGACGCGGTCGAAGACGTCGAGGTGGTGGTTGAGGATCGAGGCGGCCTGCTTGAGGGCGTCGTCCGGCGTGATGCGCCCGTCCGTCCAGATCTCGAGGATCAGCTTGTCATAGTCCGTGATCTGGCCGACGCGGGTGTTCTCCACCGCGTACTTGACGAGCCTCACCGGCGAGAAGAGCGAGTCGATGGGAATGACCCCGATCGGCTGCTCCTCCTTCTTGTTCTGCTCGCCCGGGCAGTACCCGCGGCCGGTCTTGATCTCGATCTCGGCCTCGAACGTGCGCTTGGTGTCGAGCGTGCAGATGACCTGGTCGGGGTTGACGATATGGATGTTCGCGTCGGCCTGGATGTCGGCCGCCGTCACGGCGCCCGCCTTCGTCACCTTGATCGCCAGCGAGATGGTCTCGCGCTTGTGCGAGACGATCAGGATCTTCTTCAGGTTGAGCACGATCTCGGTGACATCCTCGACGACGCCGTCGATGCTCTGGAACTCGTGGTTCACGCCTTCGACCTTGATCGAGGAGATGGCCGCACCCTCGATCGAGCTGAGGAGAACGCGGCGCAGCGAGTTTCCCACGGTGTGGCCGTAGCCCGCTTCAAAGGGCTCGGCGATAAACTTTGCATAGGTCGGCGTGGCGCCGTCCTCGACCTTCGTCAGTTTGGAGGGGAGTTCGAATTTTCCGAGGCGTTTTGGCATGGCGTGAACTCTTTGTTGAGTTGGGAGTGGTGGTTGTAAAATGCGGCTTAGAAGCGCGAGTAGAACTCGACGATCAGCTGCTCATTGATGTTCTGGTCCATCTCGTCGCGTTTGGGCAGGCGAACGACCCCGGCCTTGAACTGCTCGGCGTTGAGCGAGAGCCAGCCCGGCACGGTGCGGATCCGATTCTCCTCGAGGTTGCGCGTCGCCATCTGCCGCGAGGCGGGCGCGTTGCGCACGTCGATCTCGTCGCCCGCGCGGACGTTGTAGCTGGCGATGTCCACCTTGCGCCCGTTCACCCGGATGTGGCCGTGGTTCACGAACTGGCGGGCCGCCGCGCGGCTCTTCGCAAGGCCGAGCAGGTAGATGACGCTGTCGAGGCGCGTCTCAAGGAGCTGCAGGAAGCGCTCGCCGGTGACGCCGCGCTCGCGCTTGGCGATCTCGAACATGCGGCGGAACTGCCTCTCGAGGAGACCGTAGGTGTAGCGAAGCTTCTGCTTCTCGTTCAAGCCGACCGAGTACTCCGACGACTTGCGGCGGGACTTCGGGCCGTGCTGGCCGGGCGGATAGTTGCGGCGCTCAAGCGCCTTTCCGGAGCCGATCAGGAGCACGCCGAATCGGCGGCTGATGCGGGTAGAGGGACCTGTGTAACGAGCCATTGTCTTAAGGTGAAGAGGGTTGGGCTAAAGGGGCTGGGCCTAGACGCGGCGGCGCTTGCGCGGCCTGCATCCGTTGTGGGGTATCGGCGTCACGTCGACGATGGAGGTGATCTCAAGGCCGATCGCCTGGAGCGCCCGTATGGCGCTGTCGCGGCCGAGGCCAGGTCCGGACACGCGGATGACGACATCCTTGAGGCCGTGCGACATCGCATTGCGCGCGGCGTCCTGGGCGACGATCTGGGCGGCGTAGGCCGTGGACTTGCGGGAGCCGCGGAAGTTGCACTTGCCCGCGCTCGACCAGGCGATCACCTGGCCCTTGGGGTCCGTGATGGAGACAATCGTGTTATTGAAGGAGGCGAGCACGTTGGCGAAGCCCGACGTGACGTTCTTCGAGCCCTTGGCCTTGCGGACCTTGACCGCGCCCAGCTCCTCCTTGAGGAGATCCTCGGCCGTCGGCTGCTTCGCGACCCCGCCGATAAGCTCGACGGGCTTTGTGTCTGCGGCGGGCGCCGCCGGGGCCGCGGCAGGCGCCGCAGCGTGGACGGCACCCTCGGGCGCGTCTGCCGGCTTTCCGGCCTTGGGGGCCTTCGGCGCCTTTTCTTTTTTGGGAGCGGACTTTTCTTCGGCCATGGCTTGGAGTGATTATTCTTTGACTTTGGTGACGCCGATCGTCTTGCGCGGGCCCTTGCGTGTGCGGGCGTTCGTGCTCGTGCGCTGGCCGCGGACCGGCAGGCCCTTTCGGTGGCGGACGCCGCGGTAGCAGTTGATGGCCTGCAGGCGCTTTAGGTTCCCGGCGATGTCGCGGCGAAGGTCGCCCTCGACCACCCACTTGTGCTCGGTGATGACGTGGAGGATCTTGTTGAGCTGCTCCTCCGTCAGGTCCTGGGCGCGCATGTCGGCCTTGAGGCCGGCTTCCTTGACGACCTGGTCGGCGCGCGTGGGACCCACGCCGTAAATGTAACGGAGCGAGTAGGCGACTTTCTTCTTCGCTGGGATTTCTACACCGAGGAGACGAGGCATTGTGTGTGGTTTGTGGAGAGTTGTGGTTGAGTAGATTCTGCTGGAGTTCAGGCCGACCTGGCCGGAACCAGTCCGGGAACCGTGAGGATTTCCGGACCCTTTTCTGACGTGAGCACCGTATGTTCGAAATGAGCCGAGGGCGACCCGTCGGCCGAGACGACCGTCCATCCGTCGGGCAGGATTCGCGTCGCGTAGCCGCCGAGGTTGACCATCGGCTCGATCGCCAGAGTCATTCCCGGCTTGATGCGCTCGCCCGACCCGCGTTTCCCGAAGTTCGGGATCTCGGGCGGCTCGTGCATCTCAATTCCGACGCCGTGGCCGACCATGTCTCGGACCACGCTGAAGCCGTTTCCCTCAACGTACGTCTGGATCGTGTGCGAAATGTCCCCTATCCGGTTGCCGACCTGTGCGGCGTGAATGCCAAGGTCGAGCGCCTCGCGGGTGACGCGCAGGAGTTTCTGGACCCCGGGCGAAACAGGCAGGACGGGCACCGTGAACGCGTTGTCGCCGATGTAGCCGTTGAATTCGAGGACGATGTCGAGCGATACGATGTCCCCCTCGCGCAGGATGCGCCTAAACGAGGGGATTCCGTGCACCACCTCGTCGTTGACCGAGATGCAGGTGTGCGCCGGGTAGCGGCGCGAACCGTGCTCGTATCCGTAGCAGGCGCTGCGCGCTCCCAGGCGCGCGATTTCCGCGCGGCCCGCCTCCTCCAAGTCCATTGTTGTTATCCCAGGCCTGACCAGGGGCTTGAGCGACTCAAGCACCGTGGCGGCCATCGCGCACGCCTCGCGCATCCGGACGACGCCCTCCTTGTTCTTGATAGGGATCATCGGGTGGCGCCAGCCTCCTCCATAAGGAGGCCGAGCGTGCGGTAGTGCTCAACGATCGGCCCGTCGGCGCCGCAACCGGCGACCGCCGCATCGATTTCCTCGCCGCGGACTGCGAGCCATTCGTCGAACACTTTAGCTTGGAGCAGCGTAGCCGGGAAGTCCGTGAGGACAAATCCCGCATCAGGTTTGCGCGCGAAGAACCAGCGGCGCAGGAGCGCCAGGATGGAGGCTTCGTTCCCGGCGGCAGAGCCGCGGGACCGCGAAATCCCCCGCTGCAACAGGCCGGCGGGAGAGACGTGCTCAATCTGCAAAGAACGTGCCCGGTTCATCATTTCTTCCGTGCGAAAATCAATCGGACCGAGCAGAAGGAGTTTCGTTTGGGCGGGAGCGCCTAAATGGGAAAAGAGGTCAAATATCGCTTCCATTCGGACCGTTGTAAAGCCCAAAGGGAGATCATTTTCCGCCCCAGCGGCGCGCCGCCCAGATCACGAGTCCGAAGAGGAACAGCGACCCCACCGCGAGGCAGAGCTTCCCGACCGCCTTCAGGTCGAGGGCGTCGCCCAGGGCCCCGGGCCGCCCGTCCGTGGACCGTGCCCGGATCCGGCCCTTCTTCAGGAAGCCGTCGTAGTGGCGCTGGAGCAGGAACGTCTCGATCTGGCGCATCGTGTCGAGGATGACGCCCACCGTGATCAGCATCCCGGTGCCGCCGAAGAAGTAGGCGATCCGCGAGGGGACGTTGAGCTCGAAGAGCAGCACGTCCGGCATGACGGCGATGATGGTCAGGAAGATCGCGCCGGCCAGCGTCAGCCGGGTCATGATGAAGTCCAGGAACTGGGCCGTCGGCTCGCCCGGCCGCACCCCGGGGATATAGCCGCCGTACTTCTTGAGGTCGTCGGCGATCTGGATCGGCTTGAACATGACCGATACCCAGAAGTAGCTGAAGAACAGGATAAGGAGCGCGTTTCCGGTGTAGTACGTCCAGTGGCCGCGCAGGAGGTTCTGCGAGAACTCGCTCAGGAAGCGCAGGTTGAACGCGGCGCCGAGTTGCGACATGATCTGCTGCGGGAAGAGAAGGATGGCCTGCGCGAAGATGACGGGCATGACGCCCGAGTAGTTCACCTTGAGGGGAAGGAAGGAGCTCTGTCCCCCCATGACCTTGTTCCCCACGACCCGCTTCGCGTACTGGACGGGGATCTTCCTCTGGCCTTGGACCACCATGATGATCCCCATGGTGACCGCGAAGAAGAGGAGGATCATGACCACGGCCAGGGGCGTGCCGTGGCCGGCGCTGGTGCCGACCGGGCCGAAGAAGAACTGCTTGGTCTGGGCGATCGCGCCCGGGAGGGTAGCGAGGATGCCGACCGTGATCAGCAGCGAGACGCCGTTGCCGATGCCGCGCTGGGTGATCTGCTCGCCGAGCCACATCATCAGCATCGTGCCCGCCGTCAGGTAGATCACGGACGTCACCAGGAACCCAATGCGCCCCACGACGACGATGTTGCCGTAGGTGCTGACGTCGTACCCCGGGAAGAGCTTGGCCGGATTTTCAAGGGCGAGAATCGTGAGCGTTCCCTGGACAATGCAGATCAGGACCGTGGCGTAGCGCGTGTACTGGGTGATCTTCTGGCGGCCCACGTCGCCCTCCTGCTGGAGGCGGCTGAGGGCCGGGACGACCGCCGTCATCAGCTGGAAGATGATCGAGGCGCTGATGTACGGCATGATGCCCAGCGAGC
>CAYQOH010000211.1:0-5001 GCA_964419075.1 uncultured Opitutaceae bacterium | reverse complement strand
GCGGCGCACGTCCCCGCCGACCACGGACGCAAAGCGGTCCGTGTCATGGTTCTCGATGAAGATGAGCTGCCCCTTGCCCGCCGGGGTCCGCCTCCAGGTCTCGGCCACCGTCTCGCTGATCTTTCTCTTGTCGAAGGAGGCGATCGCCCCCCGCACCGGGAAGTCGTAAACCAAGTCGACGTTCCCGCGGGTCAGGAAGTCGTCGCCGTAGCCCCAGTCGGCCTGCTCCGCCAGGATCCGGACATGGGGATTCTCCGCCCTGAGCCTCTCGAAGATCGGGGTCCAGAACCGCGCGAACAGGTTGACCAGGATCTTCCTTGAGTCGAGGTCATCCATCATGTGGTCGATCCTGAACCCGTCGACTCCGTCGTCAGCTGTTGCGCCCTCCGGCTTCATCCAGTGCTCGAACATCCTTGCCTGGTAGTCCAGAACCCCGGGATCGTACAGGTTGACCGTCGCCACCCGGACCTTCGCCCCCTCATAGGACGAAAGGTCGAGGAGGCCGTAGGGGCCGGACTCGGGCAGCGTGTTTCCCGGCCCGTGGAACGGGATGAAATGGCTGAACCGCGAATTCGGGTTGTTGAGCGCGTCCCGGTACCACTCGTGATCCGCGGTAACGTACTGCACCTCCTCGTCGATGAAGAGCTTCATCCCGCGCCGATGCAGCGCCCGCGCCAGGTGGCGGAAGTCCGCCTCCGTCCCGTAGGCCGGATCGATCTTCGAGAAGTCGGTGGCGAAGTAGCTGTGGTAGAACGGCGACTCATACAGCGGGGTCAGGACGATCGTGGTGACCCCGAGGCCCTGGAGATAGCCCAGCTCGTCCTCGATGCCCCTGAGGTCGCCCTTCGCGTCGCCGTTGCTGTCCCGAAAGCTCCTGACAAAGATCAGGTAGAAGATCTCATCCCTGGCGGCCGGGGCCCCCGTTGAGGCGGGCATGGTCCCGCAGCCCGAACCGAGCGCCACGAGCGCGGCGACGGCGAGCAGAACGAGCGATTGCGCGAAGGCCGGCCCCCGCGGATAACCCCGACCCTTCATCCGTGTCGACCGGCTGTTCGCGGGCGCATTCATGGGTCAGCTTGCGGGTTCGGAGGGAGCGGGGCGGAAACAGGACCGGCCTGGGGACACGGCCACTTACATCACGAGTCTTGGTTGTCGCCAAGGGTGGACTTTCGGCCGCAAACGCCCCATCATTGTGCCCTGCTCAGGCTCGCCCCCGGTCCCTTGGGCCGGGATTCCGCGGCCGACCCCACCCAATGCCCGCCGCCGACGTCTCCTTCCACCTCAACGGAAAGCCCGTGCAGCTCAGCGTGGACCCGGAACGGACCCTGCTCTGGGTCCTCAGGACCGACCTCGGGCTGACCGGCGCGAAATACGGCTGCGGCATCGCCCAGTGCGGCGCCTGCACGGTCCTGGTGAACCATCGCGCGGTGCGTTCCTGCTCGGTGGACATCCGGTCGGTGCACGGCGCCGAGGTCGTGACCATCGAGGGCCTGGCCGGGGACGGGAAGCTCCATCCGCTCCAGGAGGCGTTCATCGCCCACGACGCCCTTCAGTGCGGCTTCTGCACGGCCGGCATGATCCTGACGGCGTACGACCTCCTGCTCAGGCACCCCGACCCCACCCGCGAGGAGGTCGTCGCGGGGATGGACGACAATCTCTGCCGCTGCGGCGCGCATGTGCGCATCGTCGACGCGGTCCTCGAGGCCGCACCCGCCATGAGGGGGGCCCATTCGACATGAACCGCGCGCACCTGTCCCTCAGGCCGGGCCCGATGGTAGACGAGGCGTCGCTCCCCACGCGCCGCGACTTCGTCAAGCGCCTGGGCTCGGGCCTCTTCGTGTGGGTCGTCCTCGGCCGGAGCGCCGGCGCCGAGGTTTCGGAGGCGGCCCATCCCATCACCGTGCGCCCCAAGCCGACGGGGGACTTCAACGCCTTCCTGCACATCGACGAGAACGGACACGTGACGTGCTTCACCGGCAAGATAGAGATGGGCCAGGGGCCGATCACCTCGCTGCCCCAGATGCTCGCCGAGGACCTCGACGTGTCCGTCGACGACATCAGCATGGTCATGGGGGACACGGACCTCTGCCCGTTCGACCAGGGTACCTGGGGTTCCCAGACCACGCAGGAATTCGGCATCGCCTTCAGGAAGGCCGCGGCGGAGGCCAGGGGAGCCTTGCTGGAGCAGGCGGCCGAGACGCTGCAGGTCCCCGTGACCCAACTTTCGGTCCAGCTGGGCGTCGTCGTCGACACCAAGGATCCCTCGAGGAAGCTCACCTACGGCCAGCTGACCAAGGGAAAGAGAATCGAGCGCCAGGTGGCGGCGACGCCGGGCCTGAAGACCCCGGAGCAATTCCGGGTCATTGGCAAGCCGCTCCTGCGCAAGGACTCCCGCGACAAGGTCACGGGCAAGGCGGTCTATGCCGGCGACGTCCGCCTGCCGGGGATGCTCTACGCCCGCGTCCTGCGCGCTCCCGCGCACGGGGCCGTCCTGAAGCGGGTCGACACCTCGGGGCTCAAGGGAATGGAGGGCGTCGTTCTTGTGCAGCAGCCCGACCTGGTGGCCGTCCTGCACGTGCTGCCCGACGCTGCGGAGGAGGCACTGGGGAAGCTCCGCTCCGAGTTTGAGCCCTCGCCCTCCCGGCTGGACGACAAGACGATCTACGCCCACCTGGAGCAGGCGAAGCTCGAGGCCCGGGTCGTGGCCCAGGGCGGCGATGTCGACACCGGGCGCGGCCTGGCCGTGAAGCGCCTGAGCCAGACCTATCTGGGCGCCTATGTCGCCCACGCGGCGATGGAGACCCACACCGCGCTCGCCCACGTGGAGGGGGACCATGCGACCGTCTGGGCCTCCACCCAGAATCCCTTTGGCGCGAGGGAGGAGATTGCGCTCGCGCTCGGCCTTCCGATCCCGAAGGTGCGGGTCATCACCCCGTTTGTCGGCGGCGGCTTTGGCGGCAAGTCCTTCAACCTGCAGGCGGTCGAGGCCGCGCGCCTGTCCCAAGCGACGGGCCGCCCGGTCCAGGTGATGTGGACGCGCGAGGAGGAGTTCTTCAACGACACCTTCAGGCCGGCGTCCGTCATCAAGGTGGACTCGGGCCTCGACGCGGCGGGCAGGATCGCGTTCTGGGACTACGAAGTCCGCTTCTCGGGCGACCGCGCGTCCGCGCACCTGTACGACATCGCGCACCACCGGACCTCGTCCGTCGCCGGCTTCAACGGCCCGCCCGGCTACCACCCCTTCGAGGTCGGCGCGTGGCGCGCGCCGGGCTCGAGCAACAACGCCTTCGCCCGCGAGGGCCACGTCGACCAGCTGGCGTCGATGGCGGGCGTGGACCCGATTGAATTCCGCCTGCGCCAGCTCAAGGACGCCCGGCTCACCCGGGTGCTCAAGGCCGCGGCCGACCACTGGGGCTGGCAGCCCGCGAAGGGCCCGAGCGGCCGGGGCCTTGGGATCGCCTGCGGCGAGGACGCCGGAAGCTACGTGGCCGCGATCGCCGAGGTCGGCGTCAAGGACGGGCGGATCTCGGTGAAGCGCGTCCTCTGGGTCCAGGAAATGGGCCTGGTGATCAACCCCGCGGGCGCGAAGATCCAGATGGAGGGCGGCATCACGATGGGCCTCGGCTATGCGCTCTCGGAGGAGATCCATTTCAAGGACGGGGCGATCCGCGACACGAACTTCGACCGCTACGCCCTGCCCCGCTTCTCGTGGGTGCCCAGGATTGAGACCGTGATCCTAGAGGCCAACGACGCGCCGCCGAGGGGCGGGGGCGAGCCGGCAATCATCCTGACGGGAGCCGTCATCGCCAATGCGTTCCATGACGCGACGGGCGTTCGCCTGCTGGAGCTGCCCATGTCGCCCGAGCGGGTGAGGGCGGCGTTGGAGGCAAAAGCCAAAGGGGCCTGATCGGCCGTCAGGATTCGGGGGCCGGCAGCGCGACCGACCGAACCCGTTCCGCCCCGGGGAACAGCCTGCGAACTATCTCCTGGGTCAGGCGGACGTTCCACACCGAACTGCGCGCCCGGAAGAGCGTGGTGCCCACCTCCGGGGCGTACACGCACATGCGGCCGCCGAACACGAAGACGACGGCCTCGCGCGTCCTCGGCTCCCCTCCGCCGGACTGCGTGAATTCAACAAGGTTCACCGGGCGGTGCCTGGCCAGCCTCTCGGCGACGATCCTCGCGTACTGGGCGCCCTCGGCCTCGGTTGCCGCCGCTCCCGGGGGGCCCTCCTCGGGCGCCTGGGCTCCGCCGTCCCACAGGATCGGGTAGAGCGCCGTCACCCGGGGGTAGTTGGCGACCACCGGAGCCGCCACGACGGCGGCGTTCTCGCGCTCGGAAGGCGCGATCGAAAGGGGCGTCCACCCGAAGTTGACGTCCCAGCACCAGAGAACGCCCGCCGTCTCGAACACGGCGACGGCGTGGCCCGCCACCATCACCTCGTCCTCCTTCGCCCCCCATTGGAGCACGCGGACCCAGCCGCCCTCCCCGAACTTCTCATGGTAGGCGTCATAGCAGGCGACGGACTCCACAAAGCACCCGTTGGCGACCCCCATGGTCTGGTAGCGGAAGGGGGGAGGCGCGGCGGCGGCCGCGCCTCCTATCGCAAGCAGCGCGCACAGCGCCGCGGCCAACTGCCGCAGTCGAGGCGATGACCTACGCGTCTTAAGGTCCATGGTCCAATCGAGCCTCAACGCGGTCAATGGCCGCGGGGAAGATCCGCGCCGTGCAGGGATTCCGCCTTGCTGAATCTCGGCCAATTGAAGCCGTAATACGCGACGAACACAAAGCAGGCGAGCGGCACGATAAACCCGCGGGAGATGTCGTAGCGGTCCGCCACGAAGCCCATGACCTTGGGCAGCAGCGCGCCGCCCATGATCGCCATGACGATGTAGGCGGAGGCCTTCTTGGCCCGGGCCCCCAGGCCGTAGATGCCGAGGGCAAAGATCGTCGGGAACATGATCGACATGAAGAAATAGCTCAGGAAGACGCAGGCGACCG
>CAYQOH010000210.1:0-5019 GCA_964419075.1 uncultured Opitutaceae bacterium | reverse complement strand
CGAGCGCCCAGGAGCGGAACACCCCGAACTTGATCTCGCGGTTGCACATGATGTCCGGGTTCGGCGTCAGTCCGCGGGCGTACCCGTCGAGAAGGTACTCCACCACCTTCTTGCGGTAGTCCCCCATGAGGTTCACGACCTGGAACGGGATCCCGACCTTGTCGGCGACCCGGCGGGCGTCCTCGATGTCCTCCATCCATGGGCAGTTGCCGACGACGCCGTCCTCGTTGATCCAGTTCTTCATGTAGGCGCCCGAGACGTCAAAGCCCTGCCTCCTGAGGAGGAGGGCGGCCACGGAGCTGTCCACGCCCCCCGACATCGCCACAAGGATCTTTTCGCGTTCCGGCACCTTGAGCCAAAGACGAGGCGCCGGGCGGCCCCTGTCAATCCAGCCGTCAGATCACGGGGCTCTCGCGGCGCTCGTCCTGGAACCTCGGCGCCGCGGCGCCTGCGGCCAGGCCCGCGGCCGGGGCCTGGCCCTCGAGCGAGGCGTCCTCGTCCGGGTAGGGGAACTGCTTCACGAAGTCCGCGTACTCGATCAGCTGGTAGCTGCCGTCCCAGTGCTCGACAATCGCGGTGAGCGACTCGATCCAGTCTCCGGAGTTCAGGTAGTGGATGTCGCCGAGCATCTTGTCGGCGGGCGTGTGGATGTGGCCGCACATGACGCCGCAGCAGCCCCGGGAGCGCGCGAGCTCGGCGATGTGCTCCTCGAACTTCGAGACATGGCTCACCGCGGACTTTACCCGGGCCTTGATCGCCCGGCTCAGGGACCAGTACTCGAGGCCGCGCCACGAGCGCCACACGTTGTAGGCCCGGTTGATCATGAGCAGCATGTGGTAGCCCCAGTCGCCGAGGTGGGCGAGGAACACGAAGTTCTTCGTCACGGTGTCGAAGACGTCGCCGTGGAGCACGAGGTACTTCCCGCGGATCCCGTCGTGGAGGTACTCGTCGACCACCAGGAGGTTCTCGAACTCGAGCGGGAGGAACTTCGAGAGGATGTCGTCATGGTTGCCCCGCAGGTAGACGATCTGGGTGTCGCGCTTCTCCAGCATCTTCAGGACGATGCGGATGAAGTGCGTGTGCGCCTTGGTCCACTGCCCGTTGCGCTTGAGCTGCCAGCCGTCGATGATGTCCCCGTTGAGGATGAGCTTCTCGCAGCGCACGTGGCGCAGGAAGTGGTTCACCTCCGCGACCTTGGAGTCGACGGTGCCCAGGTGGACGTCGGAGAGGATGACGGTGCGTGCGCGCAGTCGCTTCACGGCAGCTGGAGGGCGAAGGCGTTCGCCGGCCGGTCCTCGATGGACCCCACCGCGGCGCAGTCCGCGGGAACGATGAGCCTCAGGCTGCGCGGCCGCACGAGGACCTCGAGCGTGGCCGCGGCCATGTGGGTCTCCCCGTCGGTGTGGATGACGCCCGCGGCCGGCCGCTCGATCAGGAAGCGCGCCCCCCGGAGGCGGCGCGCGATGGGGTTCCGGTCGAGGCCGCCGAGGAAGAGCTGCGCGCCGAGGACGCACGCCGAGAAGAGGCCCACCGGCCGCACCGCCACCAGGTCGAGGACGCCGTCGTCCACGCGGGCGTGCGGGGCGATCTTCGCGTTGTTGCCGTATTGGTCGGAATTGGCCACCGCGATCAGCATGGCGTCGATCGTCTCGCGGTGGCCCCCGACGCTCACGTGGCAGCGCTCGGTCGAGCGGCTGAAGAAGGCCGCGAGCGCGGTGCGCGCGTAGGCCGGCAGGCCGCGGCGGGTGAGGCGGTTGAAGCGCCGTGCGACGTCGGCGTCGAGGCCGAGGCCCATGGCGTTCACGAACGGCAGGCCGTTGACGGTGCCCGTGTCGAGCTCGGCCATCCGCCCCGAGGTCCCGGCCGCCAGCTCAAGGGCGTCGGCGAACGACGTCGGCAGACCGAGGTGCAGGGCGAGGCCGTTGCCCGACCCGCAGGGGACAAGGCCCATGGCGGCGGGCGTGTGGATCAGCGCCTGCGCGACCTCGTTGACGGTGCCGTCTCCGCCGACGGCCACCACGCGCAGGCAACCCGCCGTCACCGCGTCGCGCGCGATCTCCGTGGCGTGACCGGGGCCCTCCGTGCGAACAAGGTCGGCGTCGAGCGCCCGGGCCGCGATGAAGTCCCGCAGCATGGGCAGGAGCGGCGCGTTTCGGCGAGGCCTGCCGGAGCGCGGGTTGAAGACGAACCTGAGCTTCATCGCAGCGCCGCGGAGAGCCCCGAGCGGGACTCCCCGGCCCCCCCGTTCACGTGTGCAAGGACATGCGCCGCGATGGCGCGCGCGGCGTCGGGCCTGGCCATGGGCTCCAGCGCGGAGCGCCAGGCGCCCCAGCCCCGCCCGCCGCCAGAGAACGCCGCGCGGAGCGCGGCGAGGACGGCCTCGGGCGTCGTGGCAAGGGCCCCGGCGCCGTGGCGCAGCAGGAGCTCGCAGTTGCCCTCCTCCTGGCCGGGCACGACCTGGTTGACGACCATCGGGCAGCGCGCGGCTATGGCCTCCTGGGTCGTTGCGCCGCCCGCCTTGCTGACCACGACGTGGTGCGTCATGAGCAGGTTCGGGATCTGGTCGGTCCAGCCGAGGATGTCGGCGCGGCGGCCCCTGCCGGCCGCGAGGCCGAGGAGTTTCGCCCGGAGCGCCTCGTCGCGTCCCACGGTGCAGGTGACCTCCCAGTCCCCTTCGGCCAGAAGGAACCGCGCCGTCGCCTCCGCGTGGCGCGTCCCCGAATTCACGATGTAGAGGACCCGAGGGGCGGCGCCCGAGGAGAGGTCCGGCCGGGTCACGATGCCCTCGTTATCGCTGAAATACGGCATGACGGGAAAGCCGGTCACGTGGAGCCGCGAGGCGTCGACGCCCGCGGCCCTCATCACCTCGGCCGAGTCCTCGTTCGGCACGAACCAGCCGTCGCATCCGGGCCGCCACCACACCGAGTTGATGCTGATCGAGTCGGTCACGATGTTGAAGTGCGGGGTCGAGAAGCGCCCGTCGCGGGCGAGCCTCTTGAAGAGCGCCGCGTACGCGGGGAAGGTGCTGCAGATCGCGGCCGGGCGCTCGCGCGCGATGATCGCCTCGAGCATCCTGGCCTGCGGACCGAGCATCCGGACGCCGCTCGTCATGAATCCCGGGCGGTCCATCCAGGCGTAGGCGTGCCTCCAGAGGCGCGGCGTGTCGTTGATCGCCGCCAGGTATGCCCGTCGGACGAGGCCGTTCAGGCGCGGGCACGACAGCGCGAAGACGTCGACCACCCGCGCGGTTTCCGGGGCGTGTTCGTTGAACGCGGTGGCGAGGGCGTTGGCCGCGGCGTTGTGGCCCTCGCCGTACGCCGCGGTCATGATCAGGATTCGCGTCCGCATGTTCAGACGAGAACAGGCGAGGGCCCCGCGGGCGTGTGGGCCACGCCCGCCACCGCTTCAAGCTCGGCCTCGAACCGCGTGATCACCTTTTCCCACGACTGGGCCTCGACCGCCGACCGGCCGGCGATGCGGAGCCGGTTCCTGAGCGCCGGGTCGGTCGCCAGGCGCACCGCCGCGGCGATGAGCCGGTCCGGCTGGTCGCACGGCGCCGTGAGGCCGCTCTCGCCGTCCCTGATGAAGACCCGGGCTGCGGCGTAGTCGAACGCGGCCGAGGCCAGGCCGCTCGCCATCGCCTCGGTGAGCACGTTGCCGAAGGTCTCGGTGAGGCTCGCGTGGACGTAGATGTCGGCGGACGCGTAATAGCGGCCGATCTCGTCGCGGGAGAAGAAGCCGGCAAAAACGCAGTCGGGATGCGCCCGGATCAGCGAGCGCTTGAGCGGGCCCTCGCCCGCGAGCACAAACCGGCAGGCGGGATTCGCCTGCTTCATGGCGGCGAACGCGCGGAAGAGCAGGGGATAGTTCTTTTCCGCCGCCATCCGGCCCACGTGGATGATGACGGGGTCGGTTGCCCCGGCCTTCCATTCGCCGCGGAGGGCGCTCGACCGGCGCTCGGGGCGGAACTGGCGCGTGTCGACCCCCCGCGAGAGCACGGCGAGATTCTTGAACCCCATCCCGGAGAGCTCGTTGCAGAGGTCGGCTGTGGGGGCGAACGTGCGGCTTGTCAGATTGTGCACGTGGCGCAGCCATGCGAGGGCGGCGTCCCGGAAGACCGAGATCCTGTAGTGCCGCGTGTAGGCGTGGAAGTTCGTGTGGAAGCTCGACGTCACCGGAACACCGAGGGCGCGCGCGGCCCGGACTGCCGACAGGCCGAGCGGGCCCTCCGTCGCAACATGCACAAGATCCGGCCTCTCGGCCGCCCATGCCCGCCGGAGCGCGCCCGCGGCGGGCAGGCCGAGCCGGAGCAGGGGATAGCCTGGAATAGGGAGACCGGGCATGGGCACTTGGACGAAGCCCTTCCCGTCCGGGTGCTCCTTCAGGTCGCGCCGCCATGGCCGGTAAACCGCCACCGAATGCCCGCGCCGGCCGAGTTCGCTGGCAATGACGCCAAAGGTCATTGCCACCCCGTTGATTTCGGGAGGAAATGTCTCAGTGACAATCGCGAGTTTCACGGAATGCGTGGTTTACGCATTCCACTGTGCACGCGGCGTGCGACAGTCGCGTGTCGAACGTGTTACGTTTTGGACAAGTCCGAACTCGGCGCGTTATCCGGGACCGCCACGCACTGGTAGAGGATGCGCCCGCCCGAATACACGGTCGAGCCGGTGACAAAGACCCGCTGGCGGCCGTAGGTGAACGGCGCCGCGCTGGCCAGGCTCTGCGCGAGGGTCGTATCCTTTTCGATCGCGGCCACCAGTCCGGCGTCCGAGGCCAGCACAAACGGGCTGTTCGGCGGAGCGATGAGGACGGAGAAGATGGCCACGTGGCCGTCGATCGCGAGCGCCGGGGGGAGGGGGGTGCACGGGGCGGCGGGCACCGCGGCCGGCGGGTGTGCCGCGGGCTCGGCCGTCTGGGACTGCCTCACCTCGAGCTTGATCATCCGGGCGACGGACTCCGGGCCCGCGTCCCCGAGCACCGAGCTCACCCAGTCGAGAAGGAGGTTGCGAACCGCGT
>CAYQOH010000209.1:0-5033 GCA_964419075.1 uncultured Opitutaceae bacterium | reverse complement strand
GCCGGGGCGTACACCGTCGGGCCGCAGTTGTAGAAGCGGAACACGCCGTCCGGGTTTCCCGGTCGGAGCTCGCGCGTTTCCCGCGACATCGAGTCGAAAAGCTTGATGGCCATGAAGGTGTGAGAAGGGGATGGATGTCCTACCTGAAAATCCGCCGCAGCGGAACGCTGTTCTTGACCGACAGGATGGGTCCGGGGCGTGGCGGCGCAATTTCTTGTGGCGGCACGGAGCCGGCCGTGCTCCAATCAACGAGCCAACGAAATCATGCCCAACTCATTCAAGCTCAATCTTGTTCAACGCCCCCGGAGGCTTCGCAGGACCGCCGAGCTGCGCGCGCTGGTCGAGGAGACCGTGCTGCGCCCGGCCGACCTCATCGCCCCGCTCTTTGTCATCGATGGGAAGGGTCGCCCCGAACCGATTGAGTCCATGCCCGGTGTCTTCCGCTACGGCCTTCTGGACCTGGTGAAGGAATGCCGGTCGCTCCGGAAGCTGGGAATCCTGGCGGTGGCGCTCTTCCCGAAGCTCGACGCCCGACTCAAGGACGAGGACGGGACCGCGGCGCTGCGCGAGGATGCGCTCATCCTGCGCGCGGTCCGGGCGGTCAAGAAGGCCGTCCCGAACATGATCGTCATGACCGACATCGCGCTTGACCCCTACACGACGCACGGGCACGACGGCGTCCTCTTGCCCGGCGGCGGCGACGTGGACAACGATCGCACGGTCGCGATCCTGGCGAAGATGGCCGTCCTGCACGCCTCGGCCGGAGTCGACCTCGTCGCGCCGAGCGACATGATGGACGGGCGGGTGGGGGCCATCCGAAGAGCGCTGGACGGCGCCGACCACGAGGGGACGGCGATCATGGCCTACACGGCCAAGTACGCCTCGGCCTACTACGGGCCGTTCCGGGACGCGGTGGGAAGCGCCAAGGCTTCGGGCACCCACAGCCTCGACAAGCGAGGCTACCAGCTCAACCCCGCGAACCGCCGCGAGGCCGTGACCGAGCTCAGGCTCGACGAGGCCGAGGGGGCGGACATCGTCATGGTGAAGCCCGCCGGCCTCTACCTGGACATCATCCGGGAGCTGCGCTTCGCGACCCGCAAGCCGATCGCGGCCTACCAGGTGTCCGGAGAATACTCCCAGATCCACGCCGCCGCCCGGCTCGGGTGGCTCGACCTCGGCGCGTGCCGGAGGGAGTCGCTGGTGTCGATCAAGCGGGCGGGCGCCAGCATGATCCTGACGTATTTCGCCAAGGACGTGGCCGCCGAGCTTAACGGCTAGGCTCAGCCTCAGAACGCCGAGCGGGAGACCTGGATCGAGTCGCCTGGCTCGAGCTTCGGGTCCTGGGACGGGCTCTTCTGGGCGAGCTTGATGTCCACCTCGTAGAGGACCTGGTTGCGGACGACGCTCACCTTGTCCTCCTTGGCGTAGAGCGTGAACCCCCCGGCCGCCTGCACGGCCTTCGCCGCGGTCAGGTCGGGCGTCCAGATGATCCGGCCCGGCCTCTCCACCTCGCCGCCGACGTAGACGTAACGCTCGGTCACGCTCACCGAGATGTCGACCGACATGTAGATCTTCTTCGTGACGTAGGCCTCGCGGATCAGCTGGGTAAGGCCGCCCGCCGTCTGGCCCGACGCCTTGACGGTGCCGATGTAGGGCAGGCTGATGATGCCCTGGTCGTCGATCTGGACGCTGTTCGTGGACGGGTCCGGAACCCCGATGATGGCGACTGTCAGGCTGTCGCCCGGACGCAGCTGGGACGCCGTGGCCGCGGACGGGATGACCGGGTTCTTGCCGGTGGGTTCGGCGGTCGCGCAGCCCGCGAGGATCCCAATGAGGGCGACCGACGCGACGCGGATAAGGTGCATGGCGCGCGACGGAGGGGTTCAGCGCTTGCCGCGCGACTTGCGCCGCGGCTTCTCCGCTTCGTCCTCGTCCGCCGCCCCCTCGCCATCCTCGTCCTTCTTCTTGTCGTCGTCCTTCTCCTCGTCGTCTCCGTCCTCGTCCCACTTGAGGGACTCGTCGTTCTTCAGCTTCTCCTCCTCCTCGGCGTCCAGGGTGGGCAGGTCGTCCTCCTCTTCCTCGGCCGCCTTCGTGGGATGCTCCTCGTCCGCGTCGATCCCGTCGGGCATGAAGTCGAGGATGGCGCAGAGCTCCGTGAAGGTGTGCACGGCCTTGCCCTCGATGAAGTGGGTGTTCTGCTCCTCGCGGATCTCGTCCTCGACCTCGTCGACGGTGAGCTTGCTCTCGAAGGCGAACAGGTCGTTGAGCATCTTCACGCGGCACCGCGTCAGGTGGTCGAGCAGGTCGGCGTACGGGCCGTTCTCCTCATCGAGGATGTCCGGCAGGGTGAAGAGCTTCTCATCCGACTCGAAGACGGACTCCTTCACGCGCTTCAGGCGCACCTTGCCCGCGCCCAGGTCCTTCTCGATCCTGAAGGGGATGAACGCCGCCTCAAAGAGGTCCTGCTGGAACCCGTAGTCCCGAAGCGCGTCGACGAGCTCAATCAGGTGGGCCACCTGCCGCGGGTCCACGATGCTCAACCCGTCCACATCCCAGCGCACCGGATCGCTGGTCTCGCAGACCCACCAGTTGTGGTCTTCGCCGAGTCGTACGATGCACCAGTCGAGTGTGGAAGTGGGTTTAGCCATGGATCGGGTAATAGCGGGAAATTTTAGCCGCAGCGTGCGAGCGCGGGATTTAATAACAAGCACAAAAACACCGTGCCATTATCCGTATTCGGCGCGTGCGGAACGCGTTGGCAGGGCGGGGGTTTCAGCTGCGGCACTTGCGTTTTGGGCGGTCGGATTTCACGCTGGGGACCCATGGGTGCGATCTATGAAAAAATAATCAGGCCCGTTTTGTTCCGCCTCGATCCCGAGCGCGCCCACGAATTGGCCGTGGAATCCATGGCGCTCCTGGGCAGGCTCGCGCCCGTCTGCCGGATGCTGGAGGCGCTCGAGCGGCTGTCGCCGGGAAGCTTCCGGCCGGTCGGCGTCCTCGGGCTCAGCTTCCCGAACGCCGTCGGTCTGGCCGCGGGCTTCGACAAGAACGCGCGCGCATGGCCCGCCGCGGCGGCCCTCGGGTTCGGGCACGTGGAGGTTGGGACGGTGACCGCGCTCGCCCAGCCGGGCAACCCAAGGCCGCGCGTGTTCCGCTACCCGGCGCAGGAGGCGGTCATCAACCGCATGGGATTCAACAACGAGGGCTCGGAGGCCGTCGCCGCGCGGCTCTCGCGACTGCCTGCCCCCGGCGCGAGGCGCGTGCCGGTTGGCATCAACCTCGGGAAATCCAAGGTGACCGAGATCGACCGGGCGCCCGAGGACTACCTGGCGAGCTTCTCGAGGCTCGCCGGGTACGCGGATTTTGTCGTGCTCAACGTATCGAGCCCGAACACGCCGGGCCTGCGGCAGCTCCAGGACGAGGCCCGCCTTAGGGAGCTCCTCTCGGCGGTGACGCGGGCGAACGCGGAGCGGGCCTCGGCGCAGCGGAAGGCGCGCGTGCCCCTCCTCCTGAAGATAGCGCCGGACCTCAGTTTCCCGCAGATTGACGCGGTGCTCGGCGTCGTTGCCGACTTCGGCCTCGACGGGATCGTCGCCACCAACACCACGCTGGCGAGGCCCGGTGTGTTCGCGGGCGTCGGGGAGGCCGGCGGTCTGAGCGGCGCGCCGCTCAGGCGCCGCTCCACGGAGGTGATCCGGTACCTCTCTCGCGCGACCGCAGGACGGCTCCCGATCATCGGCGCGGGCGGCGTCACGGACGCCGTGAGCGCCGCGGAGAAGCTGGACGCGGGCGCCGCGCTCGTGCAGGTCTACACCGGGATGATCTACCGCGGGCCGTTCTTCGCCGCGGAGCTCGCCCGGGCGCTTTCCGACCGGCAGCGCCGGTGAGCCCGCGCCGCGAGGTCCCTGTTCAGATGACCCAGTCCTCGACGTAGCCGACCAGCGCCTCCTTCTTCTGGCGCGGCCTGATGACGAGGTCGTCCGCCTTGAAGTAGGCGATGCTGTTTGCCGGAACCGATTCCAGGAGCCAGACGTTTCCGCCCACGACCGAGTTCGCGCCGATCCGGGTGTCGCCACCGAGGATCGTCGCGTGCGCGTAGATGGTGACGTTGTCGGCGATGTCCGGGTGGCGCTTGACGCCCTTGACCGGGTTTCCCTGGTTGTCCGTCTCGAACGACTTGGCGCCGAGCGTCACGCCCTGGTAGAGCTTCACGTGCGAGCCGAGGGTCGCGGTCTCCCCGATCACCACCCCCGTGCCGTGGTCGATGAAGAAGTGCGTGCCGATCTGTGCGCCCGGGTGGATGTCGATGCCCGTCCGCTCGTGGGCGAACTCGGTGATCATCCGGGGCAGGAGGGGGACCCTCATGCCGTAGAGGACGTGCGCAAAGCGCTGAAGGGAGATCGCGAGCACGCACGGATAGGCGACGATGATCTCCTCGTAGCTGAGCGCCGCCGGGTCGCCCTGGTATGCGGCCTCGACGTCGGTGCGGATCGCCTTGCGGAGGTCGGGCAGCTTGGCGAGCGTCTCCTCAGCCAGGAGTCGGGCGCGCTTCTTCGCCTCGGGGTCGCGGGCGAAGCGGAGGCTCTTCTCGATCTCGACCTCGAGCCTGCTGCCGATCCTGGCAAGGACGGTGTCAACGAGCATGGGCACGTCCTTCTTTTCGAGCTTGGTCTCCTCGAAGTAGCCGGGGAAGAGAAGATGCATGCAGTCCCTTGAGATCTCGTTCACCGACTCCTGCGACGGCAGGTTGATGCCGTCCAGGTGGTTGATCCCGCCGTCCGTCTCATAGGAGGCGAGGAGGGCCGCCTTGATGTCGTCGAGTTTCATGGGGGGATGGCCGCCCGGAAGGTCCTCTAGGTATGCGGGCGCGTCAAAACCCAATTTCAGGGCTGGACAACCTCGGGCGGTTGTCCCTGATTAGCCCCTCTCCCCGATACAAGTGCTCAGGTGGTGGAATTGGTAGACACACACGTTTGAGGGGCGTGTGCCGTAAGGCGTAAGGGTTCGAGTCCCTTCCTGAGCACCAATTAAGT
>CAYQOH010000208.1:0-5076 GCA_964419075.1 uncultured Opitutaceae bacterium | reverse complement strand
CCTCGCCGTGCTCGCGGAGAGGATGGACGTGAACTTCTTCAGCGAGGCGTGGTACCGGGGCACGACGCGCGGGATACAGGTGACGCTCGTCGAGATCCTCGCGTTCGGCCTGCTCGTCGGCTGCTGGGCCGCGCGCCGCGCCCCGGGCCGGCGCCTCTTCTGGCCCGGCAGCCTGGGGCCCCTCCTGCTCTATTTCGCGTACGCCGGCGTCTCGGTCGTCGTGTCGGAGCCGAAGCTCTTCGGCGCGTTCGAGCTCTCGAAGATCCTCGCCAGCATCGTGGTCTTTCTCGCGGCGGCATTCTACGTGCGGTCGAGGCGCGAATGGACACTCCTGGCCGTGGCGCTCGGCTGCGCGGTCGTCTTCGAGAGCCTCTGGGCCATCAAGCAGCATTTCATCACCGGCCTGGAGCGCGCGGAGGGCACGCTTGACCACGCGAACAGCCTGTCGATGTACCTCTGCATGGCGGCGCCCCCGCTTGTCGCCGTCGCCGTCTCGGGCTGGTCGCGCGGGCTGAGGCTCTTCTGCGGTCTGTGCGCGCTGCTCGCGGCGGTGGGGCTCCTGCTGACCTACTCGCGCGCGGGCATCCCGGTCTTCGCCGCGGTGTCCGCGGGCACGGTGCTCGCCTGCGCGTCGTGGAGGCTCGGCCCGGGCCAGATTGCCTTTCGCTCCCTCATCCTGCTCGGGGTTGCCGCGATGGTGGCCGCAGGCTGGAGCCAGATGGAGCGGCGCTACACCGAGACGAGCCTCGAGGAGGAGTACCTGGACACGAATGTCGACGGCCGGGGCGTCTACCTGCGCCTTTCCGGGGCGATCGCCAGGGACCATTTTTTCGGCGTCGGCCTCAACAACTGGTCGTACCGGGTGAGCCGCACGTACGGGCCGCGCCTCGGATACCGGTTCGACGACTACGACAACCTGATCTCGGTCTACGGGGCCCGCAACGACAAGGCCTTCGCCAACTCCTACCTGGCGGCGCCCGCCCACAACCTCGCGGCGCTGACGCTGGGAGAGCTCGGCGTGCCCGGGCTTCTTGTCTTCGGGTTCCTTTGGCTGCGCTGGCTGTCGATGGGGCTGCCCTTCCTGCTCCTCCCGAGACGCGAGCCGATGCGCGTGATGGGCGTGGGGATCCTCTTCAGCATCTGCGGGATCTTCGGCCAGAGCCTCACCGAGTGGATCTACCGGCAGACGCCGATCCTGTTCACGTTCTACATCCTCCTGGGCGCCCTGGCCGGCCTGGCGCACGCCCGGCGAAGCGTCATGGCGGACCGCCGGCAGGCTGCGGCCGCGCCGATCGAGGTATCCGGGGCGCGCGCGGTCGCCGAGGGGGCCTAGCCCATGCGCGTCGCCCACCTGCTCCGCAAGTACGACCCGGACGAATGGGGCGGCACCGAGTCGGCCGTGCTCCAGCTGACGACGGACCTCGCGACGCACGGGGTCGGCTCGGTCATCTACGCGCCGAGGCTCGAGGCGGCCACGGGGACGGCGGACCCCTTCGGGGCGACCGGCTGCGCGGTGCGGCGCTTCCGGGCGCACGTGCCGGTGTGGGGCATCTCCGCCGAACGGAAGGGACAGATGGCCGCGGTCGGGGGCAACCTGGTCTCCTTCGGCCTGATGGGATCCTTGTGGCGCGACCGCGACGTCGACGTGATCCACACGCATGCGCAGGGCAGGCTGGGCGCCATCGGGCGCGTCGTGGCGCGAGGCCGCAGGCTTCCGTTCGTGATCAGCATCCACGGCGGCATCTACGACCTGCCGGCCGAGGTCCGCCAGGGGCTCCTCAATCCCGCGGTGGGCGGCTGGGACTGGGGCAAGCCGCTGGGGTTCATTTTGGGGGCGCGGCGCCTCATGGACCAGGCCGACGCGATCATCACCTTCAATCCGCGGGAGGCCGCGCTCATCCGGGAGCGCCACCCGGGGCGGCGGGTCGTGACGGAGCCGCATGGGGTGCCGACCGAGCTCTTCTCCCGGGAGAGCAGGTCCGCCGCGCGGGAGGCCTATCCGGAGGTCAAGGGCCGGACGCTGCTCTTGGTCCTGGGGCGGATCGATCCGGTCAAGAACCAGGATTGGCTGGTCACCGAGGCGGCGGAGCTCGCGAGGCGCCACCCCGGGATCCTGCTCGTGTTCGCCGGCGCCGTGACCCACCGCGAATACGGGAACGCGCTCAAGGCGCGCATCGCCCGCGAGGGCCTGCAGGATGTCGTGAAGCTCGTCGGGTCCCTCCCGTTCGGGGATCCCCGCCTGATCGGGCTCCTGCAGGAGGCCCGGGCGGTCGTCGTGCCGTCAAGATCGGAGACCTTCGGGATGGTGATCGTCGAGGCGTGGGCCGCCGGAACTCCGGTAGTCTCCAGCCGAACCTCGGGCGCCGCGGCGCTCGTGCAGGAGGGCGTCAACGGGCTGCTCTTCGACCTCGAGAGGCCGGCGACCTTCCATGCCGCGATGGACCGGGTCCTCGAGCGGCCGCAGCGGGCTGCGGAATGGGGGGCGGCGGGCCGCGCCAGGGCGGTCGCCGAGTTCGACACGGCGATCCGCGCGGACCGGATGAGGCGCCTGTACGAGAACCTGATCGAGGAGCGAAATGCACTACGTCATTCTTAGGGACGACGACACCAACGCGCTGACGCCGCCCGCGTGCCTCGAGCGCATCTACCGCCCGTTTCTCGACCGGGGGATGCCGGTCAACCTCGCCGTGATCCCCGAGGTGCGCACCGACGTCCGGACCCCGGACGGCAGGCTCGAGGAGTATCTGACGGTCGGGGGCGCGCCCGACCCGCGCCTCGCGCCGATCGGGCAGGGCCAAGCGCTCACCGCCTACCTGAAGGCCGAGCCCGGCTACCACGTGGCGCAGCACGGCTGCCACCATGACCTCTTCGAGTTCGGCGGCTCCGGCCGGCCCGAGCTCGCCTGCCGCCTCGAAAGGGGCGCGGAGGTCCTGCGCGAGGCGGGCTTCGCGCACCCCGCGGCCTTTGTCGCCCCCTACGACCGCCTCTCGCGGGAGGCGTTCATCGAGGTGGCCTCGCGATTCGGCGTCATCTCGACGGGGTGGTTCGAGGCCCGGCGCCTGCCGCGGCGGTGGTGGGCGTCCTACGCGTTCATGAAGCTCCGGAAGCGGCGCCACTGGCGGGCGGGCGGGGATTGCCTGCTGAGCCACCCGGGCTGCCTGCTCTCGTACCACCGGCCCCATGGCGGCATGCTGGAGTCGGTCCGCAGGGCCGTGGAGGGGGGCACGCTGACGGTCCTTGTCTCCCACTGGTGGGAGTTCTTCCGGGGGGGCGTGCCGGACGAGGCGCTGATCGGCGTCATGCACGAGGTGGCCGGCTGGCTTGCAAGCCGTCCGGACATAAGGGTGGTCTCCTTCGGCGACGTGGCCGGCGGCCGGGTGCCGATCAGCTAGCCGGCCTCGGTGCCGGGTGGTTCATCTCCACCGCGCGCACGGCCTGGGAGGTCATGAGCTGATAGACGTGCGGGATTGCCGTTACCCCGGCCGGGACGTCGGCATAGTTCGTGAGCAGGCTCGCGTAGCTGTGGGGCGCGTCCGGGTGGTAGCCGTGCATGGCGCGGATGGGGCGCTCGCCCATGTGGCTCGGGACGATGAGGACCCCCTCCTCGACCAGGAAGATCAGCTCTCCGAAATAGCGGTCGGGGAAGAGGGCGCCGAGCTCGCTCAGCTCCGCGTCGGGCAGGATCCGGCCCTCGGTCACGCCCTTCAGGCACTCGGTGACCTTGGCCCGCGCCGCGGGGTCGAAGAACCAGAACCGGGCCATCGTCGAGTCGTACACCACCGCGTAGTCCTTTCCCATCCGCAGCCCGAGCGCCTCGATGCGGCCCTTCAGGTCGAGGAGCCGGTCGCAGTTCGCCATGCCGTGGTCGCTGAAGATCGTCAGCCGCACCTCCTTGTAGTGCTCGCGGGCGCAGGCCATGAGCTCGGCGAGCCACGGCTCGTAGGCGTCCAGCTTGGCCGGGACCTCCGGGGCGGTGTTGCCGACGTGGTGGAGGACCCCGTCCAGGTCGGGCCAGTACAGGAACCCGAAGTCAATCTGCTCCTTCCGGATGTCGGCCATCAGGCTGTCGAGATTCTGCCTCTCCCCGCGCGTGGGGTCGCTCACGTGCCAGGAGATGCCGCGCTCCTGCATGTAGTCGAAGATGTTGGGCCCGCGGTTCAGGCCTCCCGCCTGCAGGGGGTTCTTCTTCTCCGAGAAGTCGAAGAGCGAGATGTGCTCGAAGGGTATGTTGTACAGGTCGAAGTACCCCCGGAACTTGAGGTGCACCTTGAGGAGGCGGGAGAGGCGGTGGCGGAAGATCCGCCTGCTCGTGAGGGCCCGCGGCAGCCAGCGCAGGTGGCGGAGGCTCTTGAAGGGGGAGTTGGGGGGGTCGTAGACGAAATAGCACCAGTTGCGATGGTCCACCGGCCAGCGGCCCGACAGGATTGAGGGGATGCAGGCCGAGCTGTAGCCAAAGACCGACCTGAGCCGGCGGCGCTCGGGAGCGAGGGTCCTGGCGAAGGGGCGGTCCTTGATGATCTCCCAGCCGCAGGCGTCGACGAACACGAAGAGGGGGAGAAAGGGCTTCATGGGCGGAAGGGGGGCCTCAGGCGGTCGCCGGGAAGAGGAAGGAGCCGTGGTGCACGGGAACGTGCCGGCGCTTGGGGGCCACGTGCGCGGCGCCGGCGCCCTCCTCGACAAGGATGAGGAACGCCTGGTCGTCGGACATGTCGGCGTCGCCCCGGAAGCGGTTGAGTTCCGTCGCCAGCAGGTCGCGCACCTCGGTGGCGTTGCGACCGGGGACTGCGTTCAGCCGCAGCCAGGTCTTGAGCCGCGTCTGGCCGTAGGTCTTTCCCGCCGGGTTGCGCCTGTCGGTGAGGCCGTCGGTGTAGAGCAGCAGGGCGGCGGGCGTGCCCATGAGGGCGGTCATGTGCGGGTACTCGGTGTCCGGCATGACGCCGAGCGGCAGGCCCTTGATCTGCAGGGACGAGATGGACCGCCGCCCGGGCTGCACAAAGTGAAGGGGGCAGTGCCCCGCGCTGGCGGCCGTCAGCTTCCGGGTCTTCAGGTCGACATGCACGATCTGCGCGGTGATGA
>CAYQOH010000207.1:0-5086 GCA_964419075.1 uncultured Opitutaceae bacterium | reverse complement strand
TCATCGAGGTCGAGACGCCCGCGCTCTTCAAGAGCACGCCCGAGGGCGCGCGCGAGTACCTCGTGCCGTCCCGGATCCACCCCGGCCAGTTCTACGCCCTCTCCCAGTCGCCCCAGCAGTTCAAGCAGATCCTCATGGTGGCCGGGGTGGAGCGGTACTTCCAGATCGCCCGCTGCTTCAGGGACGAGGACCTGCGCGCGGACCGGCAGATGGAGTTCACCCAGGTGGACGTCGAGGCCTCGTTCGTGGACCGGGAGGACATCTACACGCTCTTCGAGGGGATGCTGAAGAAGGTCTGGAAGGACGTCCTTGGCACCGACATCGCGACGCCCTTCCCGAGGATGCAGTTCACCGACGCGAT
The DNA here is from genome assembly GCA_964419075.1 of uncultured Opitutaceae bacterium. Taxonomy (GTDB): domain Bacteria; phylum Verrucomicrobiota; class Verrucomicrobiia; order Opitutales; family Opitutaceae; genus Palsa-1447. Next base: position 4,725 of record CAYQOH010000207.1, on the reverse strand, counting down.
GAACCGCTACGGCGTGGACAAGCCCGACCTCCGGTTTGGCCTCGAGATCAGGGATTTCTCGGAGACGTTCAAGGCGTCGGCCTTCAAGGTGTTCCAGGGGACGGTCGCCTCCGGCGGGGTCGTCAAGGCGCTCAACGCGAAGGGGCTGGCCGACCTCACCCAGGGCGAGCTCAAGAGCCTGGAGGAGATCGCCAAGAGCCTCGGCGCGAAGGGCCTCGCCTTCATCAAGGTCGAGGGCGGCGAATGGAAGGCGCCCATCGTGAAGTTCTTCTCGGAGGCCGAGAAGGAGGCCCTCACCCGCTCGCTCGAGGTCGCCGACGGCGACATGGTCTTCTTCGCCGCGGCCCCCTGGGAGAAGGCCTGCGCGATCCTGGGCAGGATCCGGCTCGAGGCCGCGGCCCTCCTCCAGAAGCGGGGCAAGCTTGCGCTGCGGCCCGACGACTGGAAGTTCCTCTGGGTGGTCGAGTTCCCGCTGATGACCTACGACGAGGAGCAGAAGGGCTACGTCGCCACGCACCACCCGTTCACCGCCCCGGTTCCCGAGGACATCGGCCTGATCGACTCAAATCCAAAGGCCGTCCGGGGGCAGCACTACGACGTCGTCCTGAACGGGATGGAGCTCGGGGGCGGGTCGATCCGCATCCACCAGCCCGCGCTCCAGAAGAAGATATTCGAGGAGGTCCTCAAGATCCCCGCGGACGTGGTGGAGAGCCGGTTCGGCTACATGCTCCGGGCCTTCACCTACGGGGCCCCCCCCCACGGCGGCATCGCGTTCGGCCTGGACCGGATCGCGGCGCTGCTCTGCGGGACGACCAGCATACGCGACGTGATCGCGTTTCCCAAGACGCAGAAGGGGCAGGACCTCATGGCCGCGAGCCCGACGCCGGTCACCGCGAGGCAGCTCAGGGACCTGCACATCGCCGTCGTTGCGCCCGAGCCGCCCTTGGCATAGCGTCTGCTCAACCGCCCATGTGCGTCCCGAAGACCCTCGCCGCGCCCCCCGCGTCCCCGGTTCGGAACCCGTGCTTGCGCGAGTCCCCGCGGCACCCTATGCTCCGACTTCCGATTTGTTATCAAGAATCCCCAATTGAATGAAACTCATCATCGCCATCATCAAACCGTTCAAGCTCGAAGAGGTGAAAGAGGCCCTGGCCGAGGCCGGGATCGAGGGAATGACCGTGACTGAGGTCAAGGGGTTCGGCCGTCAAAAGGGCCACACGGAGATCTACCGTGGCAGCGAATACACGGTTGATTTTCTCCCGAAGGTCAAAATCGAGATCGCGGTTGCTGACGACATGGCCGGCAAGGCGGTCGACGCCATCGTGAAGTCCGCGAAGACCGGCAAGATCGGCGATGGCAAGGTCTTCATGGTGCCGCTGGAGGAAGTGATCCGCATCCGCACCGACGAGCGCGGCGAGGCGGCGGTCTAGGGAGCGGCGGGCGCCTTCTTCACCGAGAGCGAACGCAGGCGGATCTCCTCCTGGATCCTGGGGAGGAACTGGTCGAACGGCGTGACCCCCTCGTCGCCCCTCGCGCGGCTGCGTACACTCACGGACCTCGCCTCCGCCTCCTTGGCGCCGAGGACGAGCGTGTAGGGGACCTTCTCGACCTCGGCCCTCCGGATCTTCGCCCCGAGCTTGTCATTGTGCTCGTCGACCGAGGCCCGCACGCCCGCCTCCCTTAGCTGCGCCAGGAGCTCGCGGCTGTAGTCGAGGGTCTTCTCGCTCACGGGCACGAGGCGCACCTGCTCCGGCGAGAGCCAGACCGGGAAGTCGCCCCCGAAGTGCTCGATCAGCACCCCGCAGAAGCGCTCCATCGAGCCGAACGGCGCCCGGTGGATCATGACCGGCCGGTGCGGCTGGTTGTCAGCGCCGCTGTAGTTCAGGTCGAAGCGGATCGGCAGGTTGTAGTCCACCTGGACCGTGCCGAGCTGCCACTCGCGGCCGATCACGTCCTTGACGACAAAGTCGATCTTCGGGCCGTAGAACGCGGCCTCGCCGGGCTCCTCGGCGAACGCGACGCCGAGCGTCTTGGCGGCCTGGCGGCAGGCCTCCTCCGCCTTGTCCCAGTTCTCCTTCTGGCCCGTGTATTTCTTCGAGTCGGGGTCGCGCAGCCCGACCCGCACGCGGTAGTCGCTCATCCCGAGGGTCGTCAGGATGATCTTCACGAGCGAGAGGCAGCCGAGGAGCTCCTGGGCGACCTGGTCCTCCGTGCAAAAGAGGTGGGCGTCGTCCTGGGTGAACCCGCGCACGCGCGTCATCCCGTTCAGCTCCCCGGACTGCTCCCAGCGGTAGACCGTCCCGAACTCCGCCAGGCGCACCGGCAGGTCGCGGTAGGAGCGGGGCTGCGACGAGTAGATCTTGATGTGGTGCGGGCAGTTCATGGGCTTCAGCATGAAGCCCTCGATCAGCTGGTCGTCCGGCCGCACCCGGTCCGCGGTGACCGTCTCCCTGCCGGTGCGCCCGTTGATCTGCGCCGCGAGGCGCGGCGAGACGGCGTCGAGCCTCGCCACCATCTCCGCGCACGAGCACCCCTCGCCGAGGATCCTCGCGAGCGCCTCGTTCTCCACCATGGGGGTGAACTGCGACTCCTTGTAGTAGGGGAAGTGCCCGGAAATCTTGTAGAGCTCGAGCTTGCCGATGTGGGGCGTGAACACCTGCGAGTAGCCCTGCTTGCGGAGCTCCTCGCTGATGAAGTTCTGCAGCTCCTGGCGGATGATGGAGCCGTTGGGCGTCCAGAGGATGAGGCCCTGGCCGACGTCCTCGTCGATGACGAAGAGCCTCAGGTCCCGGCCGACCTTGCGGTGGTCGCGGTGCTTCGCCTGCTCGATCTGCTCGAGGTACCTCGCGAGCTCGTCCTTGGACGGGAAGGCCGTGCCGTAGATGCGCTGGAGCTGCTTGTTCTTCTCGTCCCCCCGGTGGTAGGCCCCCGCGATCGAGAGCAGCTTGAACGCCTTCACCTTCGAGGTGTAGCGCACGTGGGTGCCCGCGCACAGGTCCATGAACTCGCCGTTCTTGTAGAAGGAGATCTTCTCCCCCTCGGGGATGTCGGCCAGGCGCCCGAGCTTGTAGCGCTCCTGGCCCCTGGACTTGATGACCTCCGCGGCCTCCCCGCGGGAGACCTCGGTGCGCAGGAAGGGCTGGTTCTCGTCCACGACCTTCTTCATCTCGGCCTCGATCCTCGAGAGGTCCTCGGCCGTCAGCTTGTGGTCCAGGTCGATGTCGTAGTAGAACCCCGTGTCGGTCGGCGGGCCGATGTCGAGCTTCGCGTCCGGAAAGAGGCGCAGGATCGCGGTCGCGAGGATGTGTGACGCCGAGTGGCGGAGTTCTTCGAGGGGAGTCATCACGGGAGGGAATACGATGGACGTTGGACCGAGAAAGCCAAGTCAGGCTTTCTTGAGCGGCTCAAGCCGGTAGCCGTCCTTGCCGTCCTGCATGGACCAGCCGGCGGCGGCGAGCTCCGCGCGGAGCCGGTCGGCGGCGGCGAAGTCCCTCGCCTGCTTGGCCTGCCAGCGCCGGACCGCGAGCGCCTCCACCGCGGCGGGTGGGCCCGCGGACGCTGCGGGCGAGTCCAGGGCCCCAAGGTCGAGGCCGAGCGCGTAGAGGGCCCGCCCGAACGCCGCGCGGTCGCCCGGCTGGGCCTTCGCGGGATTGGCCGCGTTGATCAGGGTGAACAGGGCGCCCAGGGCGCCGGGCGTGTTCACGTCGTCCGACAGGGCCCTGAGCACGGGGTCAAAGCGCGTTGAAGGAGCCTCGCCCGGGCCCTCGGGGGGCCCTCCGAGGCCGTCGGAGAAGCGCCTGAGCGCCTTCAGGGCGCTGTCGGCGGAATGAAGCGAATCAAGGGTGAAGTTGAGCTGCTTTCGGGGATGGCCCGAGAGGAGCGCGTAGCGCACGGCCATCGGCGAGTACCCCTTCGCGACGAGGTCCCCCAGGATGTAGTAGTTGCCCTTGCTCTTGCTCATCGTGGTGCCGTCGACCAGCAGGTGCTCGCTGTGGTACCAGTGGCGCGCGAAGGTGGTGCCGTTGCAGCACTGGCTCTGGGCGATCTCGTTCTCGTGGTGCGGGAACAGGAGGTCGACGCCCCCCGTGTGCAGGTCGATCGTCTCCCCGAGGTGCCTCTTGATCATCGCGCTGCACTCGATGTGCCATCCGGGCCTCCCCTCGGCCGCGCCGGACGGACCCGGCCACCTGACGTCGCCATCCTCCTCGGGCTTGAAGGCCTTCCAGAGCGCGAAGTCGCCGAGGTCGTCCTTGTGGTCGGCGTCGAAGACGCTGTTCGTGACCTTGAGCTCCCGCTCCTTGATGCGCGAGAGCGCCCCGTACCCCGGGAACGAGCCTATACGGAAGTAGACGGAGCCATCCGGGGCCCGGTACGCGTTGCCCTTGCGCATCAGCACGTCGATCATGTCGACCTGCTCGCGGATGTGTCCCGTGGCCGTCGGCTCGACATGAGGCGGGAGGCAGTTGAGTGCCGCGCAGTCCTCGTGGAAGAGGTCGGTCCACTTGCGGGTGATCTCCGCCAGGGGCCTCTTCTCCGCCCGCGCCTGCCCGATCGTCCGGTCGTCGACGTCCGTCAGGTTGCGCACGTGTTTCACCTTGCCGGGGAACTCGAGCTCGAGAAGCCGGCGCAGGACGTCATTCACGACAAAGGTGCGGAAATTGCCGATGTGGGCCGGGGCGTACACCGTCGGGCCGCAGTTGTAGAAGCGGAACACGCCGTCCGGGT
>CAYQOH010000206.1:0-5119 GCA_964419075.1 uncultured Opitutaceae bacterium | reverse complement strand
CGCCCTCGACCTTGGCCTTCCTGTCGGCGGGCAGCTTGTCGCCCGCCTCCTTGACAGTCTTCTCGAGCTGGTAGACCGCGGTGTCGAGCTGGTTGCGGGTCTCGACGGCATCGCGGCGCTTCTTGTCCTCGGCGGCGTTCAGCTCCGCCTCCTTGGTCATCTTCTCGACCTCGTCCTTGGAGAGCCCCGAGGATCCCTGGATGGTGATCTTCTGGTCCTTGCCGGTGCCGAGGTCCTTGGCCGAGACGTGGAGGATGCCGTTGGCGTCGATGTCGAACGTGACCTCGATCTGCGGCGTGCCCCGCGGCGCCGGCGGGATCCCGTCGAGGCGGAACGTGCCCAGGGTCTTGTTGTCGCGGGCCATCGGGCGCTCGCCCTGCAGGACCACGATCTCGACGGAGGGCTGGTTGTCGCCGTAGGTCGAGAACACCTGGGTCTTCTTGGAGGGAATCGTCGTGTTGCGCGGGATCATCGCCGTCGCCACGTCGCCCGCCGTCATGATGCCGAGGGTGAGCGGGGTCACGTCGAGGAGGAGCACGTCGCGGACGTCGCCCTTGAGGACTCCGCCCTGGATCGCGGCGCCGACCGCCACGACCTCGTCCGGATTGACGCCCTGGTGCGGCGTCTTGCCGCCGAGCGTCCGGGCGATCTCGACGACCTTGGGCATGCGCGTCATGCCGCCCACCAGGACCAGCTCGTCGATCTGGGACGCGGTGAGCCCGGCGTCCTTCATGCAGCTCTTGAAGGGCTGGATGCAGCGCTCGAAGAGGGGATCGCAGATCTGCTCCATCTTCGCGCGGGTCAGCTGGACGTTCAGGTGCTTGGGCCCTGAGGCGTCCGCCGTGATGAAGGGCAGGTTGATGTCGACCGACTGCGTCGACGAGAGCGCGATCTTGGCCTTCTCGGCCTCCTCCTTGAGGCGCTGGAGGGCCATCGGGTCCTTGCGCAGGTCGATGCCGTTGTCCTTCTTGAAATTGTCGACGAGCCACATGATGATCGTGTCGTCCCAGATGTCGCCGCCGAGGTGCGTGTCGCCGTTCGTGGCCTTGACCTCGAAGACGCCGTCGCCGATCTCGAGCACGGACACGTCGAACGTGCCGCCGCCCAGGTCGAACACCGCGATCTTCTCGTCCTTCTTCTTGTCGAGGCCGTAGGCGAGCGACGCCGCCGTCGGCTCGTTGATGATGCGCAGGACCTCGAGGCCGGCGATCTTGCCGGCGTCCTTGGTCGCCTGCCGCTGCGAGTCGTTGAAGTACGCCGGCACCGTGATGACGGCCTGCGTGATCTTCTCCCCGAGGTATTTCTCGGCGTCGGCCTTCATCTTGCCGAGGACGAACGCCGAGATCTGCTGCGGGGCGTACTGCTCGGTCTTGTCGCCGATCTGCACCTCGACGTAGGCGTCGCCGTTCTTGCCCTCGACGACCTTGAACGGCATGTTCTTGGCCTCCTCGCGGATCTCCGAGAACTTGCGGCCGATCAGCCGCTTTGCGGAAAAGATGGTGTTGCGGGGGTTGGTCACGGCCTGGCGCTTCGCGGCCTGGCCGACCACACGTTCCCCCGTCTTCGTGAACGCGACGACCGACGGGGTGGTGCGCCCTCCCTCTGCGTTGGGGACGACGACAGGCTCCCCGCCCTCCATGACGGCCATGCAGGAATTCGTGGTGCCCAAGTCAATGCCTAGAATGCGGCTCATGACCTCCATGCCAGCAATGACCATGCCTCGATTGCGCCCTCTTCATTAACCGTTCGTGTGCCGTGGCTTAAAAAATATCCGGCCCTATCCTCGGAGCCGAAAACAGGCCCAATTCCTGCCATTCTGTCCCATCCCCGCCGCGCGTGGGACAACGCTTGGCACACACCCGGGTTGGCGGCGCGGCCCCTATCCCTTGGTTCCCGTGGTCGCGATGCCGCGGATGAAGGTCTTCTGGGCGAAGAGGAACAGCACGATCACCGGAAGGATCGTCACCGCGCTGGCCGCCATGAGGTAGTGCCACTGGACGCCTCCGTTCTGGCTCTGGTAGCTCTCGAGCGCGATCGCCAGCGTGTAGGTGTCCTTGCGGGTGAGGTAAAGCAGGGGCCCGAGAAAGTCGTTCCACGCGAAGATGAAATGGAAGAGGGCCGCCACGACGAGGACGGGCGTGCTCAGCGGGATGATGATCCTCCAGAAGATGCGCCACTCGCTGCACCCGTCGATCCGCGCGGCCTCGCTCAGCTCCTCCGGGATGGTCCTGAAGAACTGCCGCATCAGGAAGATGTTGAAGGCGCTCCCGAACCAGGTCGGCAGCCAGAGCGGCAACAGCGTGCCGATGAGCCCAAGCGCCTTGAAGACCCCGTAGAGCGGCACCATCAGCGCGGGGAACGGCACCATCATGGTGGCGAGCGTCAGCGCGAAGAACGCGTCGCGGCCGCGCCATTTCAGGCGCGCGAACCCATAGGCGACGATCGCGTTCGAGATGACCGTCCCGACGACGCCGAGGACGGCGACGGTCAGCGAGTTCCCGAGGAAGGTCCAGAACCCGACGCGGTCGCGGTCGGACGCGGAGTCCCCCCCGAGCGCCGCGAGCGCGCGCGGGTAGTTCTCCCACCGCGGCCTGATCCGCGAATCGATCCGGTCCCGCGGCAGGACGTCCCAGAGCGGCGCCGGGCCGTCCTCGCCGGGTGCGCGGTCGAGCCGCTGCGTCACGTGCCAGGATCCGGCGGCCACGGGGTGGACGACCGTCGCCGGGACCGATCCCGACGCCAGCTGCCCCGCCCCAAGAAACCCCAGCTTCCCGGCGTCCTCGCCGGCGAGGAACCTGACGACGGCTCCCGGCTGGGTGACCTGGAAATCGAGGGTCACCTCCATCCGCGTCCCGCCGAGGTCGGCAACGTAGTCCCTCGGCACGAAGGTGAGCGGGAGCGAGAGGGTCTGCTCGATCGGCTTGAGGGACGTGCTCAGGAGCCAGATGAAGGGCAGGACGAAGGCCGCTGAGAACACGAGCAGGAGCCCCATCGCCACCCTCTGTGTGCCTTTGTGGGCGCGCGCCATGCTAGACGGAGTCCTCGTAGCGGCCGCGGGAGAACCGCGCGGCCGCCCAGGTGAGCGCGGCCGTGATGAGGAAGAGGATGTAGGCCATTGCGCTTGCGTAGCCCATCCGCAGGTCCTGGAACGCCGTCGAGAACAGGTAGATCGTGTAGAAGAGCGTCGAGCGGGCGGGGTTTCCGTCCGAGGCGTTGCCGTTGCCGTTCGCCGCCTCCGACATGATGTAGGCCTGGGCGAAAAGCTGCATCGCGCCGATGAGCGCCATGATCGCGTTGAATGCCACGATGGGCGCGATCGAGGGGAGCGTCACGTGGATGAACCGCTGCCACGCGGAGGCCCCGTCGATCTCCGCGGCCTCGTAGAGTTCGGCGGGCACGTGCTGCAGGCCGGCCAGGTAGATGACGACGGCGTTCCCGGTTCCCCAGACGCTCATGATGACAAGCGCCGGCTTGGACCAGGCGGGATCCGCCAGCCACGCGGGCCCGTGGAGGCCAAACGGGGTGAGGAAAATGTCGAGAAACCCGTTCATGAGCCCGTACTTCCCGTTGAAGATCCAGAGCCAGAGCATCGCGGACGCGACGACCGGCACGATCGAGGGCATGAAGAACAGGAGGCGGAAGAGGGACCGCCCCCTCACCTCGCAGTTGAGCAGCACCGCGAGCCCGAGCGCCACTGCCGTGCCCAATGGTACGGACAGCCCGGCGTAGAAGAGGGTGTTGCGGAGCGACTTCCAGAAGAGCTCGTCCTGTGCGAGCTGGCGGTAGTTCTCGAGGCCGCACCAGACCGGGGCCTTGAGGATGGAATAATCGCAGAAGCTGTAGACGAGCGACGCGGCCACCGGATAGGCGGTGAACACCGCGAGCCCGATGATCCACAGGCTCGTGAACGCAACGCCGGCCCGGAGGCGTTTCCCCTCGCCGCGGGTCATGGCGCGGCCTCCCCCAGCGCCGCCCACTGCCCGTGACGCTCCAGGCTCCGGCGGTATCGCTCCCAGCTCCGCTCCAGCCGGGACTGGGAGAACGCCATCGCCTCCCGCGGCGTCGCGTCGAGCAGGCGCACCCGGTCGAACGAGGAGATCACCTCCCGGTAGTATTCCTGCCAGATCCCGAGGTCCGGAGCGCTGACCACGTTCGGGCTGGCCGAGAGCCGGCGCATCATGGCGATGTGGGGATGCAGGTTGTGCTCCGTGAAGAAGGGGCTCCACACCCGCAGCGGCGAGTTCTTGACCTGAAGGTAGTCGAGCAGCTCCGCGCCGCCCAGTTCGTCGCGGGTCCGGGCGCCCGGGTTCGCGGAATTGACGTACTTGATGAATTCCCAGGCTTCGCGCACATGCCGCGCCCCGCGCGGGATGGCGAGGACGTCGGCCTCGGCCATCGCGAAATCCGTCACCCCGGGCACGGCCTCGGGCCACGGGCCGACCCCGTAGTCGAGGCCCGGCTTGTACTGGTGGATGTAGTTGTCGTAGAAGACCCCCTGAAAGACCATGGCGATCTTGCCCGTGAAGAACGGGGCGGAGGGCGAGGCCCACGGCCCGAACTCGGATGAGAGCACCTTCACGTTGTCCTGGCCGTAGTCCCGCGTGAACGACTGGATCCAGTCGTACGCGGCGACGTTCCTCGGGTCGCTGGCGAAGGTGACCCTCTGGCCGTCGAAGAGCCTCCCGCCGAACCAGCTGCAGAAGATCCACGGCCACCATCCGGGGTCCTGCGGCAGGAACCCGACCTGGGTGAGGCGCCCGGTCGCCGGATCGCGCTTCGTCAGCCTGCGCGCGAAGGCGTCGAACTCGGCGAGCGTGCGCGGGGGCCGGTCGGGGTCCAGGCCCGCCTCGCGGAAGAGCGTCTTGTTCCAGTAGAGCGCCATCACCTTGGGCGTGCTGATCCCCGCGTAGACGTGCCCGGCGTGCGAGCAGATGCGGGCGTAGACCGGGTAGTACCGCGCCAGCCACTGCGCGTTGGTCATCCCATCGCCCCGGATCAGGTCGTCGAGGGGCAGCAGGGCCTCGGCGTCGGCGAACGTCGCGATGTTCTGCTCGTTCAGGCCCGCGATGTCCGGGGGGTCGCCCCCGGCGGTCGCCACGAGCGTCCTGCGGTCGGGGTG
>CAYQOH010000205.1:0-5128 GCA_964419075.1 uncultured Opitutaceae bacterium | reverse complement strand
CAGAGCGACCTGAAGCGCGTGCTCGCCTTCTCCACCATCTCGCAGCTCGGCTACATGATGCTGGCCCTCGGCGTGGGCTCGTGGGTCGCCGCCATCTTCCACCTGCTGACGCACGCCTTCTTCAAGGCGCTCCTCTTCCTCGCCGCGGGCTCCGTCATCCACGCCGCGCACCACGAGCAGGACATCCGGCGGCTGGGAGGCCTCGGTCGGACGATGCGCACGACCTATGCGACCTTCGCCGTGGGCATGATGGCGCTCGCCGGCGTGCCGTTCCTCTTCTCGGGGTTCTGGAGCAAGGAGGCCGTGTTGCACGCCGCCTCGCATTGGGGCGTCTCGCAGCTGCCGCTCTACGCGGGGCTCGCCGGCGTCGTGCTCACGGCCTTCTACATGACCCGCCTGCTGTGCGAGGTGTTCTGGGGTCCTGCGCGCTCCCCGGAGGCCGCCCACGCCCACGAGAACTCGGGCGTGATCACGGTGCCCCTGGTCATCCTTGCCATCGGCTCGGTCGGCCTCGGCTTTCTCGGCACGCCGGCCTGGCCCTGGCTGCAGTCGGCGCTGACCGGCCACGCGGTCGAGGCGCGCCCGCTCCTCGAGGGCGGCGGGCTCATGGCGCTCTCCGTCGTCCTGGTGGCCGCGGGCATCGGCGCGGGCTGGGCCCTCTACGGCCGGAAGGTCCGCGCCACCGCGCAGGCCATGGACCCGTTCTCGGCCGCAACCCCCGCTCTCTTCGGGTTCCTCGGGGCCCGGATGAGGCTTGACGAGCTCTACGGCGCAACGGTCGGGCGCCTGAACACGCTTGGAGCGGCGGCCGCGGACTTTCTCGACCGGTGGGTCTGGGGCGGGGCGGTCGGGTTCCTGGCGCTCCTCGGCGAATTCACCGGATCGGTCAACAGCGAGGTCGACGAGTCCGGCCTCAACGCCGGCTTCAACTCGGTCAGCGAGCGGATCCGCCGGGTGGGCCGCGCCTATTCGGGCGCGCAGTCCGGCGAGGCCCAGGGCTACCTGCGCACGGTCGCGGTCGCCTTCGTGGTGCTCGCGCTGCTGGTCCTACTGGGGGGCGGCCGATGAGCTCCCTTCCCCTGCTCTCGCTCCTGGTCTTTCTCCCGTGGGTCGGGGCGCTCCTGCTCGCGTGCCTTCCCGGGCTCGGCCGGCGGGTCCTCCGGATCCTGGCGCTCGGCTTCAGCCTCTCGACCCTCGCCCTCGCGCTGGCCTGCCTCGGTTCCTTCGACCCCGCCTCGGCCGGCTACCAGTTCGTCGAGCGGCACGCCTGGATCCCATCGCTCGGCGTCCACTACCACCTCGGCATGGACGGGCTCAGCCTTCTGCTCGTGCTCCTCACGGGCGTCGTTGGGCCCGCCGGCCTCCTGGCCTCATGGCGGCAGGAGCGCGACGCCCGGTTCTTCAACCTGCTCTACCTGCTCCTTCAGGGCGCCGCGGTCGGCGTCTTCCTGGCGCTCGACTTCTTCCACTGGTTCATCTTCTGGGAGCTCAGCCTCATCCCCGCGTACTTCCTGATCAAGCTCTGGGGCGGGCCCGCGGCCTCGCGCGCGGCCTACCAGTTCGTGATCTACACGATCGGCGGAAGCGCGTTCCTGCTCCTCGGCTTCGCGGCCATCTTCGCCGCCACCGGGACCCTGGACTTTGAGTCGCTCACCCGGATGGGCGCCGAGGGGACCCTCGGGGCGAGGCTCGCCGCGCTCGGCGGCTGGTGGCCGCAGGCCGTCTTCCTCGGCGTGTTCCTGGGGTTCGCCGTCAAGGTCCCCCTCTACCCCTTCCACACTTGGCTGCCCCTGGCCTACGCCGAGGCGCCCACGGGCGTCTCGATGTTCCTGACCGGGGTGATGTCCAAGATGGGCGTCTACGGCTTCCTGAGGGTCCTCTGGCCCCTCTTCCCGGGGCCCCTGCACGCGGCCGCGGCGCCGCTCCTCTGGCTGGCCCTCGGGGGCGCCGTCCTGGGCGCGTTCGCGGCCATGCGCCAGAGCGACCTGAAGCGGATGATCGCCTACTCCTCCGTCAACCACCTGAGCTACTGCCTCCTCGCGCTGTTCGCCGTGTCCGCCGCCACCGGGCGCCCGGGCCCCACGAGCGAGGCCTCCGCCGCGGCGCTGAGCGGGACCCTCCTGCAGATGTTCAACCACGGGCTGTCGGCCTCCGCCCTGTTCTACTGCGTGGGGATGCTGGAGGCCCGCTCCGGGGGCCGGCGCGGCATCGGCGACTTCGGGGGCGTGCGGACGGCCGCGCCGGTGTTCGCCGGGCTGTGCGGCATCGCGATGTTCTCGTCCCTCGGCCTGCCGGGCCTCAACGGGTTCATCGGCGAGTTCCTGATCTTCCGCGGCGTGTGGGGCCTCGTCCCGTGGGCGGCCGCCGTGGCCTGCCTCGGCCTCTTCGCCACCGCGTTCTTCCTGCTCACGTTCTGGCAGCGGGTGTTCCACGGGCCGCGCTCGGGCGCGGCCTCGGCCCCCTTTGCCGACGCGGCGCGCCTTGATCTGGCGGTCCTCATCCCGCTGGTCGCCCTCATGTTCCTTTTGGGCATCCTCCCGCAGCTCCTGACGGGGCTCTTCAACCCGCTCATCACCTCGTGGGCGAACCACCTGCCGCTGCCATGAGCCTGCTGCCGTGGAGCATCTATGTCTCGCTGGCCGGAGCGCTCCTCGCGCTCGCCGCGGGCGGCCGCTCGGCGCGGTCGGCCCGGTGGATCGCGCTCGTGACGGCCGCCGGCGCGTGGGCGCTCACGCTCTTGGCCGCGAGCCGCTTTGAGCCGGGCCCCGCGCTTCAGACGCTCGTCGACCTGCCCTGGGTCCCGTCCATGGGCGTGCGCTACCACCTCGCGGCCGACGGGATCAGCCTCACCCTCCTCGTCCTGACGGGCCTGGCGTCGACCGCCGGCGTTCTCTTCTCCTGGAACATCACGGAGCGCGCCGGGGAGTTCTTCGCCCTCTTCCTCACGCTTGTCGCCGGGGTCTACGGGGTGTTCCTGAGCGCGGACGCGCTCCTCTTCTTCGCCTTCTACGAGATCGCCATCGTGCCGAAGTACTTCCTGATCGCGATCTGGGGCTCCACGAACCGCGAGTACGGCGCCATGAAGCTCGCGCTCTACTCCTTCGCGGGGAGCGCCATGGTCCTGGCCGGCCTGCTCTGGGTCTACGCGGCGGGAGGCGGGCACGGCTTCGGCTTCGCCGACCTGGCGCAGGCGGCCGCCACGCTCCCGAGGCGCCAGCAGATCGTGATCTTCGCCTTCGTGTTCTTCGGGTTCGCCACGCTTGCCGGCCTCTTTCCGCTCCACACCTGGGCGCCGACCGGCCACGTGGCCGCCCCGACCGCGGCATCGATGCTCCTGGCCGGCGTCGTGATGAAGCTCGGGGCCTACGGCTGCCTTCGCGTGGCGCTGCCCCTCTCTCCGGTCGGATTCGCCTACTGGCAGGCGCCGATCGCGTGGCTGGCCGTGGTCGGCATCGTTTACGCGGGGCTCGTGGCGCTCGTGCAGGCGGACCTCAAGTTCGTCATCGGGTACTCGAGCGTGAGCCACATGGGCTTCGTCATGCTGGGCCTTGCCGCCGCGAACCTCCAGTCGGCCGGCGGCGCGGTGCTGCAGATGTTCTCCCACGGGGTCATCGCGGGCCTCCTCTTCGCCGTCGTCGGCCGGATGGTCTACGACCGCACGCACACCCGGCAGCTCGCCGAGCTTCGCACGATGCAGCTGTACCGGCGCCTTCCCTTCGCGGCCGCGGTGTTCGTCGTCGCCGGCGTCGCCTCGATGGGGCTGCCCGGATTCAGCGGCTTCCCCGCCGAGCTCACCATCCTGGTGGGTGCGTGGAAGACCCGCCCGGCGTGGGCGGCTGTCGGCGCCCTGGGGGTGCTCGTGGCCGCGGCCTTCACCCTGCGCGCCATCCAGCTGAGCTTCTTCGGGCCGGCCGACCGCGCCGAGCCCGCGGCCCTCGCGGCCCCCCTGGCGCCCATCACGCTCGCCGAGAAGCTCGGGGCGCTACTGCTCGTCGGCGCGACCGTAGTGATCGGGATCCGGCCGGATCTCCTGCTGAACTGGATCAACCCGGCGCTGCAGTCGCCGCTCCTGCAGAGCGTCCTTAAGGGAGGCCCGTCATGAGCCCCGACTACGCCGGCCTCTTCCGCGCGCTCGGGCCCGAGGCGGCCCTGGTGGTGGGCGCCCTGGCCGTCCTCGGCCTCGACCTGACGCTTTTCCGGCGCCACAACCCGGGCGAGCGCCTGCGGCTCGCCCTCTGGGTCGCAAGCCTGGCCGTCCTGGCCGCCGGCGTGCACGTCTGGAGGGGCGGAGCGCCCGGCCCGGTCTTCGGCGCGGTCCTGATGCTCGACCCCCTCGCCGTGGCCGCCCGGTTCGGCGTCCTGGTGCTCACGCTGCTGACGCTCGGGGTGGCGCGCAGCTCGTCCGCGCAGCGCCAGCCCGCCGAGTACGTCGCCGTCATCCTGTTCGCCGCGACCGGCCTGATCCTCATGGCCGCCGCGCAGCAGCTGCTCCTCGTCTTCGTCGCGCTTGAGCTGGCGAGCCTCTCCCTCTACGTGATCGCGGGCTTTGACCGCGCCAGCCCCGAGTCCGCGGAGGCGGCGCTCAAGTACTTCCTCTTTGGCGGAATCGCCGCGGCGTTCCTCCTCTTCGGGTTCAGCCTCATCTACGGGGTCACCGGCTCGATCGAGCTGCCCCAGATCGCGGCGCAGGTCGCCGTCCAGGGCGCCAATCCCCTGCTCTTGGTCGCGCTGGTCATGGTCCTCGTGGCCTTCGGCTTCAAGACCGCCGCGGCCCCGTTTCACCTGTGGGCCCCGGACGTCTACCAGGGCGCCCCGGCCCCGTCCGCGGCGCTGGTCGCCTCCGCCTCGAAGCTCGCGGGCTTCACCCTCTTCACCCGGCTCCTCTGGCCGGGCCTCGGGGCGGCGGCCGGAAGCACCGCGTCCTTCAGCGCCGGTCCGGGCTGGCTGCCCGCCGTGGCCGCGATCGCGGCCGCGTCGCTCCTCCTCGGAAACCTCGCCGCGCTCGCCCAGACCAACCTGCGGCGCCTTCTCGCGTACTCGGCGATCGCCCACTCGGGCGCCATGCTTCTCGGCGTGATGGCCGCCGGCCGCGCGGGCCCGGCCCCGCTCTTCTACTACGCGTCGACCT
>CAYQOH010000204.1:0-5145 GCA_964419075.1 uncultured Opitutaceae bacterium | reverse complement strand
CGATCGAGACGCCCGAGACGGTGCTCGACGCGCTCAGCGGCCCGCTGATCCCGGTTGCGCCGGTGAGCTGCGCCTGCGTGGCGAGCCGTGTCACGTCGATCGCATAGGAGCCGGTCGGCGTCGACTGGCTGGCATTCGGGATCCACGACCCCGAGCCGGCCATCGTCGCGGTGCGCGCGGTAAAGACATTCGTGCCGAAGTCCTCAAGGCCCTGAACCGCCGTCTGGAGGCTGGTCGCGTCGCTCTCGAGCGCCTTGTAGGTCGTGATCTTGGCCTGGTTGGCCGTCACCTCGGCCTGGAGCTCGGTCTTGGGCGCGCTGTCCGCCGCGATGATCTCACTGACCACGTTGCTCCAGTTCATCCCGGAGTAGAGGCCTGTCAGTTGTATGCCTGCCATAAGCGCGCGTTGTTTGGTGGACGTGGAATCAGGAGGGTTATCGGCACATCCGGGCGGCGGTTTAGACCTAGCGCATCCTTTACGGGATTATAAATATCTCAGATGCCGATTAAGTTTCACGGCGACCGCGACGATATCACCGGCGTCGAGGGCATCTGCCACCGACCGGCGCGACCCGGAGCCGATTCCCCTGGTCCGAACGCGGCACGGACGCCGCACTCAGTAACCAAGGAAGGAATACTACCATGTCAGTCGTCATCAATACGAACACAGCGGCCTCGATTGCGGCAAACAATCTCGGCTACGCTTCGAGTCAGTTAACGGACGCCATCAACCAGCTCTCGAGCGGTTCCCGCCTCGCGAACCCCGCGGCCGACCCAGGATCCGTCGGAGTCTCCCTGAGGCTCACCTCAGCGGCTGCTGATGCCGGCGTGCAGAGCACGATCGACCAGAACCAGCTCGCGGCCCTGCAGACCTCGGACGCCGCGATCAACGTGACGGGCAGCATCGTGACCCGCATCTCGGAACTCGCCACCATGGCGAGCGACACGACCAAGACGGGTGGAGACGTCACGAACTACAACTCGGAGTTCACGTCCCTGAAGGCCGAGCTCACGTCCCTCGCGGGCGCGGCCGGCTCCACGAACGCCGTCTCCGCTCTCACCGCGTCGGGCGCAACCCTGACCGGCGGGACCATGGCGGCCTCCATCAGCAACGCGATCTCAGCTGTCGGCGCTCTGGCCGCCGGCAACGGAGCGGCCCAGGCCAAGTTCGGCTTCCAGTCGCAGTATGACGCCGCGAACCGGACGAACCTCGAGGCGGCCAACAGCGCGATCAGCGACGTTGACGTCGCCCATGAGTCCACGCAGCTCGCTCGCTGGAACGTGCTCGTCCAGGCCGGCACCGCAATGCTGGCCCAGGCCAACTCGACGTCCCAGATCGCCCTGAAGCTCCTCGGCTAAGGGGATCGACCGACAACCCGATCAGCATAAGTCGGTCGTTCCGACTAAGCCCAATCCCCTGGCCGCCCCTTAAAAGGCGGTCAGGGGAACTTTGGGTGACTCACCGAAGCCGCGGCGCCTTGGGCCTGGCCCAAAGCGTCGCTCGCATTTGCTGGAGGTGGCACGTCCGGGGCGGCTTAAGCACCCGACGCGATCGCTCCAGGGGCCCCCGATGAGCAGCGAGATTGCCCGGGGCCCAACGGGCGCGAAGGCCCGCCTCCCCAAGGGGGCTTCAGATGCGCAGCAATTCCGCCGGGGACTCGCCGGCCGGGGCGCACCCGCTTCCGCGAGGGTCACGGGCTCCCTCAGCCGCGCACCAGCGCGCCCAGCACCCACGCAGCGCCTCGCCAAACCGCCGCGCCTGGCCGCGGTGATCGAGCAACGGGCTCCGCCGGACGACTTCCCGCAGGCCCGCGCTTTCCGACCGGAGGAGCGGCCGATCCGCGGCAAGGCCGGAGGCGATCCTCACCAATTCATCCGGCCCGTGCGCGACCCATTCGGTCTTCCCGATCGCGGTCAGCAGGCTGGCGCCCACGCGGCTCGAATGCCGGTCGCCGGCCATCGTGATGACCGGGCGTCCCATCCAGAGCGCTTCGCAGGTCGTTGTCGTGCCGCCGTAGGGGAAGGGGTCCAGCGCGATGTCGACGTGGCGATAACAGTCCAGGTGCGCCGCGGCTTGCGCCTCGGGCTTGAGCAGGTCCACCCGCCCCGGGTCGATCCCGGCGTGCTCCAGTCGGGGCCGGATCCGGTCGGGTTCCATCCCGAAGCCCTTGAGCACCAAACGGGACGCCGGCACGGCCTCGAGCACCCTCCCCCAGAGGCGAAGCGTGGCGTCATTGACTTTGCAGAGGTTGTTGAAGGATCCGAAGGCCACCGTGTCGCGCACGCCGGCCGCCGGGATGCAGAGCTCGGCCCCGCCCAGGACCGGGGGAACATACGCCCACGCGCACGGGGAGAAGCGCACCAGCGTCTCGGAGTTGATCCGATCGGCCTCTCCCTGGGGATCCGCGACTTCGTCCGTGAACCGGTAATCCATTTCCGCCAGGCCGGTGGTGTTCGGGTAGCCGAGATAGGTCACCTGGACGGGCGCGAGCCGTCCCGCGAACAAGTGAAGGCGGTTCTGCCCCGAATGCCCCGCGACGTCGACAATGATGTCCGGGGCGTCGCCGCGGATCACGCCCTCCACCAGGGTGTCCGGGCGCGCCGTGAAATTCCTCCAGATCGACGCATGCGAGCGAAAGCGATCTGAGACGGCGTCGACGCGCATGTGGTCGTGGTAGAGCAGCACCTCGAACCTTGCCGGATCAAGGAGCGCGACCATGGGCTCAAGGAACTGCGCCACCGCATGTGCGCGCAGGTCTTGGGAGAGAAACGCGACGCGCAGCCTCCGGCCGGGATCGCGAGAATTCCGAAAGCGCCGGCGAGGCGCGGGCTCAAAGAGGGCGCCGTATTTCCTGTGCGCTGCAAATAACTGCTCCGCTGATATTTCCGGAAAGTAGTTAAGGAGGAAAAGGCGGTGGCTGTGGGCCTGGAAATTCCGCGGCTGGGCGCGAAGGACGGTCTCGCACTCGGCGAGCGACTCGGCGGGCCGATTGCTGGAGAGCAGCGTCTGAACGAGCCCGATCCTCGCTTCCGCGTTCTCGGGGCTGAGTTTCAGCGCGGCTCGGTAGTGCTCCACGGCCCGCATCGCCTCGCCCTCGGCCTGCTTGATGTCACCCATCCCCTTAAGCGCGTCGCTGTAGTCGCCCTTGAGCTTCAGGGACTGCGCGCAGCACTTCGTCGCCTCGGCGGTTCGGCACCTCGAGAGATGGAAGATCCCGAATTTGAGCCACGCCTCGGGACTGCCGGGCTCAAGCGCGAGGCCGGCCTTGAAGCTCTCCTCGGCCTCCGCGTCGCGGCCAAAGTCGGCGTAGACTAAGCCGAGGTAGATGTGGATCGCCCCCGACTTGGGGTTTATGCGAAGAGCCCTCCGGAAATAGCCGACCGCGTCGTCAAGGCGCCCGAGCTGGCAGGACGCGAGGCCTGCCAGCTGGAGCGCGGAGAACTCGAAGGGATCCATGCGAAGGATGGTGGCATAGGACGCCAGCGCAGCCTCCGGCCCTCCGGCAAGATGGGTTGCAAATGCTTTCTTAAGAAGCGCCTTCGTTCGTTCGGACATCCCTCGGGTCAAGAATCGGTCCACCCGATCCCCACTTTAGGCGAAACCGCTCAATCGGCACCGAACTGGGCCGATACTCCAATTCCAAGGGCATGCGCACCCGGCGTCGGTGTGCCGCCTGTGGTTTTCCAATCGCCTCTACATGTCCAACCCAATCCCCTCGCCCACGCATGCGATGAGCGCCCGGCACAGCGACGAGGAGATCCGCCGACGTGTCGAGGCGTGCCCGAAGCTGGCCTCGCTTCACAGCGTGAACAAGGAGCTCAACAGGCTCGCGAGGTCCGACATGAGCCTTACCTCCCAGATCGCGGAGATCATCCAGCGCGACCCGTCGCTCTCCCAGCGGCTCCTGCGCATGGTCAACTCGGTGTACTTCGGGCTCTCCGCGCGCATCAACAACATCGAGGAGGCGGTCTTCTTTCTCGGGCTCCGCCAGATCCGCGAGTTCTCGGTGGCGACGCCCGTCATCGAGGAGATGGAGCAGCTCCAGGCCTGCGCACCGTCCCCGACCCAGTGGAAGAACCTCTGGTCGCATAGCATCGGCACCGCGATCCTCACGCGCGAGATTCTGTCGTCGACCCAGTACGCCGTGGACGACGACACCGACTACCTGGTCGGACTCCTTCACAACGTGGGCAAGATCGTGATGGCCTACGCCTTCCCCGAGGAGCTCAACACGGTCGCCAACACCCCGGTGCGGACCCCGGCCGACGTCTGCACCCTCGAGCGCGAGCTGATCGGCTGGGACCACGCCGAGATCGGCGCGTACTTCCTCGAGTGCCACAACCTCGTGGAGGAGCTCTCCTTCTCGGTGAGGTATCACCACGACCCCAAGAACGCCCCCTGCCACAAGACGTTCGCCGCCGCCGTCCAGGTGGCCGACTACCTCGTCCGTCATGCGAAGATTGAGAGCGGGTTTGAGAAGGTAGACCCTATCGAGCCCGAGGCGTGGGTTCGGCTGGACGGATGGGAGATCCTCTACGGATCCGACGACAACGAGGCGCGCCTGGCGCGGGCCTCGCTCGCCAACGCCCTGGCGCGCCTACCGGCGATGCTGAACGGCCTGCTCTGATCCCCAGCCCGCGAGCCATGCCGATCTGGTCCACATATGCCGACCGAGCGCTGATGCAGGAAGGGCCGCCTCAGCCGGCGTCCGCGCTAAGCCCGTGGGCCACGAGCCCGTCGCCCGCCTACTGCAGGGACCTCTCGGGGCAGCTCCTCGCCACGAATGTGGCGTTCGCGCGGAAGTTTGGGCGCAGCGTCTCCGCGCAGGCCAACGACCGCGTGCTCGCCCTCATCAACCCGGACGACGTCGCGGCCTACACCTCTGCCGAGGCCGAGCTCGCGAAGCCGCCGCACCAAGTCACACGCTGCCACCGCTGGCTCACCCCGCAGGGCTGGCGCTGGATGTCCTGGGAGGAGGCGGTGCTCCTCGACGAGAACGGCGAGCCGGTCGCCGTAAGGGCGGTCGGCCATGACATCACCCGCCAGCGGCTCGCCGAGGAGCTCTACGTGAAGCTGTCCCGCGCGGTGGAGCAGTGCCCCATCGCCATCGTGATCACCGACGCCGACGGCAGGACCCAGTACGC
>CAYQOH010000203.1:0-5155 GCA_964419075.1 uncultured Opitutaceae bacterium | reverse complement strand
GCGAGTTCGCGTACACGGTCAAGCAGCAGGTGACGCTCGACAAGTTCCGCTACGTGCTCGTGGTCGCCGCGCCGCACTCCAAGTACCGGGTGCAGGGCTCGCCCATCCTCGGTCCGCTCGGCCACCGCTGCAGCGTGGTCAAGGACGACTTCCAGGGGAACTGGCAGGACACGGAGGTCGTCTCCGCGGACCCGACCTACCGCACGAACTTCGGCAAGATCCACTACCTGCAGTACCTCATCCGGGACCACCCCCTCATCATGAGGCCGGGCCACGTCTACCGGCTGGCGGTCACGTTCGAGCCGGACGTCGTCCGGGAGTAGCCCCGATGCTGTCGCGGCGCATCATCCCGTGCCTCGACGTCACCGCCGGGCGGGTTGTGAAGGGCGTCAGGTTCAAGGAGTTGCGTGACGCCGGGGATCCCGTGGAGTGCGCGGCCGCGTACGACGCCCAGGGGGCCGACGAGCTCGTCTTTCTCGACATCACGGCCTCGAGCGACGGCCGCAGGATCATGCACGACGTGGTCGCGGCGACCGCCGAGCGCTGCTTCATGCCGCTGACGGTCGGCGGGGGGCTTCGCTCGGCCGCCGACATCGAGTCCATGCTTAGGTCCGGGGCCGACAAGGTCTCCCTCAACACCTCGGCCATCGCCGACCCCGGGCTCATCCTCGAGTCGGCCGACCGGTTCGGCTCCCAGTGCATCGTGCTTGCGATCGACGCGAAGCTTGAGCCGGGGCCGGTACCGCGCTGGCGCGTCTACACGCACGGCGGCCGAAACCTCACGGGCCTGGACGCGGTCGAATGGGCCCGGAAGGGCGTCGGTCTCGGGGCCGGCGAGATTCTCCTCACCAGCATGGACCGGGACGGCACCCAGGCGGGCTATGACATCGAGCTCACCCGCCAGGTGAGCGACGCGGTTCCCGTGCCCGTGATCGCGAGCGGGGGCGCGGGCAACCCGCAGCACTTTGCCGATGTGCTGGAGGCAGGGGGCGCGAGCGCCGCGCTGGCGGCGTCGCTTTTTCATTTCGGCACGCTGACGATCCCGGGGCTCAAGGCGTTCCTCGCCGGAAAAAACGTGCCGGTTCGAGTCTAGCGAGGGGCCCCTGCCCGACTCCGTGCAGCCCTAAAGCGTCGTCGGCTGCACCGCAGGCACCTCCGGGACCGGCTTCGGCTCGCCGACAAGGACCGAGAGCTGCTCGCGCACCGCAACGAAGAACTCGGGGCTGAGCTCGATGGCCGGCACCTCGAAGATCTGCTTGGTGCGGGCGTGCTCGTAGAGGTCCTTGTCTCCCCCAGGAGAGCGCCCCTTCGGCCGCAGGAGGCGCTTTCTCTCAAGCAGAAGCGCCAAGAAGCGCACCAGGCGGTCCGTCTGCGGCGTCGCCTCGGTCGAGGGATCGGCAAGCGTCAGGAAGAGGGATTCCGCGGTGAGCTTGAGCGCCCGCTCGGCGTTCCCCTCCTTCGGCTGGGCCTTGAAGACCTGCACCCAGCGGCACGCCACAAAGCCCTCGGGGGCCAGCTGGTCCGCACACGCCTCCAGGGCGTCGTAGCGGAGCACCGCCCCGGAATCCGTCATCGCCAGGAGGCTCGCGACCCGGTCACCCTCGCTGAAGGGCTTTCCGGAGACAAGACACGCCGGCGCCCGGGGCTGGAGATTCAATTCCATCATTTGAACCTTTCTTGTTTACTTCGACCACGTGTGGACGCTAGCAAATTTGCGCCGCAACGCCGCTTGCGCCAAAACCCATGACCGGACGCCTCATCGCCGTTGGCGACATCCACGGCTGCCACCACGAGTTCTCCGACCTGCTCCAGCTGCTCGAGCTGCAGGCCGGGGACCGGGTCGTGCTCCTGGGCGACATCGTGAACCGCGGCCCCGACAGCATCAAGGTGATCGACCTGGCGCGGGCGGCGGGATGCGTGAGCCTGCTCGGCAACCACGAGCTGCGCCTGCTCAAGTTCAGGAAGACGGGGGACCGGAAGTACATGAAGGAGCATGACCTTGAGACATTCGACGCCCTGAGGCCGGACGACTGGACCTACCTGGAGTCGATGCTGCTCACCTACCAGGAAGCCGACCTGAACACGGTCTTTGTGCACGGCGGGTTCCTGCCCAACGAGCCCTGGCAGAAGCAGCCGGCCGAGGTCGTCACGAGGATCCAGGTCGTCGACAAGGAGGGGCGCGCGAGGAAGCGGGCGGACGAGCCCGACGCGCCGCCCTGGGCCGACCTCTGGGGCGGGCCGCCGTTCGTGGTCTACGGCCACACGCCGAGGCCGGAGATCTACAAGCTCAAGTGGTCCATCGGCATCGACACGGGCTGCGTCCTGGGCGGCTACCTCACGGCCTACATCCTGCCCGAGCGCCGCATCGTGCAGGTCAAGGCGCGCCAGCGCTACGTCCAATGAGCGCGCCCCTGGCTCCCGGCCCCCCCCTGCTCCTCTGCCTGGACCTGCAGCCCGCGTTCCTGCGCGCCGTCGGCAACGGCGAGCGCGTCGTGCGGCGGTGCCGGTTCGCCGTGGCCTCGGCCCTCGGGCTCGGAGTCCCGGTCGTCTTCACCGAACAGGTGCCCGGGAAGCTCGGCGGCACCGAGGCTTCCCTCCTCGGCCTCGTGGACAAGCCCGAGGTGCACCCGAAGGACACGTTCTCGGCGTTCGCGGCCGAGAGCCCGGTGCGCCGCGCCCTGACCGAGGGGCGAACCTTCGGTCGCCTCCTGCTTTGCGGCGTCGAGACGCCGATCTGCGTCTACCAGACGGCGGCGGACGCGCTGAGGCTGGGCCTCGCGGTCACGGTGCTCACCGACTGCGTCGGCGCCCGCAGGGAGGCCGACGCCCGGGCCTGCCTCGACGCGCTTGCGCGCGCGGGCGCCGAGGTCCTCCCTTCGGAGACGGTGTTCTACTCCCTCCTGGGAGGGGCGGCGCACCCCTTCTTCAGAAGCTACACGGAACTGGTCAAGACCCATGGCTGATTCACACCCTCCCCTCTCCTCCGTCCGCGACCTCAAGGCGTCGGACGCCTCCGGGCGCGCGTTCGCGAGCGTCCTGGTGCTGCGGAAGCTCTCGGTCAAGACGGCGACGAACGGCAACCCGTACCTGAGCGTGGAGCTCGGCGACCGGACGGGATCGTTCAACTGCACGGTCTTCTCTGACAGCCCGGCGTTCGAGGCCGTGCGGGTGGCGGAGGAGGGCGCGGTGCTGAGGGTCGAGGGCAAGACCGAGACCTACCAGGGGCGGCTCTCGCCGAAGCTCGCCCGCGCCTCCGTGGTCCCGGAGGACGAGCTGCAGGCGCCCGAGGTGATCGCGAACCTCGTCGAGACGCCCCCCGAGGACGCCGACGCCCTCTGGGGGGAGTTCGGCCAGTTCATCGACTCCGTGGCGCACGCCGAGCTCCGGGCGACGGTCCGCAACGTCGTCGACGAGGTGGGGGAGACGTTCCGGACGGCGCCCGCCGCGACGATGATGCACCACGCCTACCGGCACGGGCTCCTGGAGCACACCGTCCACATGGCCCGGGCGGCGCGGGCGCTCCTCCCCCTGTACGGCGACGTCGACCCCGACCTGGCGATGGCGGGGATCCTGCTGCACGACAGCGGAAAGACGATCGAGTACGAGGGGCCCCTGGCGGCAAGGCGGGGCCGACGCGGCATCCTCCAGGGCCACGTCGTCCTCGGCTACCAGCTCGTGCGCAAGGCGGCGCTCAAGGCCAAGCTCGACCCCGAGCGCACCGAGCGCCTGGAGCACATCATCCTCAGCCACCAGGGCAAGCTCGAGTGGGGCGCGGCCGCGATGGCCGCGACGCCGGAGGCGGTGTTCGTGTCGATGGTCGACAACCTCGACGCCAAGATGGGGATGGTGCAGCGGGCGCTCCGGAACGCCCCCCCCGGCGAGGAGTTCACGGAGAGGATCCTCGGGCTCGACGCCCCGCTCCTCCTCAAGCGGCTCCAGAGCTGAGCCCGGCCCGGCGCCCTAGACCTCCCGCAGGCGGGCGCCCATCGCCAGCAGCTTCTCCCGCATCAGCACGGGATCCTGCGCCTTCTCGAGGACCTCGTCCGGCGAGACCAGCTCGCGGTTGACCAGGTTCATGAGGTGCGTGTCCATCGTGATCATCCCGAGGTTCGCGCCCGTCTGGATGTCGGAGTTGATCCGGAAGGTCTTGTTCTCGCGGATGAGGGACGCGATGGAGCTGGTGTTGACCATGATCTCGTAGCCCGCGATGCGCCCGCCGCCGATCTTCTTGCAGAGGACCTGGGAAATGACCGCCACGAGCGACGAGGCGAGCTGCGTGCGGATCATGTCCTTCATGTTCGCCGGGAACGCGTCGACGATGCGGTCGACGGTCTTCGCGGCGCTGTTCGTGTGGAGCGTGCCGAAGACAAGGTGCCCCGTCTCGGCCGCGCTGATCGCGGCCTCGATCGTCTCAAGGTCGCGCATTTCACCGACGAGGATGATGTCGGGGTCCTGGCGCAGCGCGCGGCGTATGGCCTCCGAGAAGCTCGGCACGTCGACGTGCACCTCGCGCTGCGTGACGACGCAGCGCTTGTGGGCGTGGTAGTACTCGATCGGGTCCTCGATCGTGATGATGTGGCCGTCCCTGTTCTCGTTGACGTAGTTGATCATCGACGCGAGCGTCGTCGACTTGCCCGAGCCGGTGGGCCCCGTGACGAGGATGAGCCCGCGGGGGCGGTACAGGAGCTCCCGGATCTTGTCCGGCATGCCGATGTCCCTGAGCCCGAACATCCGGTTCGGGATCTGGCGCAGCACCATGCCGTAGTTGCCCTTCGACTTGAGCACCGAGACGCGGAAGCGCGCCTTCTCCATGTAGGCGAACCCGAAGTCGGCGCCCCCGTTCAGCTTCGTGCTCTGGATGTGGACGTCCGGCGTGATGGACATCATGAGCTTCTCCGTGTCGGCCGGCTGCAGCGGCGGCCCGTCGATCGGGGTCATGCTGCCGCTCAGGCGCAGCGTGGGCGGCTGGCCCACCTGCAGGTGCAGGTCGGACGCGTTTTGCTCGAAGACCAGCTCGAGCAGCTCGTTCATCTCGTAACTCATTGTGGAACCGGGGCGAAAGCCTACTGGCGGCTGAGGCTCAGGAGGAATTCAGCGTTGGATTTGGTCTTCTTCAAGCGCTGAATCAACATTTCCATCGACTCGATGGGCCCGA
>CAYQOH010000202.1:0-5178 GCA_964419075.1 uncultured Opitutaceae bacterium | reverse complement strand
GCCGCGTGCAGGGCCGCCGCGGGCTGCTTGGCCGCGACCTTGCTCGTCTTCGCGGCCGACTCGGCCTTTGCGGTGACGGTCTTCGCTATGGCCCGGACCTCGTCGAGGCTGAAGGCGATCGGCTTTGTCGCGGCCTTGCGGGCGAGGATGCTGTCGCGCAGTGCGGTTTTCTTAGATGGCTTTTCCATGGTCGGACGCTTTCCAGGGGCGGCGGGTGCGGCTGCCTTGGGTGCGGGCGCCTTTCGCGGACCAGCCCCTGGAGCTTTCTTTTTTGACGTGTGTTTTTTGGTCTTGTCCATGGGGAGTCTTGGGGGGGGGTTACTGACGGAATCGAAAATGCTCAGGTTTTCAAGGCTTCGGCGCACCGTGGGCACACCTCGGCAAGGGGGGACGCCACCAGCGCGGGCACCCAGCGCCAACACCTTGGGCAGCGGACGTGGCCGAGTTCCGAACTGTGGCGGACCCCGACCGCGACCGGGTCGGAGGGAGTGCCGGGAACGGGCGCCCGAGCCAGGGAGACGCTCGAGACGATGAAGATCTCGGGGAGCGACTCGCGGTGCCTCTCGAGGATCGCGCCGAGGGGGTCGGCCCCGGGCACCGACAGCGTCACCGCGGCGTCGAGCGACTTGCCGATCTTGCCGGACGCCCGGAGCGGCTCGATGGCCTCGTTGACCCGCGCGCGCAGCTTCAGGAGCGCCGCGAAGTCGGCCGCGCCCTCGTCGGAAAGCCAGGGCGCGTCCTGCGCGGGCCAGTCCTGAAGGTGGACCGAGTCGGCGGAGAACTCAGCGCCCGACCCGGCGAACGACCACGCCTCGTCGGTCGTGAACGGGATGATGGGGGCTAGGATCCTCGCCAGCGCCCGGAAGATGTGGTGGATCGCCGTCTGCGAGGAGCGCCGCAGGGGATGCGCCGTCCCGAGCGTGTACAGCCTGTCCTTCAGGATGTCGTGGTACGTCGCCGAGAGCGTCACGGAGCAGAACTGGTTGCACAGCTGGTAGACGCGGTGGAACTCGTAGGCGTCGTAAGCCTCGGCGCACGAGCGCTCAAGCCCGGCCACTTGGGCGAGCGCCCATCGGTCCAGCGCGTCCATCCGATCCGCGGGAACGCCGTCCCTCGCGGCGTCGAAGTCGAAGAGGTTCGAGATCTGGAAGCGCAGGGTGTTGCGGATGAGCCGGTAGGTCTCCCCGACGTGGGAGAGGATCTCCTTGGAGATGGGGATGTCGTCCCTGAAGTCCTGGGAGGAGATCCAGAGCCGGATCACGTCCGCGCCGTAGTCGGCGATGTAGGCGTCGCTGGTCTGGGGCTTCTCGTAGGACGAGCTCTTGGAGATCTTCTTTCGGTCTTCGTCCACGATGAAGCCGTGCGTGAGGACGGCCCGGTAGGGCGCCTGGCCGAAGGCGATCACGGAGGTCCACAGCGAGGATTGGAACCAGCCGCGGTGCTGGTCGCTCCCCTCGAGGTAGAGGTCCGCGGGCCACGTGGTGCCGCCCTGGCCGCGCCTGAGCACGGCCGCGTGCGACGAGCCCGAGTCAAGCCAGACGTCGAGGGTGTCCTTTCCGCAGGTCAGCGCCGCGGGCTCGGGCCAGCCGTCCGGAAGCCGGACGCCCCCGAGGATCTCGGAGGGTGACGACTCGTACCAGAGGTTCGTGCCGCGCCGCTCGACCTTGTCGGCGACCGCGCGGATCACGCCCGCGTCGAGGTAGGGGCGCTTGTCGGCGCCGAAGAACGCCGGAATCGGCACACCCCAGGAACGCTGGCGGCTGACGCACCAGTCGGGTCGCGACTCGACGGCGCCGCGGATCCGCGCCTCGCCCCACGCGGGAATCCACCCGCCCGTGCCGGCGATCGCGGTGATCGCGCCAAGGGCCGCGTCCCGTGAGCCCGCCTTGTCGAGCGACACGAACCATTGGTCGACGGCCCGGAAGATGATCGGCGTCTTGGAGCGCCAGCAGTGGGGATAGCTGTGGGTGTACTTGTGCTTCGCCAGGAGCGCGCCGGCGGCGTCGAGCTTGCGCAGGACGGCGACGTTGGCCGGGGAGGTCCTCTTCTTCTCGAGGTCCTCGACGCTCTCGAGCGTCGTCACCCCGACCAGGTCCGCGGGGATGCGCCCGTCGTCCAGGTAGGCCCCGTTGTCCCCCACGGGGCAGTAGATCTCCAGCCCGTACTTCAGGCCCGTCTGGTAGTCCTCCGCCCCGTGCCCGGGGGCCGTGTGCACGCACCCGGTGCCGCTGTCCACGGTGACGTAGTCGGCGAGGACGACCGGGGAGGGCCGATCAATGAACGGATGGCGGGCTCCGAGGTGCTCGAGCGTGCGGCCTGCTGCGGTCCTCACGACCGCCGGCGTCTCCTTTAGGCCCGCGGCCGCCGCGACCTGTGCCAGAAGCGGCGCGGCGACCAGGATGCGCTCCGCGCCCAGGTCCGCCACCGCGTACTCGACCTCCGGGTTCAGCGCGATCGCGAGGTTGGCGGGAAGGGTCCAGGGCGTCGTCGTCCAGATGATGACGGAGAGCGGCTTGTCGGCGGGAAGCCCGAAGCGGGCGGCCTCCGCGGCCGGGACGGCGAACCGCACCCAGATCGACGGGGACGCGTGCTCCTTGTACTCGACCTCCGCCTCGGCGAGCGCCGTCTCGAAGGGTATGGACCAGTAGACCGGCTTCTTGCTGCGGTAGACGAGCCCCTTCTCGACGAACGAGGCGAAGATCCGCAGGATGTCGGCCTCGAACGCCGGCGCCTTGGTCTTGTACGGGGCGGCCCAGTCCGCGAGCACGCCGAGGCGCTTGAACTGGCCCGTCTGCGTGGCGATCCACGACTCCGAGAAGGCGCTGCAGAGCTCGCGCAGCTCGGAGGTCGAGGCCTGGCGCTTCGCCTCGCGAAGCTCGCGGGTGACCTTCTGCTCAATCGGGAGGCCGTGGCAGTCCCAGCCCGGAACGTAGGGCGTGCGGAATCCCCTCAAGGCCTTGTAGCGGATCGTTATGTCCTTGAGGGTCTTGTTGAGGGCCGTGCCGATGTGGACGTCGCCGTTGGTGAAGGGCGGGCCGTCGTGGAGCACGAAGGAGGGCGCCCCGGCGCGCCTGCGCAGGATCGCGCCGTAGATGCCGGTCTTCTCCCAGTGGGCGACCCGAGCGGGCTCGCGCTGCGCGAGCCCGGCGCGCATCGGGAAGTCCGTCCTGGGCAGCTGCAACGTGTCTTTGAGGTCTTTCGCCAAATCGGAAAAAAGGGTCCGAGAGGGTAAAGACCCGCGCGGGTGAGTCAAGACACTCAGGAGAGCATTCCTAGGTGCCGCGCGCCCGCGCGCCGGCTGCGGTCACAGTTTAGGAAAGCGGGACACCAGGTGGATGGAGCCGCTGGCGGTCAGATGGCTCGGGTCGAATGTCGTCAGCGAGTCGGGCGTGTCCCCCGTGCGGACGAGGACCCCGTCCTGGTTGCCGGCGCTACCGGGAGATCCGCCGGGCGAGAGACAGGCCCGAGAGAATGCAGTCGGGAAGGGCGATGCCGTCGCGGACGCTTCCGCCTATGAGCAGGCCCGGGTGCTCGCGCTCGCAGGCCGCCATCGCGTCCTTGTGGCGCCCGTAGCCCAGGTTGTACTGGGCGATCGCGCGCGGCCAGTAGGCGCGCCGGGAGAACACGGGCTCCCCCTCGAGGCCAACGTACCGGCGCAGGTCCGCGCATAGGCGTCCGGTCAGCTCGGCCTCGGGCAGCCTCGTGATCTCCGGCCGAAGGGCCCCCCCCGCAAACATGGTGAGGGCCACGTGCCCGTCGGGCGCGCGCCCGGCGAATAGGCTCGATGAGAAGAGGATGCCCAGCGCCGTGCTGCCCTCGCTCGCGGGGATCAGCGCCCCGAACCCGTCCAGGGGATGGCGCACCTGGTCCCGCCGGAACCCGAGGAACATGGAGACGACCGGCGAGTACTCGACCTCGCCGAGGCTGGCGAGCGGACGGGCCCCCGGGGCGCCGATCTCGAGGGCCGCGAGGCTCCAGGCCGGAAGGGCCGACACGACGCTGTCGAATTCCTCGGATCCCTCCCCGGCCGCCCCGCCCCAGGCGACCCGCCAGCGTGCGCCCGGGACCGGCAGCACGGAGCGGGCCTCGGCGCCGAGCGACACCGACCCGGCCGGCAGCGCGGCGGCGAGCGCGGCCGGCAGCGCCTGAAGCCCGCTTCGAAAGGATACAATCGGGGCCGAGCGCGGCAGCCCCTGAGCGCGGCGCCGGCGCGCGCCCGCGATCGCGGAGCGGATGATTGACCCGGTTGTCCTTTCGGCCTCCCAGAGCTTCGGGAACCCGTGCCTCGCGGACAGGCGGCTGGCGTCACCGGCGTAGATCCCGCCGATGAAGGGCTGGAACGCGCGCTCAAGGACCTCGCTGCCGAAGTGGTCGCGGATCAGGTTCGCGACGCTTGCGTCCTGCGGGCGCGCCCGGGGCCTGCGCGCGATCTCCAACAGGATTCCCATCTTCGTCCGGAATGAGAAGAGCGGCGTCGAGAAGAACCCTCCCGGCCCCATCGGAGCGGCGACCAGCGCCCCGTTCAGGGCGAGGTAGCGGTTCCTGGCCGCAGGCAGGGAGCGCTCGAGCTCCGGGCCGAGGCCCAGGTCGGCGAACATGGCGCTGATCTCGGGCGCGGACTCCTGGAACGAGTTGGGCCCTGCCTCGACCAGCCATCCTTCGGAGGATTCCGAGCGGATCGCCCCGCCGAGGCGCGGGGCGGCCTCGAGGAGCCGCACCGAGTGGCCGGTGGCCGACAGGCGCCATGCCGCCGAGAGGCCCGTGATGCCGCCCCCCAGGACCGCGACCTTCACCGCGAGCCCCTCCACGAGGTCACGGCATGCACCATCGCCTCGACGCAGCCGATCTTCGCCTCGGGTAGGATCCCGTGGCCCAGGTTCACGATGTGACCCGCGCTGCCGCGCATCGACTCGAGGAGGCGCGTCGCCTCCCTGCGCGCGATCTCGGGGGTCGTGTTGAGGATCACGGGATCCATGTTGCCCTGAACCGCGACGTTCCCGGGAAGGCTGCGTCGGACGGCGGCCAGCTCGTTCGAGGCGTCGATGCTCAGCACGCGGGCGCCCGTGAAGGCCTGGTCCCCGAGGTGCGCGCTCGTGCCCTTGCCGAAGAGGATCATGGGGAAACCCTCGGGCATCGCCGCGACGATGGCCCGGATCCACTTGAGCGACGCCGCCTCGT
>CAYQOH010000201.1:0-5242 GCA_964419075.1 uncultured Opitutaceae bacterium | reverse complement strand
AGGTCCGTGTTCTTGTCGAGGGGGTCGCCGACCCTGAGGACGCGCACCCGGTTCCTCAGCTTGGAGACCACCTGCTCGGCGACCGGCTCGTGCACGAGGAGCCGCGAGCCGGCGCAGCAGACGTGGCCCTGGTTGAAGAAAATCCCGTTCACGATCCCCTCGACCGCCTGGTCGATCGGCGCGTCGTCAAAGACGATGTTGGCCGCCTTGCCGCCGAGCTCCATCGTCATCTTCCGGTCGGTGCCGGCGAGCTGGCGCATGATCGCCTTGCCGACCTCGGTCGAGCCGGTGAAGGCCACCTTGGCGGCGCCCGGGTGCCCCATCACGGCGGCGCCGGTCTCCCCCGCGCCGGTCACGAAGTTGACGACCCCGGGCGGCAGCTCGGCGTCCTGGAGGATCTCGGCGAGCTTCAGCGCCGTGATGGACGTCGTCTCGGCGGGCTTCAGCACGACGCAGTTGCCCATCGCGAGCGCCGGCGCGAGCTTCCAGGCCAGCATGAGGAGCGGGAAGTTCCAGGGGATCACCTGGCCCACGACGCCCAGCGGCCGGGCGATCCGCCCCGGGGCCACGTACTCCAGCTTGTCCGCCCAGCCCGCGTGGTAGAAGAAGTGGGCGGCCGCCATCGGGACGTCGAAGTCGCGCGACTCCCGGATCGGCTTGCCGCCGTCCAGCGTCTCGGCGACCGCGAACTCCCTCGCCCGGTCCTGGAGCAGCCGCGCGATCCGGTAGAGGTACTTGCCGCGCTCGCGCCCCGGCAGGGCCGCCCAGGCCTTGAAGGCGTCCGCAGCGGCCCGGTACGCACGGTCGACGTCCACCGGTCCGGCGAGCGCGATCTCGGCAAGCTTCGCCTCGTTCGCGGGGTTGATCGAGTCGAACGTCCTGCCCGAGCGGGGCCGCACGAAGCGCCCGCCGATGAAGAGGTCGTAGCGGGCCTTGAGCTTGGGGTCGGCCGTCTCCGGAGCGGGATCGAAGTCCCACAGGTCCCCGAAGATGAGCCCGGAGCGCGGTTGGGCGGAGGATTTCCTTGCGGCGGGCATCCTAGTAGCTCTCGGCGGCGTCGCTGAAGGAGTACGGCGCCTGGTAGGCCCCGGTCCTCTCCTTCTCGATCTGGCGGAGCAGGTCGTTCAGGAGCGAGCTGGCGCCGAAGCGGTAGCGCCTGCGCGTCAGCCAGGCGTCGCCGAGGGTCTCCTTGACCGCGATCAGGAACTGGAGCGACTGCTTCGCGGTCTTGATCCCGCCGGCCGGCTTCATCCCGATCGCGATGCCCGTGTCCAGGTAGAAGTCCCGGATTGCCTCGATCATGACCTGGTTGTTGGCGAGGGTGGCGTTGAGGGTCGTCTTTCCCGTGCTCGTCTTGATGAAGTCGCCGGGCCGCAGCACGCCCATCGCCAGGAAGGACGCCATCCGGATGTTGTCGAAGGTCTCCAGCTCGCTCACCTCGAGGATGACCTTGAGGGCCGCGGGACCGCAGGCCTCGACGACCCCGGAAATCTCGTCCTGCACCCTCGAGTACTCCCCGCAAAGGAACGCGCCCCGGTTGATGACCATGTCGACCTCGTCGGCGCCGTCGGCCACCGCGCCCCGGACCTCGGCCAGCCGCGTCCGGTAGTGGGTCTGCCCCGAGGGAAAGGCCGTGGCGACCGAGGCGACCTTGACCCCGGAGCCGCCGACATGGGCCTTCGCGTGGCGCACCATGGCCGGGTAGATGCACACGGCCGCCACCGCGGGGACGTCGGGGTCGTCGCAGGGGCGCAGCGCCTTGCGGCAGAGGGACTCGATCTTGCCGGGGGTGTCCTTGCCCTCGAGCGTCGTCAGGTCGGTCATCGACACGGCCGTCTTGAGGCCCCAGACCTTCGCCGACTTTTTTATGCTGCGGGTCGCGAACGTTGCGACCCTCTCCTCCACCCCCACCTGGTCCACGGAGCCGACCTCGTCGAGGAGGCGCGAATGGGCCGTGTGGGGGGTCCGGAGCATCGCCGGACAATTGCTTCGAATCCCCCGCAAAACAATTGAAAAACGGCTCGGACGGCGGCCATCCTACCCCGTGATCACCCGGGCGGAACTCCAGCTGCTTCGATCGCTCAGGGACAAGCGCCACCGCGAGGAGCTCGGCCTGTTTGCGGTCGAGGGGGAGAAGATCGTCTCGGAGCTGCTCGCCGCCGGCCACCCGTTTGAGAAGATCTACGCGACCCCGGCGTGGCAGGGCGAGCGCACCCACGAGATCGGCGAGGAGGAGATGGCTCGCGCGAGCCACTTCCCGACCCCCTCGCCGGTGCTCGCGGTCGGCCGGATCCGGGCGGAGGCGCTGCGCGCGGGCGAGCTCGACCGCGGCCTCACCCTCGCCCTGGACCGGGTCCAGGACCCGGGAAACGTCGGGACGATCCTGCGGATCGCGGACTGGTTCGGGCTCGACCGGGTCCTGCTGTCGCCGGGCTGCGCCGACCTCCATTCGCAGAAGGTGATCCAGGCCAGCATGGGGTCCTTCGCCCGCGTGCGGGCGATCGTGGCGGACCTCGGCACGGCCCTGGCCGGCGTGCGCGCCCCCGTGATCGGGTGCGCGCTCGAGGGTCGGGACGTCCACGGCCTGCCGGCGCTCCCCGACGCCGTCGTCGTGATCGGCAGCGAGGGCCAGGGCCTCTCGGAGGAGGCCCGCGCGCACCTCGCCTTCTGCGTCACGATCCCCCGCAGGGGGCCCGCCGAGTCCCTGAACGCCGCGGTGGCCGCCGCGATCGTCTGCGACAACCTCCGCCGCTCCGCCGGCTGAGTCACCGTGAAGACCCGGCGCACCGCCGTCACCCTGAGCGTCCTCCCCGGGGACCCGGCGGGGCTGGCGTCCCGGATCGGGACCCGTCTCGCCGAGAGTTCGGACGCCCCGGTGGCCGAGCTGCGGCGGATCCGCCGCGATTTCTCCAGGCGCCTCGCGAAGGCGCCGGCGGGGACCGTGCTCGAGGCGGCGCGCAGGCTCTCGCAGGTGCCGCGCCGCGGGCATCGCTTCGTCGCCTATGAGCTCATCCGGGGCCACCCCGGCGCCGCGGCGCTCCTTAACGCGCGCAACCTCGCGCGCCTGGGCCGCGGGATGGCCTCATGGGACGCGGTCGACTGCTTCTGCGTCTTCCTGGCGGGCCCGGCCTGGCGCCGGGGCACGGTGTCGACCGCGCTCATCCACCGGTGGGCCCGCTCCGGCGACCGGTGGTGGAGGCGCGCGGCGCTCGTGAGCACCGTTGCGCTCAACAGCCGGGCCCACGGCGGGGACGGCGACAGCGCCCGGACGCTCGCCGTCTGCCGCCTCCTGGAGCGCGACCGCGACCCCATGGTCACCAAGGCGATGTCGTGGGCGCTGCGCGAGCTCTCCAAGCGGGAACCGGCCGCCGTCCGCCGCTACCTCGCCGCGCGCTCCGGCGCGCTGGCGGCCCTGGTGCGCCGCGAGGTGCGCAACAAGCTGGAGACGGGCCTGAAGAATCCCGGGAGGCGCCGCCCGGCCCGCTGAGGCCGGCAGGGGCTACTTCTCGGTCTTCCCGCTGCTGCGGCCGCGGCCCGCGCCGGCGCCGAGCATCAGGATCGCGCCGGCGAAGACGCCGACCGCGAACATGCCGAAGTAGATCTCCCACGCGTCGGTCGTGAGCTTCTTGTCGAGCAGGATCGGGAAGTTGAAGTCCGCGGCCTGCTTGTTGTAGGCGCCGATGTA
Organism: uncultured Opitutaceae bacterium; assembly: GCA_964419075.1. Classification (GTDB taxonomy): domain Bacteria; phylum Verrucomicrobiota; class Verrucomicrobiia; order Opitutales; family Opitutaceae; genus Palsa-1447. Next base: position 1,557 of record CAYQOH010000201.1, on the reverse strand, counting down.
CAGGAACACGAAAAGCGTCGCGAGGAACACGATCAGCTTGAGGATGACTTTGAAGCTCATGGGGGTTAGGGTGGCTCAGGCTTTCGGTGCGGTCAATTCATCGAACGCGGCCCCGAGGACCATCCCCAGGCGGTTGGGAAGCGGCGCGTGGAAGTCCGGGAACCCGGGCATGTTCTCGACGGCGACCACCGTCGCCTTGTCGTGGCCGTCGGCGATCTCCTTCTCCACGCGCGCGAGGACCGCCGAGAGGAAGTCGCGCATGACCAGGAGGTCGCCGCGCCCGCCCGTGACGCCGAACTTCGAGCTGCCGTGGCCGAAGACGTAGACGGCGTCGGCCGGGTAGCTCGCGGCCGAGTCCTCGAGCGACTTGATCCACCCGCGGATGCTCGCCCCGCCCGGCCGGTCCACGAAGGGATAGAGGCGGTTGAAGACGAGGTCCCCCATGTGGACGACGTTGGCCTTCTCGAAGATGACGACCGCGTCGCCCCCCGTGTGCGCCGGTCCCCGGAACTCCGCCGTGACGATCTCGCCGCCGAGCTGCCTGCGCCAGACCTCCGGGAACGTGGTGTCGGCGTAGACCTGGCTGGCGACGGACGCGGCGGGATCGATCTTCGTCCCCTGCTGCTCGGCCCGCTTCGCCGCCTCGAACTGGAGCCTCGGCACGTTGGCCTGCGCCACCAGCTCCCTCGACGCCGCCTTGAAGACCACGTTGCCGCCCGTGTGGTCCAGGTGGTGGTGCGTGTTGATCGTCGCGTCGATCGTGCGGCCCCCGATGCCCGGGATCCCCTTCAGGCAGACGAGGGCCGTGTCCGGGAACTGCGTGTCCACCACGGCCAGGGCCTCCCTGGACGCGAGCCACCCGATCGTGCCGCCCCTGCAGGTGAAGATGCCGACGTCGCGCCGCAGGGGCCGGAACTGGGCCGCCGCGACCGGGCCTGCCGCGGCCTGGGCCGCGGCCCTGCGGCCCAGCGCCGCGCCCGCCGAGATGACAAGGGAGAGGCGGATGAAGTCGCGGCGGTTCATGGCAGGCCTTGGGAAGCCCCCTGCCTAGGGCAAGAAAGCCCCGCATTCAACACCCGTGTGGGCGGCCGCGGGCCCGAAGACCTGTAACAAAAGGCGCCGCCCGCGGTTCATGGGGATGCGCCCTAAGACTCCGCCGATGCCCCCCTCCCGCCATGCCGCCCGCCCCCGAAATCCTTGTGCCCGCGCTCCCTTCGGGGAATAAGTGGCGCCAACGTCACGCCGTGGAACACGAGGCCCCGCTATCCGACCATGAGCTCATGCTCGCCGTGCGCGACGGCGAGCTGGACTGCATGGGGGAGCTCTTTGAGCGCCACCACGGCCCCCTGTTCGGCTACCTCACCAAGCTGACGGGCAACCGGACCGCGGCCGAGGACATCTCGCAGATCGTCTTCCAGCGGATGCTCAAGTACCGCCACACCTACCGCAATGAGGGCAAGTTCACGTCGTGGATGTACCACCTGGCCCGGCGCTGCGCCACGGACCACTACCGCAAGGCGTCGTCCGCCCCGATCGCGGTCGACCCCTCGGACCTGG
>CAYQOH010000200.1:0-5276 GCA_964419075.1 uncultured Opitutaceae bacterium | reverse complement strand
CGGCCGCGGCCGCCATGCCCACGAGGAAGGTGAAGTTGGCGATGTAGACGCCCCACGAGACCTGGTCGCTCATCCCCGTGATCTCAAGGCCGGCGACGACCTGCTTGGCGTAGGCGTTGAGCCCGATGATGCAGAGCGCGGTCAAGGCCCCGACCCAGGTGTAGTACCGCCAGTCGCCCACCAGGGAGACCGAAGCGCAGCGCCGGAGGAATCTGAGGTAGTTTCTCATGGACCGGGTCAGACGTCGAAGTAGTAGAAGAACCGGGGGAGCGTCCCGAGCTCGGCCTTGAGGACGAGGACCCGCTTGTTCCTCAGGATGTAGGACACCTCGCTCTTGGGATCGAGGATGTTGCCGAACTTGCGCGATCCCGTCGGGCAGACCTCGACGCACGCGGGGTAGCGGCCGACCCGGCTGCGCTGGATGCAGAAGTGGCACTTCTCCACCACGCCCTTGTACCTCGGGCGGTTGCCGAGGTACGACATGTTGGTGTTGAGCTGCTCGCTCGGGATCGAGGGGGACGCGAAGTTGAAGCGCCTTGCGAAGTACGGGCAGGCGGCCTCGCAGTAGCGGCAGCCGATGCACCAGTTGTAGTCGATCACCGTGATCCCGTCCGGCTCCTGCCAGGTCGCCTTCACGGGGCAGACCTTCACGCAGGGCGGGTTCTTGCACTGGTGGCACTGGACCGGCATGAAGAAGAACCCGGGCTCGGGCACCGACTTCGGCGCGTAGTTGTGGTCGCCCTTGTCCACGTCGAACGTGCCGTCGTTCGGCATCTTGAGGACGCGGATGTACTGGATCTCGGGATTGCGGGACTGGTTGTTCTCCGCGACGCAGGCGTGGACGCATTTGCGGCAGCCGACGCAGCGCGTCAGGTTGAGGGCGTAGACGAACTCGACGCCGCTCGTCGGACGGTAGTCGCGCACATGGGGCCGGATGCCGTACTGGCGCTGCACCTCGTTCTCTATCCGCTCCAGCACGGCCTTCATCTCCTCCGGCGTCAGCTCCTTGTAGTACTTCTGCAGGAACTGGTCCACGGAGGTGAACTCGCCAAGCTTGCGCAGCGGAGCGAGCCCCGCCGCCACGGCGGCCACGCCGGCCGACAGCACGGTCGACGTGCGAAGGAAGCTCCTCCTGGACATGCCGTCCTCTTCGTTGTCAAAGGGCATGGTCGTCGGGTCTGGCGGGCGTTGCCCCCTTGGGCGGGGGATGGAGCAGATGGGGCCCGGGCATCGGGATCAGCCCGGTGAAGGCGGGGGCGTGGGGGTCGTGGCACGAGGCGCATTCCTGGCGGCTGATGGGGCCCGCCTTGCGGTCCCAGAAGCCTGCCGTGCGGCCGTGGGCCCCGGCCATCCAGTCGCGGTAGGTCGGGCCGTGGCAGGAGGCGCAAAGCAGGGTCGCCTGCTCGAACTTGAGCTTCTCGCCATCGGGCGTGTGCAGCTGGTCGAGCTGGTCGCGGTCGTGGCAGTTGTAGCAGTTCTCGTTGCGGAAGTTGCGGCCGTGCGCCATCGACACCAGGCCTGCGTGGGCCTTGGGGACCTTGACGTCGCCCGAGTCGTCGTACTCGAGCTTGACCGGGTCGCTCGGCGGGTGGCATTCGGCGCAGTTGCGCATGCCGAGGATCAGGTCCGCGTGCTCCCTCGGAAGGACGATCCGGCGCGCCGCGTCGAATTTGACCTCCGGAGGCGCCTCCTTGTGGTGGCAGGCGTAGCAGTCCAGGCCGGAGACGTCGCCGCCGCTCTTCATGAGCTGGGCGGCCGAGATGCGCACGGTCATCGGCGCAATCGCCAGGGCGCTGCGCGCGACAATCGGGGTGCGCACCGGCGCGCCCGGCTGCGCGGGGACGAGCGCGAAGCCGGCCGCCAGGGCGAGGAAGACGGCCGTAAGGGCGGCCAGGACAATTCGAGCCTTCGGGTCCCAATGCATCAATTTATGCGTCGATTCTAGAGAATGCCGGGGGCCCTGTCTTGCCATCCCTTGGCGTTCCCTGCGCATCCTTTGGCGCGGGGAAGAAGGCCGCTGCGCAAGCCTCGCACAGCGAATCGCAAGAATTGCACACACTTTCCCTTGGACAGGCGTCCCTGTTGTCTCAACCATCGCACGGTCTGTCGGCCCCACGCCGGCGGACGAACTCACAGAACCGCATGAAAAAAATCACGTTACCCCTGTTGGCAGCCGCCGTCCCGTTGCTCCTTGGCGGCGTCGCCCGTTCGGCCGACATCCCCGACACCTGGAGCAAGAACTGCGCATCCTGCCACGGGCCCGATGGCACCGGTCACACGAAGGCCGGGCGCATGGCCCAGGTGAAGGACATGACGAGCGCGGACTACCAGAAGACCTTCACCGACGATCAGGCCACCAAGCAGATCAAGGAGGGCTACAAGGACGCGTCGGGCAAGGAGCGGATGAAGGCGTTCGCCGACAAGCTCTCCGACGACGAGGTGAAGGCACTTGTTGCCTATGTCCGATCGCTTGCGAAATAGCGCGGGCGCGTGCCTCGTGCTCGCGCTGGCGGGCTGTTCGGCAAAGGACATCGCGAGCTACCGCGTCCCCAAGGATCCGGGCGCGGCAGCTCCGGCGCCCGCGCTCGCCGCGGGCGCGCCCGCGGCCCAGCCCGGCCTTCACTGGGACGCGCCCGCGGCCTGGCAGCCGCAGGCCGCGAGCGGGCTTCGCGTCGCCAGCTACCTGACGCCGGGCAAGGGCGGCGCCGGAGCCGACGTCTCGGTCGTCACGTTCGGCGGGGCGGGCGGCGACACGCTGGCAAACATCAACCGCTGGCGCGGGCAGCTCAAGCTTGCGCCCATCTCGGCCGAGCAGCTGCCGTCCGAGGTGAGCGCCCTTGAGGCCCCCGCGGGCCGTTTCTCGGTCGCGGACATCCGCGGGGAGCCCGTGGACGGGAAGCCGGCGGCGCGCATCCTCGGTGCGTGGCTGGAGCAGCCGGGCCAGGTCTGGTTTTTCAAGATGATGGGGCCCGAGGACGTCGTTGAGACCCAAAAGGACGCCTTCCTCCAGTTCGTCAGGTCCGTCTCGCCGGGGGTCACGGCCGGAGCGGCGGCGCCTGCAGGGGCGGGCGCGCCAAGGGTCGCGACGAACACCAATGACCTTCCCCACGCCAACTTCGCCGTGGTGCCCACCGACCAGGGCGACGCAAGGACCCTCAAGTGGCAGGCGCCCGATGAATGGAAGCCGAAGCCCGCGACCGCGATCCGCAAGGGCAGCTTCACGGTCTCCCGCGGCGGCGCGGAGGCAGACCTGTCGATCACGGCGTTTCCGGGCGACGTCGGCGGCCTTTCGGCGAACGTGAACCGCTGGAGGGGACAGGTGGGCCTGGCGCCCGTCGACGACTCCGCCATCGGCACGGTCACCGAGTCGTTTGACGCGAACGGGCTGAAGTTCACGATGGTCGACTTCGCGGGGCCGGAGGGTTCCGGCCAGCAGCGGATCCTGGCCGCGTTCGCCCCGTGGCAGGGCGGCACCTGGTTCTTCAAGCTGACGGGCCCCGCGGCGCTGGTCGAGGACGAGCGGCCCGCCTTTGTCGCCTTCCTTAAGACGGTCCAGCCGCGATGAGCAGGGGGGCACCAGTCCAGCCGGTGAAACCGGAGCCCGCGGCGCCGCGGCCCGGGACGGATGGCGCCTCGCTGGTCCGCACCCTCGTGTCGGGCCTCGCGTCACTCCAGCTCACGGTGGCGCTCCTCGTGCTGTCGCTCGTGATGATCTTCGTCGCGACGCTCGACCAGGTGCACCTCGGGGTCTGGGGGGTGCAGCAGAAGTACTTCCACTCCTTCTTCGTGATGGCGAAGATTGCCGGCACGGACTTCTCGATCCCGGTCTTCCCGGGCGGCTATCTCCTGGGAGGCGCACTGCTCCTGAACCTTGTGACGGCGCACGCCGAGCGTTTCCGCCTGACGTGGCGCAAGTCCGGCATCTGGCTGACCCACGTGGGCCTCATCCTTCTCCTGATAGGGGAGGGCCTCTCCGGCATCATGCAGCGCGACGGCCAGGTGCGCCTGGACGTGGGGCAGACCAAGCGCTACGTCGAAAGCTTCAGAGAGAACGAACTCGCCGTGGCGGACATCACCAATCCGGGCTACGACGACGTCGTGGCGATCCCCGTCGCGCGCCTGGCCGGCAAAGACGTAATCCAACACCCGAAGCTGCCATTCACGCTCAAGCCGCTCGCCTTTTTCCCGAACGCCCTCCTGCGTTCGCGCAGCCAGGTCGCCAATCCGCCCCCCGCGGTCGCGACCATGGGCGACGGGACCGACGTGATCGCCGAGCCGGCCCCGGTCACCTACAGGCCTGACGAGAGCAACTTCCCGACGGGATACGTGGAACTCGCCGGACCCGAGGGCCCGCTCGGCACCTGGCTGGTGTCGGCGATGCTGGACCAGCCCCAGACCTTCAACTACCAGGGGCGCACGTGGCAGCTGGCGCTCCGGGCCCAGCGCGACTACCTGCCGTTCACGCTCACGCTCGGCAAGTTCACCCACGACATCTATCCGGGCACCGACATCCCGAAGAATTTCGCGAGCACGATCGGGCTGCGAAGCGACGACGGCCGCGACGACCGCTCGGTGCTGATCTCGATGAACAATCCGCTCCGCTACGGGGGCTTTGCCTTCTACCAGGCGGGCTTTGCCAACAATGACCACACCTCGGTCCTGGAGGCCGTGCGCAACCCGAGCTGGCAGATTCCCTACGCCTCGTGCGCGTTGATCACCCTCGGCCTCGTGCTCCAGTTCGGAATCGGCCTCTTCGGGTTCTTCCGCAGGCGCGGAGGCCCCGCCTCGGGCGGCGCGGCCACGCGCGCCGTCCCCTCGTCGCCGTGAAGAGGCACCTTCCGCTCATCGCGCTTGCGCTCGGCCTCCTCTGGGTTGCCGCAACCCTCCTGCCACGGGGGAACACCGGGCCCTTCGATCTTGCGGGCTTCGGCAGGCTGCCCGTTCTGGCGGGCGGGAGGATTAAGCCCCTCGACACGATCGCGCGGACCGGGCTCCTCATGCTGCAGGGGCGCCAGAGGGTGCTGACGCCGAACGGCAAGGAGGTGACGCCCGAGGAGTGGCTGCTCGACGTCTTCTTCCTTCCCGAGACGGCGGACGCCTACCAGGTCTTCCGCATCGACAACCCGGACGTCCTCTCGATCTTCAGCCTCGCCCGCACCGACGGCGAGGGTGGCGTACGCTTCTCATACCGCCAGATGCAGGCGGGGCTTGACGAGCTTGACCGGCAGGCCCACCTGGCCGAGCCGGTGGAGAACGCCGAGCGGAGCGCCTTCCAG
>CAYQOH010000199.1:0-5291 GCA_964419075.1 uncultured Opitutaceae bacterium | reverse complement strand
CGCCTCGCTCTCCGGGATCAACTCGGGCGGGACGATGACGCAGACGGGCGGCAGCTACACGTTGAACATGCTGAACGCGACCCAGTCGGGCGCGCTCAACCTCTCCAACACCAACACGGGCCAGACCCTTACGGTCAACACCGCGAGCGGGTCGTCGACCATCTCCGGGACTATCGCCAACGGGGGTTCGGGGGCCGGCGCGGTGACGAAGACCGGGGCGGGCACGCTGGTGCTCTCGGGGGCCAACACCTACACCGGGGCCACCACGCTGAGCGCCGGCACGCTCCAGCTCGGCGCGAACAACTCGATCAGCTCAAGCTCAAACCTGACGCTGGGCGGCGGGACGCTCGCCCTGAACAACTTCTCGGACGCGGTCGGCAACCTCACGATCACCGGAAACACCACGCTCGACTTCGGCTCCGGAGGCTCGAACGCCTTCGTCTTCAAGGGAATGACCGACGCGGGGGGAAACGTCCTGACGATCAACAACTACAACGGGTCGAACGCGCTGGCCACGACCACGGCGGGCCTGACCGCGGGACTCCTGAACGACATCTACTTCTCGGGCTCCGGATCGGGAACGGTGGAGGCGGGAACAACGAGCACGAACGACGGGGTGACCTCCTACAAGATCACGCCGAACATGAGTTTCTACACGTGGAACGGGGCGGGCGCGAACAACACCATCACGACGGCCGCCGACTGGGCCGGCGGGGTCACGCCGCCGAGCGCCAACACGACCAAGGTTGATTTCGCCGGCACGACGCGCCTCACGCCGACCCTCGCGGCCGCGGAGACGTACAACACGATGCGCTTCGACGGCACCGCGGGCGCGTTCACCATCACGGAGGCCGGAAACACCCTCACGCTCTCCGGCACGGCCCCCTCGATCATCCAGCAGTCCAGCAGCGCCCAGACGATCAGCGGGGGAACCGTCGCCCTTGGCTCGAACCTGGTCACCGACGTGAGCGGCACCGGGGCCCTCAACATCAGCTCGGTCGTCTCCGGGGCCCGTTCGATCACGAAGCTGAGCGCAGGCACGCTCAACCTCTCGGGGGCCAACACCTACTCGGGCGGCACCATCATCAACGCCGGCGTGGTCGGGGTGTCCGTGAGCAACGCGGCCCTCGGCACCGGCGCGGTCTCCGTGGCCAACGGCAGCACCCTCAAGGTGAACGACGGCCGCACCCTAGCGAACGCGATCACGGTCAACGGCTCCGGAGCCGTGAACGGCGCCCTCGACGCGAACCCGGGGGCGGGCAACACTGCCACGCTGAGCAGCGCGCTGACGCTCGGCAGCAGCAGCACCGTCAGCTCCGACAGCGGGACGCTGGCGCTTGGCGGCGGCGTCACCGGCACCGGGGACCTGACGCTCAAGGGGTCCGGGAACACGACCATTGCCGGCGCGATCACGACCGGGACCGGCAACGTCATCGTGAGCGGCCCCGGCGCGGTCACCCTGTCCGGGGCGAACACCTACACGGGAACCACCACGGTCAACGCCGGCACCCTCAACCTCTCCGGAGGCGGCACCACCGTGCAGGGCGCCCTGACGGAGAACGCGGGGACGATCAACGAGACGACGAGCAACCAGGTCAACTCGGCCTCTGCGGCCAACATCATCGGGGGAGCGCTGAACCTCTCGACCGGGACCGCGCAGACCTTTACGGGCGCCTTCAACACGGCTGCGGGCTCGACGCTGAGCCTCGGCACGACCGGGGCCGGGGCGACCCTGACCCTCAACACCACGGGCACCGACACGCTGAGCGGCGCCATCTCCGGCACGGGGTCGCTCGTCACGTCCAGCAGCGGGACCACCGTGCTCGGGGGCGCCAACACCTACAGCGGCGGGACCACGGTGACCAACGTCGTCAATGTGCTCAACAGCGCGAGCTTCGGCACCGGGGCGGTCGGCGTCAGCAGCGGGGGCAACGTCCAGATTCAGAACAACGTCACCCTGGCGAACAGCTTCAACCTCAACAGCATGGGAACCGGGTTCGCCGGGGCGTTTGAGAACATCTCCGGAAACAACACGGTGAGCGGCCCCGTGACGGTCTCTGGAGCCACTCGCGTCCAGTCTGACGCGGGCACGCTCACCCTTTCCGGGGCGGTGGGCATGGGCGCCAACAGCCTCGACGTGGGGGGCAACAGCAACGTCACCATCAGCGGCGCCATGACCGGGACCTCGGCGAGCAGTCTCGCCAAGGACGGCTCCGGCACCCTGACCCTCTCCGCGGCGAATCCGTCGTTCCTCGGCTCGGTCGCCGTCAACGGGGGCACGCTCCAGACGAACGTCAGCAGCGCCTTGAGCGGGAACGCCGTGACGGTCGCCTCGGGGGCGACCCTGAACCTCAACGGGACGAGCCAGTCGGTCGGATCGTTCACGAGCAACGGCGCCCTGAACCTCGGGAGCAGCGGCAGCTTCACGCTCCTCGGGTCCGCAACCCTGGCGGGCACGCTTACCGGAACGGGCACGATCACGCTCAACGCGGGCTCCACGCTGACGCTCGGCGCTAACTTCAGCGACTCGGGGATCAACATCGTGCTGAACGGGGGCACCCTCAAGCTGAACGGGACGACCGACACGTTCGGGAGCCTCTCGGTCAATGCCTCCTCGGTCATCGACTTCGCGAACCCGTCGACGTCCGTCCTTAGCGTGAGCGGGGTGAGCCTCGCGGGCGGCGTCACCCTCTCCGTCAACAACTGGGCGAACATGGTCGACTACTTCTACAGCAGCACGAGCCCGGGCACCCAGGGTTTCCCGCCGATCAACCAGATCGTGTTCAACGGCGGATCGGGGAACTTCACCCACTGGGACACGAACCCGACGGGCCCGGGGCCGGGCCACGAGATCACGCCCGCGCCGGAGCCGGCGACCTATGGGGCGATCTTCGTCGGCCTGTCTCTCGCCGGAATCTTCATCCACCGCAGGAAGAAAGACTTAAGATAGGGAACCTTCGGACGTCTCTTGACGACTCACCGTGCGTCATTCTACTGCACTGTGGGGACAACAATGGTCATGCGGCATCCAACTCTCCGGATCTTGGCGGAATCGGCCGTCTTCGCGGCCCTCGCGTGGGCCGGTCCCCTGCAGGCAGACCTGGCGCCGGCGTCGCCCTTCCTGCCCACCGGCGCGGCCGCCGCCGCCGCCGCGAAGGGCGGGCCCTCGGGGCCGATCGAGCTGCGCGGGGTGATGGCGTTGGCGGACGGGGCGTCCTACTGCATCTACGATACGGCCAAGAAGAAGGATTTCTGGGTCGGCCTGAACGAGTCCGGCCACGACTTCGTCGTCAAGTCGGCGGACCCGGACGGCGAAAGCGTCATGGTCGACTACCAGGGGCGCAGCATGCATCTTGAGTTTCACACCTCGAAGGTGGAGTCGTCGGGCCCGGCGACGGCCGTCACCGCCGGACCGCGCGGGGGGCCGCCGGGCAATCCGCTCACCTCCACCGTGGTCTTGAACCCCACCCCGGCCGACGAGCAGCGGCGGCTGGATGCGGTCGCCCAGGAGGTGCGCCGGCGCAGGATGGAGCGCGAAAAGGCCGTCCAGGCGCAGAACGGCCAGGCTCCGGGCGGCGCGCCCACCCGCTAGGCCCCGATCCCGCCGGCGGAAATCGCGTGCACCCGCCGGGCGTCCGCGTAGCGTGGGCGCCGAATGCGATCTCCGCAGCCACGCGCAGCCACGGGGCCGTCCAATCCGGAGCTGATCCGGAGGCTGTTCGGGCTGGCCTGGCGCTACCGCCTGCGGTGCCTGCAGGTCCTCGGGATCCAGCTCGTCCTCCTGACGATGGGCCTGTTCGGGCTGAGCTTCACCGGCATCGGGATCGACTACATCCGCCAGGTCGTTGTCCGCGCGCGGTCGGATCCGTCGCCGATCCGGCCGGTGCATTTCCTGCACGTGAGCCTTCCGCAGGGCATGCCCCCGATGGAGGTCCTCTGCGTCCTCGGCGGGCTCATCCTCGTGCTGTCCTGCCTCAGGGCGGTCCTTAACTACGTCTATGCCGTCCGGGTGAACATCCTCGTCCAGCAGAACCTGGTCGTGGACCTGCGCGCGGAGATCTACGACAAGCTCCAGCGGCTGAGCTTCCGCTTCTTCGACGCCAACACGACCGGGTCGATCATCACCCGGGTCACGGGCGACGTGCAGTCGGTGAGGATGTTCGTCGACCAGGTGCTGATCCAGAGCGTCATCATGGTGATCTCGCTCACGGTCTACGCGGTCTACATGGCAAGCCTGAGCCCGGGGCTCACCCTCGCCTGCCTGGCGACGACGCCCGTCCTGTGGGTCCTGTCCGCGCTCTTCTCCCGCAAGATCCAGCCGGAATACGCCGAGAACCGCAACCTGGTCGAGCGGATGGTGCAGTACCTGTCCGAGAGCGTCCAGGGGATCGCGGTGGTGAAGGGGTTCGGCCGCGAAGACGAGAACCGCGAGAAGTTCGAGGGCCTCAACCGCTCCGTCCTCACGCAGCAGTACAACATCTTCTGGTGGGTGAGCCTCTTCTCGCCCACCGCGGGCTTCCTCACGCGGATCAACACGACGGTGCTCCTCGGCTACGGGGGATGGCTCGTCGCCCAGGGCCGCCTGCCGCTCGGCGCGGGCCTGGTCGTGTTTGCCGGCCTCCTTGACCAGTTCGCCGGTCAGGTCAACAACGTCGCCTCGATCGTCAACTCGGTCCAGCAGTCGCTCATCGGGGCCAGGAGGGTCTTCGAGATCCTCGACGCTCCGATCGACGTGCGGACGCCGCACGACCCGGTGCGCAGGCCCCGCCTCGACGGCGCGGTGCGCTTCGACCGCGTCTCCTTCGACTACGGGAGGCTCGAGCCCGTGCTCCACGACATCGACCTTGAGGTGAAGCCGGGGGAGTGCGTGGCGATCCTCGGCGCGACCGGCTCGGGCAAGAGCGTCCTCATGAGCCTCGTCCCGAGGTTCTACGACGTCTCCGCGGGCAGACTGCTGATCGACGGCATCGACGTGCGCCGCCTACACCTGGACGACCTGCGCCGGAACATCGGGACCGTCTTCCAGGAGAGCTTCCTCTTCTCGAACACGGTCGCGGCCAACATCGCCTTCGGGCACCCCGGTGCGACGCAGGCCCAGATCGAGCGGGCCGCCCGCATCGCGGCCGCGCACGAGTTCATCCTGGGCCTGCCGAAGGGCTACGAGACGGTGCTGGGCGAGAGCGGCAACAGCCTGTCGGGGGGGCAGCGCCAGCGCCTGGCGATCGCGCGGGCGGTCCTGCTCGAGCCGGCGATCCTGCTCCTCGACGACCCGACGGCGGCGATCGACAGCG
>CAYQOH010000198.1:0-5318 GCA_964419075.1 uncultured Opitutaceae bacterium | reverse complement strand
TGTTCGTGATGATCTCGATCGACTTCTCCACGAACTTGTGCGGCTCGGCCAGGTAGCCCGACTCGCGGCCGAGCGACACATTGACCGTGACGGACGTCTTGGGATCAAGGACCTGGGTGACGCCGAGGATGGCGTCGTTCGTGCGCTTGGGCAGGTACGCGGGCTTAAAGAAGACCTCCACGCGATTGTAGGTGCCGGCCAGCCCGGCGCGCAGCGTGGTGTTCTTCTCGTTGAAGTCGGCGAGCGTGTTGACCGACCAGCCGCAGGAGACGTAGTCGCTCTCGCGGCTCTCGGCGAAGCCGGCGTCGATGTTGAAGTTCTGGATCTGCTGCGCGTAGTCGCCGCTCCACGCCTTGCGACGCGTGTGGATCTCGGTGAGCACGACCTGGTCGCTGCCCGGGGGCGCGGGCCGGCCGGTGGGCGTCGCGCCCGCGACGGCATCGATGGTGCCGGTGAGGCTCAGGTGGCCAAACGCCCCGACGTCCTGGTCCACGGTCCCGCCCTGGGTCTCGACGGTGATCCGCCCGTCCTCCTCACGGTAGTTCTCGAACTTGTACGCCACGGAGTTCTCGGCCTTCGCCGACGGGCGCGTCAGGTACATCGCGAGCGTGACACTCAGGAGCGCGGTGGTGGCGGTCGGGCGGCGTGAGCAGGGTCTCATGCGCTTCGCCCGCCAGCCGCCCGCGCGGATGACTTTCCCCGGATCTTGGACATGGCGCAAATGTCATGCGGTTGCGCCTGCGATTGAAGCAGCGTACCGTAACGGGTCTGTTACACTGCCCCTTGCGCCGTCCGGGCGGCTCTAGAAGCGGGCGCTGAACTGGATCGCCGTGAGGCTGCTCCAGCTGCCCGAGTCGGCATCCTGGCGCTCGAGGCTGTACTGCAGCTTGACCTGCGTGTGCGGCGTCATCCGGTAGCCCGGGCCAAGGTCGACGCGCCAGACGTTGCGGCTCCACGGGGCCGACCGCCCTCCGGCCGCCTCGACCGACGAGAACAGCTGCTGGTTCCAGCGCAGCGCCATGAAGCACTGCGGGCTCAGCTTGTATTTCGCCTCGACATAGTAGGCCATCGTGTCGGCGTTGCCCACGCCAGGAATCTCGAAGCGCGCCTCGTAGACCTCGGCCCAGGCCTGGGCGTGGTGCCATGCGAAGCTCACGTCCTGGCCGAGGACGATCTCGCGGTACTGGCCGAGCGCGCGGCCGGGAGGCAGGCTCGCCGCGGCCTCGGGCTGAAGGTAGCTGCCTGCGCTCGCCGAGAACCCGAGGTGCCACATCTCGCTCGGCACGTAGCCCAGGCGGCCGCTGAAGGTCGGATTCTGCCACTGCGTCTGCGCGGGGCTCCACGTCGCGGGTCTCGACGACAGCGCGGCGTTCTTGATCTCGGCCGCGTATTCGACGCGCCCAACCTCCCCGAAGACCGAGGCGCCGCTGGCGTAGCTTGGGCCCCAGATGATCGGGACGTTCCGGTACTGGTTGGGAAATGCCCCGCCGTGGACGGGGCCCGGCCGCACACCCGACCAGTACATGAGCTCCTGGAAGGAGCGCGCGCCGTTCGTGTCCCAGATCCCGGTCAGGTTCTCGTAGGCGAGCGGCGCCGTGATGAAGGGGTTGTCCCACGACCCGTGGCGCAGCGTCCAGTTGCCGACCACTGTCGCAAACTTGCCGACCTGCACGTTGAGGCGCCCGTCCGCCCAGGGCGTGTAGCGCACGACGTACTCGTCGGGCCTCGCGCGCGGACCGCTCTCCCCGGGATCGAACCCGTTGTCCGCCCTAACCTGGGCAAACGCGTAGAGGGTGGGCCCGACCTGGGCGTCGACGAAGAGGCTAAGCCTGGGATTGAGAAAGGCGTTGCGCTCGACAAGGATGAGCCCCGGCTCGGTCTGCGTCACGTAGTAGCCCTCGAGGTCGAGGTCGCCGCTCACGCGCAGCCGCACCTGGTCCTCCCATCCCCCGAACAAGAGCCGCTCGTCGACCCGGTCCAGGGGGTCGTCCTGGCCGAGCGCCGTGCAGGCCGCGAGGAAGAGCGCGCCAGCGAGGAGCCTGCGCGGACTGGCGGGCATGGGGTTTCGGGACACCGGCTTCATGCGGGGTTCGCTGCGTCGGCGCCGGTCGACCGGCGCAGCCGCAGCTCGAATTCCGTCCAGTCGCCCTCGGACACCGACAGCTGGAGCGATCCCCCGTGGAGCCGCGCAAGCTCCCGGGCGAGGTTGAGCCCGATCCCGTGCCCCGGCACGTTCTCGCCCACTGCGCCGCGGTGGAACCGCTCGAAGATGTGCTCCCGCGATGCCGGCGGGATCGGGGCGCCCGTGTTGCCGACGGAGACCACCGCCCACTCCCCCTGCCCGCGCGAGGCGATCCGGATGCGCCCGCCGGACCGGTTGTACTTCCGGGCGTTCTCCAGGAGGTTCTGGAGGATGAGCGCGATGAAGCGTTTCTCGCCGGTGACCCAGAGCACGGGGGCGAGGTCGGCGTCCACCCCGATCCCGAAGCCGTCCGGAGACGCGCTCAGGTCGTCGAGCAGCCCGGCCAGAAGCGGGGCCAGGTCCAGGCGGCTGAACTGGATCCGAAGGCGCCCGGCGTCCATCCGCGAGAGCAGCAGGAGGTCCTCGATGATGCTGGCCAGCCGAAACGTCTGGTGCACGAGGCCCGCGACCTCCTCGCGGGCCTCGGGCCTCAGGTTGTCGCCCGCGAGGAGCTCCTCGAGCCCCGAGCGGATCACCGTCACCGGCGTCTTCAGCTGGTGCGAGGCGTCGGCGGAGAAGCGGGCGGAGCGCTGGAGCTCGCGGCTCGTCATCTCGAGCGCGGCCTCGGCCCGGTGCCAGTGGGCGCGGTTCTCCTGCGAGTCCTCAGCCAGCTTCTCCACGGGCTTCGAGAGGCGGTCGGACAGCAGGCGGCTCGCGAAGAACGCCCCCACGAGGAGAAGCGCCCCGGCCCCGCCGAACTGCCAGAGCAGGCGCCGCTGTCTTTCGAGCAGGCTGCCGAGCGGGTACACCGACACCTCGTAGGCCGGCGGGAAGAGCGAGCCCGGGTTGAGAAGCTTGTAGAAGAGAAGGTACGGGTCCCCGCCGGCCGACAGCTCGAGGCCGCCCTCGGCCGGGCCCCGCGCGCCGATGGCACGCGCCATGGCCGAGGCGAGCACGCCCCGCTCGGGTTCCCCGAGCGACGGGAACGCGAGCCGGCCATCAAGCCAGGCGCCGCTCCGGATCCCGGCCCCCCCGGCCACCGCCCACGGCGCCCTGAACCCGACCACGATCGCGGAGATGACCCCGCCGCTCTCGGTCGAGACGATCGGCATGGCGACCACCTCGTCGACTTCCCCGCTGTTCCGGATGAGGTAGCCGGTCTGCTGCGCCTCCGGGAGCGACCCAAGCGAGAGCCGCGCCTCGTCCCCCGCCTCCAGCGCCCCCGCCTCCCCGGCGCCTGGCGGCGTCATCACGCGCCCCCTCGAGTCGAGAAAGCGGTAGTAGAGCGCGTGGAGCGAGTACGCCGCGGCCTCGCGGGCGCGGCCCATCACGTCGGCCATCTCGTCTCGAGCGCTTGGATACAGGAGGTCGGGCGCCCCGTCCTCGAGGGCCGCGTGGATGCGCGGACGCCGAGCCAGGGCGCGGCAGCGCTCGGCCAGCGCCGCGTCACGGACCTCCTGAGCGGCATGCGACGCGGCCAGCATCTCCCGGAACTCCCCCTGGAACTCCTGCCTCACGGCCGACGCGGCGCTGCGCTGGGCGAACGCGAGGCCCGCGGCCGCGACGGCCGTCACGATCAGCATCATGGCGACCAGGAGCTTCGTGCGGAAGCTTGCCACGCTCGTCCGCTCCGGGGACGGGATCACGGGAAGTCCTCGCGGAGCGCAGAGGCGGGCGAAAGGTCCACTGCGCGCACGAGCGTCGTCTTGCTGTCCACCCAGACCTTGAGGAGGTAGCGTCCCGCGGGCAGTCCGTCCAGGCGGTACCGGCCCTCGGCGTCGCTCAGGACGAAGTGGGGCGTGTCGACAACCAGGATGAGGGCGCGCATGTGCTCGTGGATGTCGCAGCGCAGGGTCACAAGCCCGGCCGCGTCGAACACCACCGAGGGTATGGGCCTTTCGTCGGAGCGGTAGCGTCCGAGGTCGAAGCGCTTCGCCGGCGAATAGGAAAAGATGTTGTGGTAGGTGTTGTCGAGGTTGGGGAACTCCACCCGGGTGCCCACGCGCACCGCCAGCAGGTACGGCACGAACGTGAGGTCCTTCTGGACCACCTGCGCGGTCTTGGGTTCGCTTGGCGGGAAGCTGCCCTCGAGGTAGACAACCGCGAGCGGGGGGTACGGCGAGAGCACCCCGGCGTAGGCCACGATGCCGTAGCGCTTGTTCATGACCGGCGCGTGCTCGGGTTTCGGCAGGCGCACGCTTCCCTCGATCGACGCCTGCGCCAGCGCGGCGGCCGCGGGCAGCGCCGCCGCCGCGACGAGCGCTGCGAATCTGCGGATGCCTGACAGGGTCGTCATGGGGTGCGGATGGTGTAGCCGACGGAGCGCAGCGTGTGGATTAGGGGCGGGTCGAAGCCCGAGTCCACCTTCTTGCGCAGGCGCGTGATGAAGATCTCGACCGTCCGGGTGTCGTACTCGTGGTCCCGCTGCCAGACGCGCTCGCAGAGCTCGGTTCTCGAGAACACCCGGCCCGGCTCCTGCATCAGCAGCTGCAGGACGTCGAACTCCCTCGGCGACAGGGCGATCGGCGTGCCCGCGCGGCTCACGCGCCGGTGGTGCACGTCCATGTGCAGGTCGCCGACCTCGAGCAGGTCGGCGGCCGTCGGGGTCGCGCCGCGCCTGCCCAGGGCCTCGATCCGAGCGACCAGCTCGTCCATCGAGAACGGCTTCGCCAGATAGTCGTCCGCGCCGGCCTTCAGCCCGCGCACACGGTGCTCGACCTCGCCGCGCGCGGTGAGGATGAGGACGCGCGAGGGGCTGCCCGCGCCGCGGAGGCCCGCGAGGACGGAGAGGCCCTCTAGGCCGGGAAGGTTCAGGTCGAGGACGATCAGGTCCGGCGGGTGCTCCACCGCGGCCTTGAGCCCTTCGGCCCCGTCGTGATGCGCCTGCGCACTGTGGCCGTGGCGCACCAGCGCCTGGGTGATGTGCCGGGCCAGCTGGCGTTCATCTTCGAGCACGAGGATGCGCATCGCAGGCGTGTGTCTACCAAGGGCCCTCGCGCGGCCGCAAGTGCTCAGGCGGCCCGCGGCGGACATTTCGGGCGTGAACCCCGGGGGCCGATCGCCCTAGGATCGGCCCGTTAAAATGAAAATCCTATTCATCGGCGGGACCGGCTACATCAGCACGGCGTGCACGGAG
>CAYQOH010000197.1:0-5365 GCA_964419075.1 uncultured Opitutaceae bacterium | reverse complement strand
TGGACCCAGGCGGACGACTCGCCGTTCTACTGCGTCGAGCCCTGGATGGGGCCCGCGAATTCCCCCGAGCACAAGCGGGGCTTCCATCTTGTCCCGCCGGGCGGCAGGGAGACCTTCACGGTGAGCGTCGCGGTGAGATAGGATTGCGGGCGTGGGCATTCCCTGTACCCTTCCCCCGTGTCGTCTCCCATGATCCCGCCCGCCGCCACAATCGCGTTCCTCGACTCGCTCGGGGGTTCCGAGCTCATCGTGATCCTTGTCGTGGTCCTGATCTTCTTCGGCGGGGAGAAGATGCCCGAGTTCGCGCGCGGCCTCGGAAAGGCGATGCGCGAGTTCAAGAAGGCGGCAGGGGACGTGGAGCAGGAGTTCAAGAGGGCCATGGACGAGGCGCCGGAGAAGCCCGCCGCGCCCGCCTACACGCCGCCGGTCCCCGTGGCTCCGCCGACACCAGCGGCACCGCCTGACGTGCCTCCTCGCTTCGGCGACACCGCGCCCGGAGCCGGGCCTTCCCCGCCGGATCACGGGATTGACGCCTGAGGCGCAGGCCAACGGGCGGCCCCCCCTTCCCCCCAATCCCACCCATGAAAACCTGTGCTCTCTTCGGGTTCATCTCGGCGCTCGCCGGCGCCTTCGTCACGCTGATCCTGTACTTCCTCGGATTCCATTCGGAGGCCTCGAAACTGCAGGCCGCGGGCTGGATCGGCGGCCTCGCGGGCATCGCCGTCATGGTGGCGTGCCTGGTCCTGGGCGTGAAGGCCCGGCGAGAAGAGACGCCGAGGGAGGCTGACTTTGGCTACGGCAAGGCAGCGGGGGCGGGAACGCTGATCTCCCTGGTCGCCTCGTTCTTGAGCTCGGTCTTCGCCTACGTGTACTACGCCTTCATCAACCCGGGGTTCACGGACCTCATGATCCAGGCCCAGACGGCAAAGATGGAGGCCCGTGGCATGAGCGGTGACCAGCTCGAGAAGGCCGAGGCCATGACCAAATGGATGATGTCGGCGGGACCGGCGTCCGTGATGGCCTTCTTCTACCTCTTCGTCCTGGGAGTGGTCCTCGCGTTGATCGTCGCCGCGTTCCTGAAGCGCCCGGCGCCGAGAACGCCCGCGGCCGTCTAGGCAACAAAAAGGGCCCGGATTGCTCCGGGCCCTTGAATGAGGTCGCTTCCTGGCCGCTTACCGGTCGGAAGACCGTTTCCACTCTGCGCGGTAGTCGACCGCCATGACGACGGCGACCCCTGCCACGCAGAAGAGCCCGGCTACGAGCGCGTCTGCGTTGAGGTAACGGAAAGAAAGCAGGATTGCGGCAATGGCGAGAACCGCCGGGGCAGCCGCTCTGACTATGGTAGTTTTCATATGATGTATGCTTTCGTTTGCCCCTGCCATATCGGCAAGGGACGAGAATAGTACACCCGGATATCGATAATGCTAGTTGCAGTTATCTATAGATTCGATAGGCTTATCCTATGGAACTTGACCAACTTCGCTACGTCGTGGCCGTCGCCGAAACCGGGAATTTCACGAGGGCAGCCTCCCAGGCACATATATCTCAACCATCATTAAGCCAACAGATTATAAATCTAGAACGCGAGCTGGGACACAAGCTTTTCCACCGTCTCGGGCGCAAGGCCGTACCGACGGAGGCAGGCAATGCATTCCTTGAGCGGGCCCGCAGAATCCTCTTTGAAGTCGAAGATGCATCCAAGGAACTGGGGGACAGCCCGTCCTTTGAGCGCAAGATCACCGTCGGCGCGATACAATCCCTTGCACCCTACCTTCTGCCTGGGCTCATCAGCCGATGCCGCCAGCGGTTCCCAAATCTGCAAGTCAATACTCGAGAAGATTTTAAGAATACACTGATCCAGGAGATGCTGGACGGACAGCTTGATCTCGCCCTGGCAACGCGGCCGCTCATCGACCCCAGTATCCATGTGGAAACCCTTTGGAATGAGAAGCTTCTATTGGTCGTCGCAAAGAATCACCCGCTGACACGAAAGGCGAACGTGACGAGTGACGACCTGGCAAAGGAGACCCTCATCCTGCAGGGATCCTCAAGCTCGCTCGCAACCCAAGTCAGGGCGTTTTGCGGCGATCACCATTTTGAACCTCGAATCGGCTCCCGCTGCTCCCAGATCGCGACCGTGAAGGCGCTCGTGGCGATCAATGCCGGTGTCTCGATCCTGCCCGCCGGGGCCCAGGCACCGGAGGACCACGACACGCTCACGTATATCGCCCTCTCCGATGCCGAACCGACCCGAGAAATCGTGGTCTTTAGGCACATGCAGCGGTACCAGAGCCGGGGCGCCGAGCAGTTTCTCTCCCTCGTCCGCGAGGGCCCCATCAGCCACGGGGCTCCGGTTCAATCGTGACGCCGTTTGCGCCCGGCGCACAACCTCGTTACACTAGGCGATCATGATCGACACATTCAAAAAGACGCTTCTCGCGGGCCTCGGCGCCGCCGTCATCACCAAGGAGAAGGTCCAGGAGGGCCTCGAGGATTTTGTGAAACAGGGCCGGATCAGCGCCACCGAGGCGCGGGAAATGGCCGAGAAGATCGCGGAGGAGGGACGACGCGAGTTCGACAAGGCGAGCGCAAAGCTCGGGGAGAAGACCCGCGACCTGATGGCGAGCCTCGACAGCCGGTGCATCGGGAGGATCGAGGACCTTGAGGCCCGCGTTGCGGCGCTCGAGGGCAAGCCGCCGAAGGGCCCAAAGGCGCACGCTCCGAAGTGAGTCCGTTCGATCTTCTGGCCCACACGGTGCGGGCCAAGGAGATCTTCGCGATCCCCGTCCGCGACGGATTCGCGGACCTGCTCCAGCAGGCCGGGGCCCGGTCGGGACTCTGGCGGAAGGTGCTGCCGGAGCCGGCCCACAGGCGAACGACAAACGAGCGGATCCGGATGGCGGCCGAGGAGCTTGGACCCGCCTTCGTGACGTTCGGCCAGCTGATGGGCATGCGGCCCTACTCCGAGATGATGCCGGTCCTCGACGCGGACTGCCCCGCCCCACGCGGAGGTCTTTGATGAGTTCGACGAGGTCCCGGCTGCGTCGGGGTCCCTCGCGCAGGTGTACCGGGCCCGGCTTCGGGACGGCGGCGAACCGGATCGCGCTCGGCGTGAACGTCGGGTCGCTCATTGTGGGCTCGTCGTTGATCGTCACGACGCAGGGCCGCGCCTGCTCGGGTACCCCGCGCTCGGCATCATCGGCTGCCTGATCTCCGGGCTCTTCGGGCTGTACATCGTCTTCGACATCGTGCGCCACGGACGCCACAAGGAGGGCCCCGCACGCGACCCGTCACGCGGCCGGCACCAGGAAGTGGAACTCCGTCCCGCCGCCCGGGGCGGCCGAGCAGGAGATACTCCCGCCGTGAGCGACCACGATCTCGCGGGCGATGGCCAGTCCAATCCCGGCGCCCGGCTTCGACTGACCCGGTACCCGGTAGAACCGGTCGAAGATGTGCGGCAGCGCCTCCTCGGGGATGCCCTGCCCCCTGTCCCTGACCGTGAAGCGCACGAACCCGGGCGGGCCGGGCGACGCGCCAAGCGTGATCACCCCTCCCTCCGGGGAATACTTCGAGGCGTTCGATAGGAGGTTGATGAACACGTGGCGCAGCCTGCCCGCGTCGACGTCGACGCCTCCGATGCCGGCTGCTGGCTCGACGACCAGCTCCTGGCCGGCCGACGAGATGAATGAGCGGGCTTCCTCGGCGATCCCGTGCAGCAGCCCGGCGACCGGGATCTTCCTGCGCTCGAGCGCCGAGGCGCCGGCCTCGAGGCGGGTGAGGTCGAGCAGGGAGTCAAGGATCTTGAGCAGGCGGTCCGCGTCGTCGCGCGCCGACTCGAGCATCTCGCGCTGCTGGGGCGCCAACGGCCCAAGGGTCTTCTCGAGCAGCAGGTAGACCGCCATGCGGAGCCCGGTCAGGGGCGTCTTGAGCTCGTGGCTCACCGTGCCCACCAGGTTCGTCTTCGCGTCGTCAAGGAGCCGGAATTTCGTGACATCCTGAAGGATGACCGCCGCCCCCTTGAACTCCGTCAGCTTGTCGCCGATCGCGAGTATCCTCGGCAGGTAGTGGCGGTCGTCCCGTCCGATGCGGAAGGTCACCACCCGGCTGTAGTCCGTCGGCAGATAGTGCTCGTCGGTCGCCATCACCGAGGCCAGCGGCTCGGCGAGCCCCGGCGGAAACCCGCCCGAGAACTCGGGGAGCGCGGAGAGCTCCTCCGCCGCGGGGTTGCGGACCTCGACGACGCCCTCTCTCGAGACCACGAAGAGCGGGTCGGGCGCGGACGCGAGCGTCGCCTCCATCGTGCGCTGCGTCCGGAGCACCCTGGCGACGGTGGCTTCCCGGTAGGCGCGCAGCCGGGCGGCCATCGTGTTGAACGACCGGGCGAGGCTTCCCAGCTCGTCGCGGGAGAACTCGGGCACCTCGGTGTCGAGGTTTCCCTCCCCGAGCGCCGTGGCCGACGTGGTCAGGGCCTTGATCGGCACGAGGAGCGACGACGCCAGAATCCAGGCGATCAGCGCGGAGAGGAGCACGGCCGCGCCGATCGTCGCAGAGAGGATGCCGACCGCGGTCGTCGCCAGGTGCTCCGCCTGGGCTTCCGTCTCTCGCGACGCGGCGTAGTCCCTCTCCGTAAGGCGGTCCAGGGCGCTGAACACCCGGTAGAGCGCGTCCTCGTTCGCCGCATTCTCGCCAAGCGAGACGCCGCCGCCTGCCGCGAGCGTCCGGTCGCACCGCGCGGAGAAGTCCTGGAACGCCGCATCGAGCTCGCCGACAAGCCGCGCCCTCGGCCTGCCGGCCGACGCCGCCGACTGGCTCATGAGCTCCTTCGTGAAGGCCGCGCGCCTCCCCTCGAGCGCCTTGCGGGCGCCGATCGGGTCTGCCGCGGCCGCGAAGGCGAGCGCATTCGACATGAGCGTCGCGGACGCGCGCATGTCCTGGCAGCCGAGCGCCGAGCGGTAGTTGGCGACAAGGTCCTTCTGGAGCGGGCCGGCCAGCTGGTGGCAGACGCGGATCGCGTAGGCCCCCGTGGCCACGATCACCAGGAGCAGCGGCAGGAGGCCAAAGAAGAGGCGGGTGCGGAGCATGCCCGGTTGGCCGCCCTAGAGGAGGCCCAGCTTGCTGCGTTTCCTGTAGAGGGTCGCCGGGTCTATTCCGAGGATGCGGGCGGCCTCGTCCAGGTTGCGGGACGACGCCAGGATCCGGCGGATGTGCTCGGCCTCGAGCTCGTCCAGGGTGACGCGTGCCCCGACGGCGGACGCCGGGCCGCGCGCGGCCGAGAACTCCTCCGGCAGGTCCGCCAGCTCGATCGTGTCACCCGGCGCGAGGATGACCGCCCGCTCGATCACGTTGCGGAGCTCGCGGAGGTTCC
>CAYQOH010000196.1:0-5371 GCA_964419075.1 uncultured Opitutaceae bacterium | reverse complement strand
CTTGAAGTACTTGAGCAGGACCTCCCGCGGCGGGTAGTAGGCCTCCTTGCACTTGTCGCAGATGCGGGCGGCCAGCCGCTGGGACAGCACGCCGATGATGGACGGGGCGACCATGTAGGGCTCCACCCCCATCTCGATCAGCCGGACGATGGCCTGGGGCGCGGTGTTGGTGTGCAGGCTGGCGAACACCAGGTGCCCGGTGAGCGCGGCCTCCGTCGCGATCTTCGCCGTCTCCGAGTCCCGGATCTCGCCCACCAGGATCACGTCGGGGTCCTGGCGAAGGAACGCGCGCAGCACCACGCCGAACTTCAGGTCGATCCGAGGGTTGATCTGGCTCTGGCTGACGCCCGCCATCGGAATCTCGACCGGGTCCTCGATGGTCGTGATGTTGATCTTCGGGGAGTTGATCTCGTCCAGCGCCGCGTAGAGGGTGGTCGTCTTGCCCGACCCCGTGGGGCCCGTCGCGAAGATGATGCCGTTCGGGCTCCGGATCAGGCGGCGGAACGGCTGAAGGATCCTCTGGGACATGAGCATGGTGTCCAGCGTGACGCTCATGCGCTTGGCCGCCGACGTGAGCACGCGGACCACCGCCTTCTCACCGCGGATCGTCGGGATGAACGAGAGCCTGAAGTTCGCCCGGCTCGTCCCCATCGGGATGAAGAAACGCCCGTCCTGCGGGAGGCGGGACTCCGAGATGTTGAGCTCGCTCAGGATCTTGAGCCGGGAGATGAGCGCGCGGTGCAGCAGCCTGGGGAACGTCAGGATTTCCCGCAGCGAGCCGTCGACGCGGAACCGGATCCGCGAGAGGACCTCCTGCGGCTCGATATGGATGTCCGTGGCGCGCTCGCGGAGCGCGAAGTAGAGGATCTCCTCGAGGACGTTCGCGAGCGTCTGCGTCTCGGCGATCTCCGAGATCTTCTCGACGGCGAGGTCGGGGTCGGAGAACAGGGCGTCGCGCTCCAGCGCGGCGAGGGAGTCGGTGATCGAGCGCTCCGAGCTGTAGAGGACGGAGATGGCGTCGTCGATCTCGCTCGGCAGGCTGAACACCGGGCTCAGCGGAATCTGCGCGATTCGCTCGAGGCTGTGCACGAGGCTCGTGTCCTCCGGCGTCGCCATCGCGACGGTGAGGACGCCGTCGATCACGTAGATCCCGATCGCGCGCACCTTCCGGGCGATCTCGACCGGGATCAGCCGGACCGCCTCGTCCGTGATGCTGGAGGCGAGCACGTCCACGTACGCGATACCGAGGAAGTCGCTCCAGAGATGGCAGGCGTCCTCCTTGAGCAGGAGCTTCTCGTCGATCAGGCCCTGGAGCAGGTCCAGCGGCGACTCGTGCTTGCTCGCCAGGGAATCCAGCTTCTTGCCGAAGTCCAGGCCCGCGCGGCCGCGGAGAAGCTTGAGGAATCTACTCTTCTCCTGGCTTTGCGGCACGGCGTGAGTTGTGTTGTTCGAACAGCCTGCTGATCGTGTCCTGGTCGAGCTTCTCCATCGAGAAGAGGCTCGAGGAGCGGTCCAGCTTCACGTCCCGCAGCAGCTCGGGCAGCGAGTACTTGACCTCGTCGAAGGGCGAGGCGGAGCCCGACCTTGGTTCCATGGGCGGCTCTTTCGGCGGTGTCATGGGGCTTCGGCCCGTTCCGGCTTCGCGCCCAGGTTGTCGTCGACGATCTTCCTCAGGCGGGCCGTCATGTCGTCCGGGGGATTATCCTTTCGCAGGTAGGCGATGGCGCCGAGGTGCAGGCACGCCTCCACCGTCTGCCGGTTCACCAGCGAGGTGAGCATGATGACCCTGCACCCGGGATCGAGGAGCTTGAGCCGGCGGAGCGTCTCGATCCCGTCGATCCGGGGCATGTTGACGTCAAGCAGCACGAGGACGGGCCGTTCGTGCTCGTAGACCTTCAGGGCCTCCTCGCCGTTGGCGGCCTGCAGGATGGTCGGGTCCCCGAGCGTCTTGACGAGCTGGATGACGAACTTGCGGATGTGCGCCTCGTCGTCGACCACGAGAATCTTGCCCGTGAGCGTCATAGTGCGACCGGCAGGCTGATGCAGAATTCGGCGCCTCCGCGGTCCAGGTTCTCGGCGTGGATCGTCCCGCCGTGGGCCAGCATGATCTCGTTGCAGATGGACAGGCCGAGCCCGGTGCTCGGCTCGCCGCCCGTCGGCCTGACGGAGGTGCGTCCGTAGTCCTTGAAGAGCCTGTCCTTCTCGTCGTCCGGGATGCCCGGACCCTGGTCCCGGACCGCGATCGAGCATCTGCCGGAACCGCACCGCTTCTCGACGGTGATGGTCGAGCCGGGGGGCGAGAACTTGACCGCGTTTCCGAGCAGGTTGTTCAGGACCTGGCGGATCTTCGGCCCGTCGATGTTGAGCGACTCCGGCAGGCCGCCGGGTCCCTCGATGATGGTCGATCCCTTCTGCGCCGCGGTCGCGTTGTTCAGCTTGACGGCCTCCTCGACCAGGGCGGCGAGCGACGTGGCCTGCGGGTTGATCGCCATCTCGCTGGCCTCGAGGACGGAGGTGTCGAGCAGCTTGTTGATCAGGTCGAGCATCGACTGGCTTGCCTCGTAGATCGTGTCGAGCAAGTCAATCTGGTCGGGGGCCAGGGGTCCCGCCTTCCCCGTGCGCAGGGTGTGGACCAGGGCGCGGATCGAGGTGGCCGGGTTGCGCAGGTCGTGCGCCGTAACGGAAAGGAGCCGGTTCTTCGCGCGGTCGTCCTTGTACAGCTGGACGAGCCGCAGCCGGTTGCGCATGTGGACGCGGACCCGCGCCAGAACCTCCTTCTCCAGAAATGGCAGGGGCATGAAATCGACGCCGCCGGCCGCAAGCCCCGCCACGACCTCCTCCGGATCGCTCTTCGACGTGGTGAAGATGACCGTGGCGGGCGCGCCGCTGTACGGATTCTTCAGCGCGCGGCAGATCTCGAACACGTTCGCCCCCTTCAGCCCGACGTCGAGCAGGACCAGGTCCGGCTCAAACTGCTGGTAATAGCCCAGGGCGGCTTCGCCGGAGCTTACGTCGGCGATCTCGTAGCCCTCCAGGCCGAGGATCTCGCGCAGGCTGGCCACCTTCGTGTGATCATCGGCGGCGATGAGAATCTTCCGATTCTTGAGACCCAAGCCCGGGTGGGAGCTGTCGATGGTCATTGACGACAAGGTTCTCATATTCCCCGGCAATCAGCGAGCATTTTGGACCGGGGCAAGGCAAGCCTGACGTGCGGGGCCCCTCGGGCGGATGGCCTTAGCCGCGCGACGCAAGGCCTCAGCAGGGCTCCCAGCCCGGCAAACTCCACGCACCGCTTTGGCCTGGAAAACCGGGGGTGCGCGCCGCAGGAGGCGGCGCTCACGGGACCCCCGCGAAGGGGCGAGCGGTCGTTCAAAGGGCCGCCCATCCGCGCAGCCCGATCCCTTCGGCACCGGGGCGCCGACTCACACCTCGCGGCGCGTTCAGTTTGGACCATGGCCAAGGAAGGAGACGTCAAGCTCGCCCGTCTGCGCGCGCATCGTGGCGCGGATGGCCACGTCCCTGCCCGAGGAGGCAAAGCGAAGGGTGTAGGCGTTGATGTCCGACACCCGGTCGTACTCCAGATCGAGCGCATCCCGCTCCCAACGGCCCTCGACCGCCACCGGCCGCCCAGCGCCGCCAGGCGTGAGGCGGGGCACGCCGCCGAGCCCGATCGCATCCTCCTCGACGCGGCCGTCGCGGAAGACGAAACGCACCGACGCTCCGCCGGCATCCTGAAGCGAAAAGGCAACCGACCTAAGGTCGAAGGGGTTGTCGTCCAGCCGGTAGAGCCTCCCCGAGATCCGGGCCGCAAGCGGGGGCAGCGGCGCCGGCGCCCGCGCGGTCCCTGGCGCGGCCGCGGCCGCAACGGCCGCGGCCAAGCGCGCGTCGCCCTCGGGGTTCGCCGGCAGCGGCGCATCGTTCTTGAGCGCCTTTAGGATGAAGGCGCCCTCGTCGCCGGGCTCGAAGCCGCCCCCGGTGAAGACGACGACCATGTTCTTCGAGGGGATGACCGAGATGCGCTGGCCGCCGCGGCCGTTGGCCTCGTAGATGGGCGGCGTGCGATCCGGGTAGACCCAGAACCCGTAGCCGTAGCGGTCTCCCCACGGCGCGCGCGAATGCACCTTAGCGGCCGAGTCCAGGTAGCCCGCGGGAACGAGCTGCCTGCCGCCCCAAGCCCCGTGGTGGAGCCAGAGGTACCCCAGCCTTGCCATGTCGCGCGGCTGAAGGCGGAGGTCGCCCCATCCGTGCGAGACTCCGTCCGCATCCGAGGGCCATTCCGAAACCGCGATGCCGAGCGGCGCGAACAGCCCGGAGCGCGCAACGTCGAGCGCACTCCGTCCGGTCACCTTCGTCACCACGGCTGACAGCAGGTGCATGCCGCCGCTTGAATAGGCGAACGTGGAACCCGGGTCGGCCACCATGGGCAGGTTGAGCATGAAGCGCGCCCAGTGCGGGCTCCGCATCATCGCCTCGAGCGTCCGCTCCCCGTGGCCATAATCGCATTCAATCCCCGAGGACATGTCGAGGAGGTCCCCGATCCTGATCGCGGCCCTTCGCGGATCGGGGCTGCGCGGGGCCTCGTCCTGAAACAGCGGCAGGACGGGCTGGTCCGCGCCGGAGAGCTTCCCCGCGCCGATCAGCATGCCGACGAGCGTGGAGGTGACGCTCTTCGTTGCGGAGGCGAGATCGTGGACCTGATGGTCCGAGAACGGGAAGAAATAGGCGTCGAGGACGATCGCGCCGTTGCGCTCGATCAGGAGGCTGTGGATCGGGACATGGTGCTCGCGCACAAAGTCGAGCGCGTCCGCGAGCGGGCCCGAGTCCAGGCCCTGAGCCTCCGGCGTCGACGTGGTCCAACCCCGCGTCGGCCAGACCTCACCGGCCGGGGACTTCGAGGGACCGGGGTCCCCTGCCGCGGCGCGGGCGAGCGTCGCGGCGGCGCACATGAGCACCAGGCTGGGCGCTGCAATTGCGTTCCGCATCCAGGTCGGCCGACGCTAGGACCGCGAATTCTCCCCCGCAAAGAAAAACGGAGACCGCCGCCGGGCGAGTCTCCGTTGGGACGCGGCTCAACCGACGTCGCGCTAGAAGGGGACGTCCTCGTCCACGGTCTCCTTTGGCACAACGGGCCCCTTCGCCGGCGGCCGCGCGGGGGATTCGCCAGGCGCGGCCTCCGCCGCGTCGCCGCCGGCACCGGCCGCGCCGCCGCCCGGGGCCCCGTCGCCCCGGCCGCCGATGAACTGGAAATTCTCGAGCACCACCTTCAGCTTGCTGCGCTTCTGCCCGGAGGTCTTGTCCTCCCACTGGTCGAACTTAAGGCGGCCCTCGACGAAGAGCGGGCGCCCCTTGACGCAGTACTTGGAGATGACCT
>CAYQOH010000195.1:0-5376 GCA_964419075.1 uncultured Opitutaceae bacterium | reverse complement strand
ATGAAGCCGCTCGACGACGCCCTGAACGCGTGGGCGACGGACCACAACCCGGTGTTCAACGGGCCGTACGCCGACGCCCTCTCGATGCTGTTCTTCCTGGGGCTGTGCACCTTCCTCTACTTCGTCGGTCGCGAGAAGATCCTCGTGCCGAGGCGGATGCCGCCCGGATAGGAGCGCCATGGCCGACGACCGCGAGGCAATCCTGTCGAGGGTGCGAGGCGCGCTGGCGCCGCTCAAGGAACGCGCGCCGATGCCCGAGTACGACGAGGGCCTTGTGCTCGCGCGAAGCCGGCGCGACTCGGGGGACGCCATGGCCGAGTTCGCCGCGCGCCTGCGGGCGGTGAACGGCGAGGTCGCTGCGGATGCGGCTGCCCTGGCGGCGCTCCTCGGGTCCCGGGGGTGGACCCGCGGCTACTGCGACCCGGCGCTCTGGCCCGCGCTGAAGGCGCACTTCGGCCCGGAGTTCAGGGTCGAGACGGTGTTCGACCGGGCGCGGGTCGATGACTTCCAGTTCGGGATCACCCGGGGGGCGGGCGCCATTGCCGAGACCGGAACGATCATCCTGGCGGACGCGACCACCTCGTCGCGCCTCGGCGCGCTGGCCCCGTGGGCTCACGCTGCGGTCATCTCCCGCACGGCCCTCTATTCCGACCTGGCGCAGGCGGTCGCGGCGCTCGGAAGCGACCCGAACGTCATCTGGTGCACCGGCCCGTCAAAGACGGCGGACGTCGAGGGCATCCTGATCGAGGGCGTCCACGGCCCCGGGGCGCAGCTTGCGCTCTTCGTCGACTGACGCCGGACCCGCGCCCCGTCAGGCGCGCTCCTCGATGACCGGGTTGGTGAGGGCGCCGATCCCCTCGATGTCGATCGTGACCGAGTCTCCGGCCTTCAGGAACACGGGCGGCTTGCGCGCGTAGCCGACCCCGTGCGGCGTCCCGGTGAGGATCACGGTCCCGGGGAGCAGCGTCTTGCTGCCGCTCAGGAACTCGATGAGCGTCGCGACGTCGAAGACCATGTCGTCGGTGTTCCAGTCCTGCATGGCCTGGCCGTTCAGAAGCGTCCGGATTCGGAGCTTGTTCGGGTCCGGGATCTCGTCGCGGGTGACGAGGACCGGCCCCATCGGGCAGAAGGTGTCAAAGCTCTTGCCCTGGCAGAACTGGCCCCCGTTCCACTTCATCTGCCAGTCGCGCGCCGACACGTCGTTCGCGGCGGTGTAGCCGAGCACGTAGTCGAGGGCGCTCGCGCGGGTCGCGTTCTTGCAGGCCCTGCCGATGACGACCGCCAGCTCGCACTCGAAGTCGACCTCGGTGCTCACGAGCCCGCGGGGTAGCTCGATGGGGTCGCCCGGGTTCTGCAGCGAGTTCGTGCTCTTGATGAAGAGCATGGGGCGCTCGGGCACGCCCTTGCCGCCCTCGGCGGCATGCTTGCGGTAGTTAAGGCCGATCGCCAGGATGTTGGGCGGGGACACGGGAGCCAGGAGCTTGCCCGGCGTGACGGAGCGCTCCGTGACCCGGAAGGAGCCGAACAGGTCCCCGGAGACTTCGCGCGCGGTCCCGTCAGGCTGCAGCGCGGCATAGGCGGGGCCGGAGGGCGAGAGGTGGCGCAGGAGCTTCATGCGGTTGGGGGGTTACGGTCCGGTCTCGGCAAAGGCCTCCATCCCGACGCAGGTGCAGACCAGGTGGCGGTCGCCGAGGACGTTGTCGACGCGGCCGACCGCCGGCCAGAACTTCGACGCCCTCGTCCAGGGCGCGGGAAACGCGGCCAGCTCGCGGGAATAGGGGTGATCCCACTCGTCCGCGCACACCACCCGGGCCGTGTGCGGTGCGTGCTTCAGGGGGTTGTTCGCCCGGTCGGACTCCCCGTTCGCCACGGCCTGCATCTCCCCGTGGATCGCGATCATCGCGTCGCAGAACCGGTCGAGCTCCGACTTGGCCTCGCTCTCGGTCGGTTCCACCATGAACGTGCCGGGCACCGGGAAGGAGAGGGTGGGCGCGTGGTAGCCGAAGTCCATCAGCCGCTTCGCGGCGTCCTCGGCCTCGACGCCGTGCCTCTTCCACCCGCGCAGGTCGACGATGCACTCGTGGGCCACCAGCCCGGAGGCGCCGCGGTAGAGGACCGGGAAGAACCCCTCGAGGCGCTTCGCGACATAGTTGGCGTTGAGGATCGCGGCCTTGGTCGCCGCCGCGAGGCCCTCGGCCCCCATCATCCGGATGTACATCCAGGAGATGACCAGGATGCCGGCGCTGCCCCACGGGGCGGAACTGACCGCCCCATGGTGGGTGCCGCGGTCCTCCGTCAGGGGCGACACGACGACGTGCCCGGGAAGGAAGGGCGCCAGGTGGGCGGCGACCCCGATCGGGCCCACGCCGGGCCCCCCTCCGCCGTGGGGGATGCAGAAGGTCTTGTGGAGGTTCAGGTGGCAGACGTCCGCGCCGATGTGTCCGGGCGAGGTGAGGCCCACCTGGGCGTTCATGTTCGCCCCGTCCATGTAGACCTGGCCGCCGTGGGCGTGCACGATCGCGCAGATGTCCTTGATCGAGCTCTCAAAGACCCCGTGGGTCGACGGGTAGGTGACCATGAGGGCCGCGAGCTTCCCCGAGTGGGCCTGCGCCCTCGCCTTAAGGTCCGCGACGTCGATGTTGCCCTGCGCGTCGCAGGCGACGGGGACGACCGCGTAGCCGCACATGGTCGCGCTCGCGGGGTTCGTGCCGTGGGCGCTCGTGGGGATGAGGCACACGTTGCGGTGGCCCTCCCCCCGGGAGTCGTGGTAGGCGCGGACCGCCAGCAGGCCGGCATACTCCCCCTGAGAGCCGGCGTTGGGCTGGAGCGAGACCGCGGCGAAGCCGGTGATTTCGGCGAGCCAGGCCTCCAGGTCGCTGAAGAGGCGCCGGTAGCCGCGGGCCTGCTCCTCGGGTGCAAACGGGTGGAGCCGCGAGAACTCCGGCCACGACACGGGGAAGAGCTCGCTCGCCGCGTTGAGCTTCATCGTGCAGGAGCCGAGCGAGATCATCGACTGGCAGAGCGTCAGGTCCTTGGCCTCGAGCCGCTTGATGTAGCGCAGCATCTCGTGCTCGGTGTGGAACCTCTGGAAGACCGGCGCCCTCAGGAA
Source organism: uncultured Opitutaceae bacterium (assembly GCA_964419075.1). GTDB lineage: Bacteria > Verrucomicrobiota > Verrucomicrobiia > Opitutales > Opitutaceae > Palsa-1447. Next base: position 2,267 of record CAYQOH010000195.1, on the reverse strand, counting down.
TGCGCTCGTGCGAGCGAGGGGCGCGGCGAAGGCGTCGCGCGCGGAGTCGGCGCCGGGGAGCGGGACGCCCCCGAAGATCCCGAGGAGCGCCCGCACCTCCTCGAGCGTCGTCGTCTCGTCGAGCGAGATCCCGACCCGGCCCCCGTCGATCCTGCGCAGGTTGAAGCCCTTTGCCGCCGCCGCCGCGTGCACCCGTTCGGGCGCGACGTTGCTCGCCGTGAGGGTGTCGAAGAACGGCTCCGGGCCGAGCTTGGCCCCCGCGGCGCGCAGGCCCTCGGCGAGCATCTCGGCGAGCAGCTTGATCCGGCGCGCGATGGCCACGAGGCCCTCGGGACCGTGGTAGACGGCGTACATCGAGGCCATCACCGCGAGGAGCACCTGGGCCGTGCAGATGTTGGAGGTCGCTTTGTCCCTGCGGATGTGCTGCTCGCGCGTGCCTAGCGCGAGCCGAAGCGCCGGGTCGCCTTGGGCGTCCCTCGACACGCCGACCAGGCGCCCGGGCATCTGCCGCTTGAAGGCGTCCCGGGTCGCCAGATAGCCCGCGTGCGGCCCGCCGTAGCCAAGGGGGACGCCGAAGCGCTGGGAGGTGCCGACGGCGACGTCCGCCCCGAATTCCCCCGGGGGCCGCAGCAGCGTCAGCGCGAGCAGGTCGGCCGCGGCGATGCAGAAGGCGCCCGCGCCGTGCGCCTCCTCGAAGAACGCGGTGAAGTCGTGGACGGCGCCCCAGGTGTCGGGATACTGGACGAGCACCCCGAAGCACCCCGGCCCCGGCTTGAAGGAGCGGTGGTCGCCGGCGACCACCTCGATTCCGAGCGGCGTCGCCCGGGTCCGCACGATGTCGATCGTCTGCGGGTGGCAGGCGTCGGAGACAAAGAAGGTGCGGCGGGACTCGGGAGGGCCGTCCTTCAGGCGGTGGCACATCATCATGGCCTCGGCGGCCGAGGTGCCCTCGTCGAGCATCGACGCATTGGAGATCTCGAGGCCCGTCAGGTCGCAGACCATCGTCTGGAAGTTGAGCAGCGCCTCGAGGCGGCCCTGCGAGATCTCGGACTGGTAGGGCGTGTACGCGGTGTACCAGGCCGGGTTCTCCAGGATCGTCCGCTGGATGACCCCCGGGACCCGCGTGTCGCTGTAGCCCATCCCTATGAAGCTCCGGAAGACCTTGTTGCCGGCCGCGATGGCCCGGAGCTCCGCCAAGGCGGCGCTTTCGCCGGCCGCCGGGGGCAGCCGGAGGGGCCCCGTCCGGATCTGCGGGGGAACCGCGGCGTCGACCAGGGCGTCCACGCTCGGGTACCCGAGCTCCGCGAGCATGGCCGCCGTGTCGGCGGGATTGTCACCCAGGTGCCGGCGGGCAAAGGAATCGTTCGAGTTCGCGAGTTCGCTTGGCGAAGACATGCGGCTTCAACGGTAGGCGCCCGCCCGGGTCGCGCAACCGCGATTTGTTGGGCGAGGCCAAGGGTTTGCTTCCCGGCCGGATCTCGTATAGCAGGCTTCTCGAATGCGGGAGAAACCCTACTCGACCCGGGAGGCGCGCGCGGCGTTTGTCGACCGGAGGCTAGAGGAACTCTATCCGGTGACACCCATACCCCTGGCCCACAGGGACGCATTCACGCTCTTGGTCGCCGTGGTCCTGTCGGCCCAGTGCACGGACAAGCGGGTCAACCTGGTGACCCCCGAACTCTTTCGGCTGGCGGACACGGCCGAGAGGATGGCCGAGGTGCCCGTGGCCGAGATCCGGCGGATCATCCGCCCGTGCGGGCTCTCGCCCCAGAAGGCCAAGGCGATCTCCGGCCTGTCCAAGATGATCGTGAAGGAGCACAACGGCTTCGTTCCCGGGACGTTCGGGGAGCTTGAGCGGCTGCCCGGGGTGGGGCACAAGACGGCGAGCGTCGTGATGGCCCAGGCGTTCGGGGTCCCGGCGTTCCCGGTGGACACCCACATCCACCGGCTTGCGAAGCGCTGGCGGCTCTCAAAGGGGCGCAATGTCGCGGAAACCGAGCGCGATCTCAAGGCGCTCTTCCCCGAGTCCCGCTGGAACAAGCTGCACCTGAGGATGATCTACTTCGGCAGGGAGCACTGTACGGCCCGCGGCTGCGACGGGCGCCGGTGCATGATTTGCTCTTGCTTCAATCCAAGGCGCGGGTCTTGCTGACCTTTCTCTTGTTCGGGCCGTAGCGTAGCCTGGTAGCGCGCTTGCATGGGGTGCAAGAGGTCGAGAGTTCGAATCTCTCCGGCCCGACCATTTTACCGAGACTGCCGCAGGCAGG
>CAYQOH010000194.1:0-5427 GCA_964419075.1 uncultured Opitutaceae bacterium | reverse complement strand
TCTGCTTCTTCGAACTCGGGGCGACGGCCCCCGACAGGCTCGCGGAGAGCCGGCGCACGGGCGTGCCGCTTCCCTCCCTGCACTCGAGCAAGTTCGCGCCGGTGCCGGAACCCACGATAAAGACGGGGGTTGAGGCGATGACCGCGGCGGCCCTCGACCTGCTGGCGAGGAAGTGAGCGGCCTCGCGGCGCGCCTCACGATCCGGAGAGCAGATCCTCGCGGAGCTTCTCGAGTTCGTCCAGCCGGGGCTCGATTCGCTTGCGCAGGGCACGGCGGTTGATGAGCCATACGAGCCAGAAGACGAGGGCGAAGAAGGCGACGAAACCCAGGAGGACGGCGGGTCTGTGGAGGGGGTTCCACGACGGCACCCGATGAAGGATCGCGGCGACCTGAATCGCAATCGCCCCCGCGCAGGGGGCGAGATACCAGGCCCACACGGTTCGCACCAGGCGCCCCTGGTGGCGCAGCTCGGCGATGTCGGCCTCGACCTTGGCGAGTAGGGGAGCGTCGGCGCCAAGCCGCAGCCGGCGGGCGCGAAAACGCTCGCGGGCAAAGAACCCGCAAAGGCCGAGGATCAGCGCGATCGCGAACGCCATCGGCCAGCCGGCCGCCTTCAGCTGCCACCAGAAGAAGACGTACGCGCCGACAACGGCGAGGCCGGCGCCGGCCTCGGTAAGGTCGCGCACAAGGATGGCGCCATGCATTTTTCGGCTCTTGGCTTCAAAGGTTGCCCTGAGCGTTGGCAGGTCGGCATCGATGCCGACCGGCAGTTCCTGCCGCTTCCAGGCGGCCTCATAGTCACTCCAGTTCATCGGCGGCTCCTTTCATCATTTCGGCGAGGCGCTTTCGCGCACGGGTCAGCGCAACGCCCACGTGGTTCTCGGTGAGTCCGGTGACCTCGGCGATCTCGCGGTAGGCGAGCCCGTCGAGCATTAGCAGCACCAGCACGCGGTCGAACCGGGGCATGCCCTGGATCGCCTGGTAGAGCTGGTCCAGCAGGTCCCTCTGGCCGGCCGCCTCCGCGGGCGAGGCTCCACGGGCCGGCAGCCGGCCCAGGTCCGCCCCCGGCTCCACCAGGCGCTCGCGGCGGGCCGTGCCCCTTCGCCAAGTCAACGCCGTGTTGAGGCAGACCCGGTAGATCCAGGTCGAGGGCTTTGCGTGGCCCCGGTAGGAGGGAAGCGACATCCAGATCTGGAGCATGAGATCCTGCTGCAGGTCCGCGGCGTCGGCCGGCGAGCCGGTGAACGAGCGCGCCACCTTGACCAGGATCCCGCGGTGCTCCTCCACCCATGAGGTGAAGACCGATTGCGGTGCGGGTGAGGGGTTCATCATCTGGATTGGTCGCCGCGGCCGGGAAACCCTTACACTATTCCCGGGAAATGCCGCACGAATCGCGCGCGGCGGCCGCCCGGCGGGGGAGCCTTCGTCCAATTTTCGCTTGTCACGCGGTTCGCGGGCGGAACTCTCAGGCGGGATGGCATCCGGCTATACCGAGGCCAGTATAAAGACCCTCTCATCGACCGAGCACATACGGCTTCGCCCGGGCATGTACATCGGCCGGCTGGGGAGCGGCGCCCACGCCGAGGACGGGATCTACGTGCTGCTCAAGGAGACGATAGACAACTCCGTCGACGAGTTCACGATGGGCGCCGGCAGGAGGATCGACATCGAGCTCGAGGAGCGCCGCGCGAGGGTGCGCGACTACGGCCGCGGGATCCCGCTCGGGAAGCTCCTGGAGTGCGTCTCGGTCATCAACACGGGCGCCAAGTACGACAGCGAGACCTTCAAGAAGGCGGTGGGCCTGAACGGCGTGGGCCAGAAGGCCGTGAACGCCCTTTCGGTTGAGTACCGGGCGCAGGCGTTCCGGGACGGTGAGGTGAAGGTGGTCGAGTTCGCCAAGGGCAAGCTGAAGAAGGACCACCGGGTGGCGAAGACCGCCGAGCGCAACGGGACCTCGATCGAGTTCGCGCCGGACGCCGAGCTCTTCGGCGCCAACCTGCGGTTCAGGGCCGAGTTCGTGGAGGACATGCTCTGGAACTACGCGTTCCTGAACCGCGGCTTGACGCTCAACCTGAACGGCAAGCCCTTCAAGTCGGAGAACGGCCTGAGGGACCTGCTGGAGAAGAACCTGATCGGCGAGCCGCTGTACCCGATCATCCACCTGGAGGGCGACGACATCGAGATCGCGGTCACGCACGGCTCCCACTACGGCGAGGAGTACTTCTCGTTCGTGAACGGCCAGCACACGACGATGGGGGGAACGCACCTGCAGGCGTTCAGGGAGGCCTTCGTCGACACGCTCAGGAACTTCTACAAGCGCGACCTCGACGCGGCCGACATCCGCCAGTCGGTCGTGGCGGCGATCTCGGTGCGGGTCATGGAGCCCATCTTCGAGTCGCAGACCAAGACGAAGCTCGGCTCGAGCGTCATCGGGCCCGACGGGCCCACCGTCAAGGAGTTCATCGGCAAGTTCGTCCAGCAGACGCTCGACGTCTACCTCCACAAGAACCCGGAGACCGCCGACGCCCTCCTGAAGCGGATCCAGGAGAGCGAGCACGAGCGCAAGGAGCTGGCCGGGATACGCAACCTGGCGCGCGAACGGGCCAAGAAGGCCTCGCTCCACAACCGGAAGCTGCGCGACTGCCGGCTGCACCTGGGTGACAAGGACGCCCGCTCCGAGGACAGCGCGATCTTCGTCGTGGAGGGCGACTCGGCCGCGGGTTCCCTCACGGCGTGCCGCGATGTCCAGACCCAGGCGGTCTTCGCGCTGAAGGGCAAGCCCCTCAACACGTACGGCCTGTCGAAGAAGGTCATCTACGAGAACGAGGAGTTCCACCTCCTGCAGTCCGCCCTCAACATCGAGGAGGGCCTCGACGGCCTGCGGTACGCCAAGGTCATCATCGCGACCGACGCCGACGTGGACGGGATGCACATCCGCCTCCTCCTGATCTCGTTCTTCCTGCAGTTCTTCCCCGAGCTGATCGCCCACGGCCACCTCTTCATCCTGGAGACGCCGCTCTTCCGCGTGCGCAACAAGAGGGAGACCCACTACTGCTACACCGAGGCCGAGAAGCAGGCCGCGGTGGGGAAGCTCGGCGCCGCCGCGGAGATCACCCGCTTCAAGGGCCTGGGCGAGATCTCGGCCGGCGAGTTCAAGGCGTTCATCGGGGACGACATCCGGCTGGAGCCGCTGTCGCTCGCCCACGTCCACAACAGCGACCTGCTGCTCTCGTTCTTCATGGGCAAGAACTCGCCGGAGCGGCAGGACTTCATCATCGAGAACCTTCGGGTCGAGAAGGACGTCGTCCAGGCCTAGGGCACCCACCAGCATGGCAAAGGAGACCAAGATCCCCGGATCGAAGAGGGGCGCCGAGGCGCCGCTTGAGCGCAGCTACCGGGACTGGTTCCTGGACTATGCGAGCTATGTCATCCTGGACCGCGCCGTCCCCCACATCGAGGACGGGCTCAAGCCCGTGCTGCGCCGCGTCCTGCACACCCTGTGGGAGATGGACGACGGCCGTTTCCACAAGGTGGCGAACGTCGTCGGGGCCACCATGCGGTTCCATCCCCACGGCGACGCGTCGATCGGCGCGGCGCTGGTCGGCATGGGCCAGCGGGGCTGGCTCGTCGAGCCGCAGGGCAACTACGGCAACGTGCTCACGGGCGACGAGGCGGCCGCGCCGCGCTACATCGAGGCCCGCCTGACCCCCTTCGCGCGCGAGGTCCTCTTCAACCCGAAGACGACGCAGTGGCAGCTGAGCTACGACGGGCGCAACCGGGAGCCGGTGACGCTGCCGGCGAAGTTCCCGATCGTGCTCCTCGAGGGGGCCGAGGGGATCGCCGTCGGCCTGTCGACCAAGATCCTTCCGCACAACTTCAACGATCTCTGCCGCGCGGCCATCAACCACCTGCAGGGAAAGACGTTCAGGATCTACCCCGACTTCCCCACGGGGGGCATCGCCGACTTCTCCGAGTACAACGATGGCGAGCGCGGCGGGAAGGTGAAGATCCGGGCGAGGATCGAGCAGCGCAGCAAGGTGCTCCTCGCGATCACGGAGCTCCCGTATGCGACGACGACCGAGTCGGTCATCGAGTCGATCCTGGCCGCGAACGCCAAGGGCAAGATCAAGGTGAAGCGGGTGGACGACAACACCGCCGACCAGGTCGAGATCCTCGTGCACCTGCCGCAGGGCGCGGAGCCGGAGAAGGTGATCCAGCAGCTGTACGTCTTCACGGGCTGCCAGGTGGCGATCTCCCCGTCGGCCTGCGTGATCGAGGACGACAAGCCGGTCTTCCTCGGCGTGCGGGAGATCCTCAGGCGCAGCGTCAACCGGACGGTCGAGCTCCTCAGGCGGGAACTCCAGATCCGCCAGGGCGAGCTCGAGCAGCAGTGGCACTGGGACTCGCTCGAGCGCATCTTCATCGAGGAGCGCATCTACCGCAGGATCGAGAAGTCGAAGACCTGGGAGAGCGTGCTCGGCGAGATCCGGGAGGGCCTTAAACCCTTTGTGAGGCGCCTGCGCCGGGAGATCGTCGACGACGACATCGCCCGGCTGACCGAGATCCGGATCAAGCGGATCTCGGCCTACAACCGGTTCGAGGCCGACGAGAAGCTGAAGAAGATCGAGGAGGACATGAAGGGCGTGAAGCACGACCTGAAGCACCTGACGGCGCACGCGACGCGGTGGTTCGAGATGCTCCAGGAGAAGTACGGCAAGGGCGTCAAGAGGCGCACGGAGTACGACGAGATCGAGCAGATCAGCGCGGCCGAGGTGGTCTCGGCGAACCAGCGGCTCTACGTGAACCGCGAGGAGGGGTTCATCGGGCTGAACTGGCGCCAGCACGAGTTCGTGCAGGAGTGCACGATCCTGGACAGCGTGCTCTGCATCATGGCCGACGGCACGCTCAAGGTCTCCAAGGTGGGCGACAAGGTCTTCATGGGGCTCGGCATCCTCCACTGCACGGTGTTCCCGAAGGACGGCGACACCTCGTTCTACACGATGATCTACCAGGATGGCGCGAGCGGGAAGGCCTTCGCCAAGCGCTTCCAGATCGGGGGGCTGTCCCGCGACAAGCTCTACCCGCTCACCAAGTCCGACGGCTCGAAGGTGGTCTACCTGGAGGTGAGCCCGGCGCAGAAGGCGATGCCGAAGCTCCTCCATGTCTCGCTCGACGGCCGCAGCCGGGCGCGGGTGAGGGAGTTTGATTTCGGCATCGGCGAGGTCTCGATCAGCGGGCGGGCCGCGAAGGGCATCACGGTCACGAAGTGGGCCGTGAAGGAAGTGAAGCGGGTCGACCCGGCCTAGGCATAACGGTCCTCGGTCCAGGGGTCCGCGCCGTTGGAGTACCCCCGGACCTCCCAGAAGCCGAGTTTGTCCTCGGCCAGGAACGTGATGGCCTTCACGAACTTCGCGCCCTTCCAGGCGT
>CAYQOH010000193.1:0-5442 GCA_964419075.1 uncultured Opitutaceae bacterium | reverse complement strand
GGGATCCCGCTCATCTATTACGGCCAGGAACTCGGCATGGAGGGCAGGCAGTTCCGCGGGTGGGGCTCGGACGCCAACGACATCCCGGTCCGGGAGGCCTTCCCCTGGACGGCGAACGTCGGACCCGGGATGGCCGTGTGGTACAAGGATTCGGGGCCCTGGTGGACCCAGAGCCCGCTGGCGAGGGGCGGCTACCTCTCGCTGGAGGCCGAGGCGAAGGACCCCGGCTCGCTCCTGGCGTACTACAAGGGCCTGATCGCGCTCCGAAAGGCGCATCCCGAGCTGGTTTCCGGGGACCAGGCGATCCTCGCCGACGACAATGACCGCGTGTTCGTCTTCGAGCGCTTCGGCGGGGCGCGCCGGACCCTGGTTGCGGTCAACCTTTCCGACGCGCCGGCGACCGCGCGCGTGGCCGCGGGCGAGGCGGCTCCCCCGCCCGGCGCCGTGCTGCTGCGCGGCGCCGCCACGGGCGAGGCGCTCGCCCGCGGGGGTGACGGGACCTTCCCCGTCGCGCTCGGACCGTACGGCGTGGGCATCTTCGAGGTTGTGCCGGCCGAATAGGCGCCCGAAAGCCAGGAACCCGCCGTCCCGTCCATGGGCGACACACCCGAACGAAGGACCCCCGTGCGCCTTGCCATCGTCGGCACGGGCGGCATGGCGCACACGCATGCCGCGCGGTTCCGCGGCATCAGGGGCTGCCGCCTGGTGGCCGCATGCGACGTCGACCGGTCGCGCGCGGAGGCCTTCGCCGCGAAGTTCGGCATCCCGAAGGTCTTCACCTCGGTCGACGCGCTGATCGAGGAGGGGGATTTCGACGCCGCCTCGATCGTCACGCCGGACGCCCATCACGCCGCCGTGGCCCTGCCGTGCCTCAGGGCCGGCAAACACGTCCTCTGCGAGAAGCCGCTGGCGACCAGCCATCGGGAGGCGCGGCGGATGGAGGCCGCCGCGCGGCGCGCCGGAACCGTCAACATGGTCAATCTCTCCTTCCGAAGCTGGGCCGCTCTCGAGGGCGTGGCGCAGGCCGTTCGCCGCGGGGAGATAGGGGACGTGCGCCATGTCGAGGCCAGCTACCTCCAGGGATGGCTCCTGAGCCGCACCTGGGGGGACTGGCGGGAGACCCCGGCCCTCCTGTGGAGGCTGTCGACCCGGCATGGGAGCCGCGGGGTCCTGGGCGACCTGGGCGTGCACCTCGTGGACTTTGCGACGTACCCGGCCGGGCCGATCGCTCGGGTTTACTGCACGCTCGGGACCTATGCGAAGGCCAGGGGCGGCCGTATCGGCGACTACGTGCTCGACGCGAACGATTCGGCGGTGATGGTGGCCGAGTTCGCCAACGGCGCGATCGGCACCCTGCACACCACGCGCTGGTGCGCCGGGCACGAGAACCACCTTTCCCTTCGCATTGCCGGCAGCAAGGGGACGGTGGAGGTGGACTCCGAACGCTCGACCACGCGGTACCGGATCTGCGCGGGCGCCGACCTTGACGGCGGCCGGTGGCGCGAGAGGAGCGGGCCGCCCGTTCCCGACATCTACCGGCGTTTCATCGCGGCGATTCGCGCGGGCGGGGCTTATGCGCCGGATTTTGCGCGCGGGGCCGCCGTGCAGAAGGTCCTTGAGGCCTGCATCGACTCCGATTCCCGCGGCGCTCCGGTGAAGGTTTGAGCTCGGTACCGGATCCGGCGCGTTAAGGGTCAGGGCCGGAAGCCCCGGGCTCATGACGACTTCCCCGGCGCGGCTGCCGCCTAAGCGGTTGCAGTGGGGCGCCGGTCGGCATTGTGTCCTGCCCGTCGGGCTCCGATGTCCGACAAGGAGGAAGCCATGACCAACCCAGATCAACACGTGACGTCTTCCCCGGGTGTCGGTCGGGCGCATGGCATGCAGCGCAGACCGCGATCCTCCGGATGCCGGAGGGTCCTCCGGCGGGCGCGGGCGCTCGCCGCGCCGGCGGCCCTTGCGCTGTGCGCCTTCGCAAGGGCCGCGGCTGCGGAGCCACGCCCGATCGCGGTCGTCTGGAGGGACCCCGGCGCCACGGGAAGCATCGTGATCCGCCGCGGGGAGCTGTCCCGGCCCGGCGCGGGGGGCGTCTCGGCCGACGGGGCGTTCTCGTGCGGGACGTCCCGGCGAATCGAGCTGTCGATCATAGGGGCGGACGCACCCTCGGGCGGCGGACGCACCCTGGTCACGGTGAAGGACGAGAGGAACACGTTCACGTTCTTCCTGGACGACGTGATGGCCGACTATCCCATTTGGATTCCCGCCTACGGCGTCGCCGTGGCCGAGGCGCGGGACCGCCGCGGCTATGCGGAGATCGCGGCGCAGCTGCGCGCCCGCGGGCTGCGTTCGGATCTCGGCAGGATCGAGGACGAGCCCGAGGAGACGTTCGAGGGGGCGGCAAAGGTGGTGCGCGACCAGAAGGTCGAGACGTGGCTCGGGCTCGGACGGGACGTGCGGATCTTCGGCGTGGGCCCGCGCCTTGACTGGATCCAGCCCCGCTATCCGTACACAGGGTTCCCCGTCGTCCCGGGGGACAAGGACACCCCCCAGATGCAGCTGATGCTCGGCCGGGGATGGGGCGCGACCGAAGCCATCCACCGCCGGCTGGACGGCGGCGTGCTTCCCATTCTGACGGGCACCCGGGTCGACGGCGACGTCACCTACCGCGCCACGTTCTTCGCCTCGCTCGAGTCGAGCGCGCTGCGCGCCGACACGGTCCGGGGCACCCACTTCCTCGTGGCGGACGGGCTGGGGGCGGGCCACATGTTCACGCCGGGCCAGCAGGCCGAGTTCGACCGCCTGAAGCCCGCGGAATTGGACCGGTCCGAGGAGACGGTCCTCTACGGGCGGGTCGTCGCAACGAACACGGGCGCGGTGCCGCGCTACGCCTTCGTCAAGGCCCCTGCCGGCGCGCCGGCGTGGGGCGGCGGCTTTGACGGCGGCACGGGGTGGGGCCGCGTCAAGTCGGGCGGGGTCTACCTCGTGGGAAAGCTCAACGGCAGGGCCCTTGCCCAGGAGGAGTCCTCGAAGCTTCTGGCCCCGGGCGAGCAGGCCACGTTTGACTTCTTCGTTCCTCACCGGCCGATACCCGCGGAGCGCGCCCTTGCGCTTGCGGGGCAGGACTTCGGGGCGCGCCTCGAGGAGGCCCGCGCCTACTGGCGCGCAAAGCTGGATTCCGCCGCGAAGGTCCGCCTTCCGGACGCGCGGGTGACCGAGATGATCCAGGCGGGCCTGCTGCACCTGGACCTGGTCACTTACGGGATCGAGCCCGGCGGGACGCTGACCTCCCAGATCGGCATCTACAACGCGATCGGATCGGAGAGTTCGCCGATCATCCAGTTCATGGACTCGATGGGCTGGCACGACGAGGCGGGCCGTGCGCTCGGGTATTTCCTCGAGAAGCAGCATGACGACGGCTTCATGCAGAACTTCAGCAACTACATGCTGGAGACCGGCGCGGTTCTCTGGAGCCTCGGCGAGCACTACCGCTACACACGCGACCTGGACTGGGTGCGCGGGATCGAGCCGAAGGTGCTGAAGGCCGCCGGGTACCTGCGCGACTGGCGGCGCCGGAATGAGCGGGAGGAGCTCCGGGGACGGGGCTACGGGCTCTTGGACGGCAAGACCGCCGACCCGGAGGACCCCTATCGATCGTTCATGCTCAACGGCTACGCCTACCTCGGCTTCGCGCGCGTCGCCGAGATGCTTGAGGCGGTCGACCCGCCGCAGGCCCGCATCTGGCGGGAGGAGGCGGCGGGGCTAAGGAAGGACATCCGCACCGCCTTCTTCGATACGATGGCGAAGTCCCCGGTGGTCCCCCTGGGCGACGGGAGCTGGGTGCCGACCGCGGCGCCCTGGGCCGGCTACAGCGGGCCGGTGATGCTTCAGGCCGACGGGGGCAGCTGGGACAGCCATGGCACCGTCACGACCCGTGACTCCCTGCTGGGGCCGATCTACCTCATCTTCCAGGAGGTCATCGACCCGGCCGAGCCCGCGGCGTCCTTCCTCATTTCGTACCACAGCGAGCTCATGACGGACCGCAACGCAGCCTTCAGCCAGCCCTACTACAGCCGGCACGCCTGGGTGCACCTGCAGCGGGGCGAGGTGAAGCCCTTCCTGAAGACCTACTACAACACGGTCGCGAGCCTTGCGGACCGTGAGACGTACACCTTCTGGGAGCACTACTTCGGGCAGAGCCCCCACAAGACGCACGAGGAGGGCTGGTTCCTCATGCAGACCCGATGGATGCTCTACCTTGAAAGGGGCGACACGCTCGACTTCCTGCCGGGAGTCCCGAGGGGATACCTGGCGGGCGGGGGGACGCTCGACCTCAACGGGGTGGCCACGTATTTCGGGCCGGCATCGCTGCACGCGGCGGCCTCTGCGGACGGGACCCGCGTCACAGCCCACGTCGAGTGTGATACGAGCCGCGGGCCCCGGACGGTCCGGATACGCCTTCCGCATCCCTTGGGGCTACGGCCCCTGAAGGTTGGCGGCGGAGTCTACGACGCCTCGACGGAGACGGTGAGCGTCTCCCCGTTTGCCGGCAGGGCCGACGTGGAGCTTGAGTTTGCGCCCAACCGGTGAGGGAGGGGCCGCGTCCACCGTGAGGGCTCAGGCAATCTCGCCGACCTCGACCCACGCCCGCGTCCTCCACGACTCGAGCCCCTTCTCGGCAAGCTGGACACCCTTTGCGCCCTCGAGGAGGGTCCACCGGAACGGCTCGTCGTTGACGACGTGCCGCAGGAAGAGCTCCCATTGCGCCTTGAAGGCGTTGTCCTGGGACGGGTCGTCCGGCACCTTCCTCCAGCCGTCGAAGAACTTGATCGGCTGCTCGATGTCCGGGTTCCAGACGGCTCGCGGCGTGTCCTCGGCGCCCTGCGTCCAGCAGTCGCGAAGGCCAGCGACGGCGGAGCCGCGGGTGCCGTCGACGTGGAGGGTCAGCAGGTCGTCGCGCCGCACGCGGGTGCACCACGAGCTGTTGAACTGGACGATGAGCCCATGGTCGGTCTGCATCGTGGCGTAGAAGGCGTCGTCGGCCGTGCACGCGTAGGGCCGCCCCTGCTCGTCGCGGCGCTCGGGGATGTGCGTCGCGCACAGGCAGGAGATGGAGGCGACCTTTCCGAAGAGGTTGTCGATCACATAGCGCCAGTGGCAGAGCATGTCGATGGCGATGCCCCCGCCGTCCTCCTTCCGGTAGTTCCACGAGGGGCGCTGCGCCGGCTGCTTGTCGCCCTCGAACACCCAGTAGCCGAACTCCCCGCGCACGGAGAGGATCCGCCCGAAGAAACCCGAGTCGATGAGGGTCCTCAGCTTGCGCATCCCGCCAAGCCAGAGCTTGTCCTGCACGACGCCGTTCTTCAGGCCCGCAGCCACGCACTCCCGGTAGAGGGCCGCCGCGGTCGCCGTGTCGACGGCGATCGGCTTCTCGCAGTAGATCGCCTT
>CAYQOH010000192.1:0-5446 GCA_964419075.1 uncultured Opitutaceae bacterium | reverse complement strand
ATCACCGACGAGAAGATCTTGTCGGGCATGTGGGTCTTCACCTCGTCGACGACCTGGCGGCTGAGGCTCGTGCGCACGTCGAACATCGTCATGACGATGCCCCCCAGCTCGAGCGCCGAGTTGATGCCGGCCGTCCTGAGGCGGTCGACGTTGCGCAGGATCTGGCCCAGGCCCTCAAGGGCCATGTACTCGCACTGCAAGGTGATAAGCAGGTAGTCCGCCGCGGCCAGGCTGTTCATCGAGAGCATCCCGAGGGCCGGCGGGCAGTCGATGATGATGACGCGGAAGCCCCCCGACGCGACCACCGGCGCCAGCACCCCCTTCAGCTTCATCAGGTAGTTCTCCATCTGCGAGAGCTCGATCTCGGCCGCCGCCAGGTCCTCCTCGCTCGGGATGAGGGCCAGGTGCTCGTAGGCCGTGGGGGTGACGAGGGCGAGGGCCTCGCCTTCGCCGTGGAGCGCCCCGTAGAGGCTCCTGCCCTCCTGCTTCTCGATCCCGAGTGAGCTCGTGGCGTTGGCCTGCGGGTCCAGGTCGATAAGGAGGGTGTGGATCTTCCTCTGTGCAAGCCCGGCCGCGAGGTTCACGGCTGTCGTGGTCTTGCCGACGCCGCCCTTCTGGTTGGCGATGGTGAAGATGGTGGTGGCCATTTGCGGTCATTCTCGTTTTCCAAACGCCACGGCGTCAATTCCCGGCGCATAGCGTTCGGTCTTGACCGCGAACCGCCGATGTCTGGCATCTGGCACGTGGCCGCACCCAATAACCTCTCCACAAAGCAGATTCCCGCCAGGGAGCGTCTCATCCTCGCCCTTGACGTGCCGTCCCTTGACGAGGGAAAGCGCTGGGTGGACCGCCTGGGCGACTCGGTCCAGTTCTACAAGCTCGGGCTCCAGTTCCTCATGAGCGGCGGGTACTTTGACATGGTCGACTGGCTCGACGCCCAGGGAAAGAAGGTGTTCGCGGACATCAAGTTCTTCGATGTTCCGGAGACCGTGAAGCTCGCCGTGGAGCAGCTTCAGCACCGCCGGGTCACCTTTGCCACCGTCCACGGCAACGACCCGATGATCGAGGCCGCGGTGTCCGCGAAGGGCCACGTGAAGATCCTCGCGGTCACGGTCCTCACGAGCCTGGACCGTGGCGACCTGGACGACCTGGGCTTCCAGTGCGACCCGGAGGAACTCGTGCTGTCGCGGGCGAGGCGGGCCCTCGCGCTGGGCTGCGACGGGGTGATCTCCTCGGGCCTCGAGGCCGCGCGCCTGCGCGGGGAGCTCGGGGCCAACTTCCTCATCGTGAGCCCGGGTATAAGGCCCGTGGAGAACCGGCCCTCGGACGACCAGAAGCGGACCGTCGACGTCGAGGATGCGTTCCTCAGGGGCGCCGACTACATCGTCGTGGGCCGCCCCATAAGGCAGGCCGCGGATCCCCGCGCCAAGGCGCAGGAGATCCAGTCCAAGATCGCGGGCCTGTTCGCCGGGTGAAGCCATGAGGCCGCCCTGCCTTCTCCTTGCATGCGCGGTGGCGGCTGCCGCGGCGGGGGGGGTGATCGGGGCGCCTTCCGAACGACGCGTGCTTCCCGGGCTCCAGCCGGACGGGCGCACGCTCCTGCACAACCAGTGGCCGATTGATCCCGCAGGGGACCAGGTCCAGCTGGGCGACTTCCCCGTGGGATTGGCCGTCGATCCTAGGGGCGGGCTCGTCGCGGTGCTGCATGCGGGCTACGGAAAGCACGAGGTCCGCCTCATCGACGTTGCGTCCCTGGGCACGGTGGCCACCGCCCCGCTGAACGAGACGTTCTGCGGCGTCGCCTTCTCGCCGGACGGAAGGACGCTCGTCTGCAGCGGCGCCAGCGACGGGGTGCTCCACCTCTTTTCGGTGTCCGCGGGCCGGCTTTTCGAGCGCGGGCAGGTGAGGGTCGCGGACAAGGGCGACCCCAGCGTCGTCGCGGGCTTTGCACTCTCCCGGGACGGGCGTTCGGCGGTGGTCGCGCTCGCCTTTGACAGCCGCGTGGTGCGTGTGGATCTGGCCACCGGCGCCCGGCGCTGGACCGCGCGCCTGGAGAGCGGCGGAACCGCCGCGCGGAGGCCGGCGGGCGCGGCCGAGCCGAACGACGTCGTGGCCGGACGCGAGCTTGTCGCCGACGCCGACCCCCTGAACGTGGTCTGGGACGAGCGCCGCGGCCGGGCCTATGCGAGCCTCTGGGGCGAATCGTGCGTCGCGGTGCTCGACGCCGCGGACGGCCGCGTGATCGCGCGGTGGCCGACCGGCCTCCACCCGAACGAGATGGTGCTGTCGCGCGACGGCCGGTTGTTCGTGGCGAACGGGGGCCTCAACACGGTGACGGTTCTCGACGCGGGGGACGGGCGCCCCACGGAGGTGCTGTCGTCCTCCTTCATGGCGGGAGACCCGCCGGGTGCGACGCCCGACAGCCTTGCCCTGTCCCCCGACGGCGGGACGCTCTATATCGCGAACGCCTCCACGAACACGATCGCCGTATTCGATGTCGGCGTGCGCGGGGCCGCCCGGCCGCTCGGCTTCATCCCGACGGGCTGGTTCCCCACGGCGGTCAGGCTCACGCGCGACGGCGCGCGGCTGCTCGTCGTGAGCGCGCGCGGGCTCGTCCCCAGGGCAAACCCAGGCATGGGCGAGGACCGCCAGAAGATCGCCGGGCTTTATGCGGGATCCCTTGGCGTGATCCCGATTCCCCGCGGCAGGGCCTATGCGGAGGCGCTCACGGGGTGGACCCGGACCGCCCAGGCGTGCCGTCCGGCCCCGGCCGCGACCCCCCGCCCGGGGGACCCCATCCCCGCGCGCCCCGGGGACCCGTCGCCGATCCGGTACGTGGTCTACATCATCAAGGAGAACCGCACGTACGACCAGGTCTTCGGCGACATGAAGCAGGGCAACGGGGACCCGTCGCTCTGCCTCTTCCCGGAGAGGGTCACGCCGAACCTCCACGCGATCGCGCGTCAGTTCGTGCTCCTCGACAACTTCTACGCGAACGCGGAGGTGAGCGCGAGCGGCCACGAGTGGAGCACGGCGGGCTATGCCTCCGAGTTCGTGGAGAAGTCGTGGCCTGTGTACTACGGGCGCATGGACGACGGGACGCACGTGCCGTACACGGGCGAGGGGCACTATGCCGCCGCCCTGCCCGCGCTCGGCTACCTCTGGGACCGCGCGGCCGCCGCGGGCGTGACCTACCGGAGTTACGGGGAGTTCATCGAGAACCCCGAGCGGCCTGGCGACGCCGCGTGGAGCAACCTGCCCGCACTCCGGGGGCACCTGGACCCGGCCTACCGGGGATGGGACCTCAAGTTCCGCGACCGCGACCGGGCGGACGAGTTCATCGCGCAGCTGCACGGCTACGAGGCGGCCGGAGACATGCCAAGGCTCCAGATTGTGAGGCTCCCGCAGGACCACACGGCCGGAGCCAAGGCGGGAAACTGGTCACCCGAGGCGATGGTCGCGGACAACGACCTGGGGGTGGGGCGGGTGGTCGAGGCGCTCAGCCATTCGCGCTTCTGGGGCCAGTGCGCCGTGTTCGCGGTGGAGGACGACGCCCAGAGCGGCCCGGACCACGTGGACGCCCACCGGACCGAGGCCCTGGTGGCGGGGCCGTTCGTCAGGCGCGGCCTCGTGGATTCGACGCCCTACACGACGTGCTCGATGCTGCGCACGATCGAGCTGATCCTGGGCCTCGAGCCGATGTCCCAGTTTGACGCTGCTGCGGCCCCGATGAGGGCCAGTTTCCAGGCGGTGCCCGACCCAACGCCGTTTCGGGCCCTGGAGGAGAGTGTCGACATCGGCCGGATGAACCCGAGGAAAGGGGCGCTGGCCGACCTCTCGTCGCGCTTCGACTTCTCGCGCGAGGACCGGGTCGACGAGCAGGCCTTCAACCGGGTGATCTGGTCCGCGGTCCTGGGCGACGGCGCCCGCATGCCGGCGCCGGTTCACGCCGCGTTCGTCCGCCAGCTGCCGGGTTCCGACGACGACTGAGCGCGGCTCAGTCGTGCTCCGCCTGCTGGTAGGGGATCGGGCTGATCCCCTGCTGCCGGCAGACGGCGATGTCCACGATGGCGTACTGCGGCGATCCGAGATAGGGGAGCGTGGCCTGGAGCTCCCTCGAGCCCTCCGTCACCGCGGACCCGAACGATGCCATTCCGAGGTAGGTCGTCTCAAAGGCCACGATGCGGCCCCCGTCGGCCGCGTCGTAGAAACCGGTGAAGCAGTGCCCGGGCCTGAACAGAAGCACCGGGCGCAGGCCGATCCTGCGGAGGATGGAGGCGAACAGGACCGAGGCGTCGACGCAGTTCGCCCCCTGGTCGTGCACCGACTGGTCGAGAAAACGGACATACTGGGTCGAAACGAGCGTCGAGGTGCCGCTGTCGGTGGCCACGTTGACGTAGCTCAGGCCGCGGGCGGCGAGGGCCTCCCATATGGCCTGGACCTGCTGGGCCGTGGACTGGGGGCCGTTCAGGTAGCCGCTGAACGAACGGACGGACCCGCTTGATATCGCCTCCTGGAGCAGGGTGGTGATCCAGGGGTGGTCCTCGTTGACGAAAGCCGCGAAGCATACGGTCGTGTCCAGCCACTGGCCGGTCGACGGGGTGAAGATGCGGGTGACCGCCTCGTTGACCGAATGGACGGTGCAGACGAGCGACGCCTGCGCCTGCTGCCTGCCGTCGACCAGGAGGGTGGCCACAAACGACTGCGGGCCCACCTGCATCGTCCGCCGCAGGGCGTCGTAGTTCCAGGGCAGTTCGGGATTGAGCGTGGCAAAGCCCGTTGGCGCGTTGAAGGCGACCTGCATCGGCTGGAGGAAGAGCGCCGAGTCGATCCTTAGCTGGAGCGCCCCCGACCGGGGCAGGTCGCGCAGGGAGACGGTTATGCAGCGTGCGTACTCCGGATACGACACCCCGAACGAGAGCAGGAGCGACGGGTAGATGTTGTTCTGGAACGCCCCGGACATCTCGCAGACCGGGGCAGGCCCGGCGCGGGGGGCCTGGGGGCTCTCAGGTCTCGGCGCCGGCGCGGCCTGCACAAGCGGGGCCTGGTCGGGCTTGGGCGCAGGCCTGCGGCTCTCGATGTACATGCCGAGCCGGACGCCGAGCGAGACGAGGAGCAGCGGCACGACCACGAAGCGGGTCAGGGCGCTCAGGGGTCTCCGGGGGGATTTGCGTGTTGGGGGCGCGGGCACGTGGAGTCCGAAGGGAATGGCGGGCGAAGCAGGAGTAAAGTTTCTTTCTTGCATGTGCAACCCGGCGCCATCAAAGCGCGTCTTGCAATTCGCATGCCCGCCAAGACCATCCCCGCCGCAATCGCCCTCGCGGCACTCGTGCTCCTCGCCGGCTGCGCGCAGGTCTCGACGCGCTCGATCCCCAAGGCGGACATCGGCAGCCAGAAGCACATCTTCGTGGAGCGCCGGCTGGCGGACAACTACGGCGTCGCGGAG
>CAYQOH010000191.1:0-5455 GCA_964419075.1 uncultured Opitutaceae bacterium | reverse complement strand
ATGTACAACGAGGAGGGCAAGGTGATCGCGGGCAAGGACGAGTACCTCTCCCCGGAGCAGGCGAGCTACGCGGTCACGGACGCCCGCGCCGACCTGTTCCCGCTCGGCATCGTCCTTACCGAGATTCTGCTGGGCCGGAACATCTTCAGGAACGTCGACCGCTCCCAGTCGCGCCGCAACATCCTGACGATGCCGATCCCGCGTTTCGCCACGCTGCGGCCCGACGTCGACCCCCGCCTCGAGGCGATCATCCAGAAGGCGCTCCGGCGCAACCGCGACCAGCGCTACCAGTCCGCGGCCGAGATGCTCAACGACCTCGAGCTCTACCTTTACAGCGACGGCTACGGCCCCACCAACGAGAAGCTCGGCACCTACCTCAGGAACCTCTTCGGCGTCCGCGACCCCGAGCCCTCCGTTGCGCCCTTCGCCCCGCCGTCGCCCCCTCCGCCCCCGCCGGAACCATGAGGCGCCCGCCGCCTCAACGCCGATGAGCACGGGAGGGTTCAGCCAGGATCTCCGCCAGCGCCAGACGCAGTCGATGGTGCTGGCGCCCCAGCTGCGCCAGTCGCTCAAGATCCTTCAGGTGGCGGCCCTCGACCTGCGAAGCGTCATCCAGGAGGAGCTCCAGTCCAACCCGACCCTCGAGGAGCTGCCGATGGAGGCGATGAGCCCGGAGAAGACCGAGCCTGACAGCGGCGAGTCCGACGCCAACGGGGACGACACGGGCGCCAGCGCCGAGGGGACCCCGGAGCCCGCGGCCGAGACGAAGCGCGAGGAGATGGATTTCTCGAAGGAGTTCGAGATTCTCGGGAAGATTGATGACGACTGGAGGGACTACATGGCGACGGCCGGCGGTGCGCAGACCTACACGTCCGAGGACGCCGAGCGCCGCCAGCACTTCTTTGACTCGATCGCCACGGAGACCTCGCTCCAGGAGCACCTGATGAGGCAGGCGGAGATGACCGACCTGTCCCCGAGCGCAAGGCAGGCGATGAGCCACCTGGTCGGCAGCCTAGACGACCGCGGCTTCCTCACCGTGAGGGCCGCGGACGCGGCGCTCCAGACCGGGCTGCCGCTCGAGTCGGTCCAGGAGGCCGTTGCCACCCTGAAGACCTTCGAGCCGGCGGGGATCGGCTCGGAGAGCCTGGCGGAGTGCCTCCTCGCGCAGCTCGCGGCCAAGGGCCGCTCGGACTCCCTGGCCTCGCGCATCATCCGCGACCACTTCGAGCTCCTGACGCGGCGCCGGATCCCCGAGCTTTCGCGCAAGCTCGGCGCCGCGTCTGACGACATCCAGAGCGCGATCGAGGAGATCGGGAAGCTCGATCCCGCCCCGGGACGGCAGTTCGCCGAGGACCAGAACCGGGTCGTCGTGCCCGACGTCGTGGTGGAGCACGACGGGAACGAGTGGAAGATCCACCTGAACAACGACTACATCCCGCGCCTGCGGATCTCGAGCACCTACCGCGAGCTGATCGCCAAGGGCACCCTCAGCAAGGGGGAGCGCGACTACCTGAAGGACCGGATGCGCTCGGGCAAGTTCCTGATCGACTCGATCGAGCAGCGCCAGAGGACGATCGAGCGCATCACGCGCGAGATCCTGAAGGCGCAGATGCCCTTCTTCGAGCACGGGGTCGCGCAGCTGAAGCCGCTCACGATGACGCAGATCGCGGACGTCGTGGGCGTGCACGAGACGACGGTCAGCCGGGCGATCGCCAACAAGTACGTCCGCACCCCGCACGGCGTCTTCGAGTTCAAGTACTTCTTCACGCCGGGATACCAGAACGACAACGGGGCGTCGGTCTCGAACACGAGCGTGAAGGAGATGATCGCCGACCAGATCGCCGTGGAGAACAAGGGGGCCCCGCTCAGCGACCAGGAGCTCGTCAGCAAGCTCCACGAGAAGGGGATCAACATCGCGCGGCGCACGGTCGCGAAGTACCGCGAGGAACTCGGGATCCTGCCGAGCAACCTGAGGCGCGACTACAAGTAGGCGCCCGGGTCGACGCGCAGGGCGCTGCCGGAGAACCGCGCCGCGTCCGCAGAGTCTATCCACGCCGCGAAGCCGACCATCGCCGCGTTGTCGCCCGTGTGGCGCGGCAGGGCGGCGAGGAAGCGCGCCCCGGCGCGGCGCGCCTCGGCCTCGATGGCCGCGCGCAGGGCGCGGTTGTTCGCGACGCCGCCCGAGAGGCCGACGCTCCGGTACGGTCCCGCCCCGAGCGCCGCCGCCGTCTTGGACGAGAGGGCGTCGACGACCGCCGCCTGGTAGCTGGCGCAGAGGTCCCCGAGCGAGGCGCGCACGTCGGGCTCGGGCATCGCCTGGACCCGGTAGCGCAGGCTCGTCTTCAGCCCCGAGAAGCTGAAGTCGAGCCCGCCCCTGCGCCCGATCCCGCGCGGAAACTCGAAGGCGCCGGGGCGTCCGCCCGCCGCGAGCCTCTCGATCTCCGGGCCGCCCGGGTAGCCGATCCCGAGGAGCTTGGCGCCCTTGTCGAGGGCCTCGCCGGCGGCATCGTCGCGGGTGGAGGAGATCCGCTCCATGGATTTCGCCTCGGAAATAGAGAGGAGGATCGTGTTGCCGCCGGAGACGATGAGCCCCAGGTGGGGAAGCAGCTCGGCGAGCCGCTCCGGGAAAACGGCGGGGGATTCGGCGTGAACGGGGAGAAAGGGGGACCATGCGTGCGCGCGCAGGTGATTGACGCCGACCACCGGGAGGCGCAGGGCCTGCGCCACCGCCTTCGCCGCGACGGCCCCCAGGGCGAGGCATGCGGCCAGGCCCGGCCCGCGGGTGACGGCCACCTGCGAGACGCGGGGCCAGCAGGGGTCCTGCATCGCGAGCGCGAGGAGCGGCCCGAAACGCCGCAGGTGCTCGCGGGTCGCGATGTCGGGGACGACGCCCCCGTGCTCGGAGTGAAGCGCGACCTGGCTGTGGACCCATTCGCACGCGACGCCGGCGCCCGGGTCGAAGACCGCGACCGCCGACTCGTCGCAGGAGCTCTCGAAGGCGAGGATCACCTGCTGAAGAGCCGGGCGGCCCTCAGTACGTCCACCGCGGCATCGAGCTGCCGGTCCTCGATCGGGGTGAACTCGAAGCGCTCCCGGAAGTCCGCGGGATCGGTGATGTCGGGCCGGGAGGCCTGCCGCTCGACCATCCGGTCCTCCTCCGGGGTCATCACGACCTCCACCTGCGGAGAGACGCCCGCCGCGTTGATCTTCACGCCGCTCGGCGTGAAGTAGTGCGCCGTCGTCAGGCGGAGCCCCTCCCCGTTCTTCAGCTTGAAGATCGTCTGGACGGAGCCCTTGCCGTAGGAGCGCTCGCCCACGATGACGGCGCGGCCGGTGTCCTTCAGGGCGCCGGCGACGATCTCGGCGGCGCTCGCGGTGTCGCCGTTGATGAGCACGGCCACGGGAATCCGCAGCGGGTCGCCGTCCGTGTCCGAGAGGTAGTTCTCCTGGTCGGAGGGCCTGCGGCCCTGGGTGTAGACGATCAGCTCGCCCTTCTTGAAGAACGGCTCGGCGACATCGACCGCCGAGTCGAGGAGCCCGCCCGGGTTGTTGCGCAGGTCGATGATGAGGCTGTCGATGCCCTTCTTGAGGAGCAGGTTCAGCGCCTCGACGAACTGCTCTCCCGTGTGGTCGGAGAAATCGACGATCTGGATGTAGCCCGTGACCCCGTCGATGACGCGGGCGCCCCGGACGCTCACGACCTTGATGACCTCGCGCACGAGGTCGAGGTCGATGCGGCTGCCGTCGCTCGGGCGCAGCAGGCCGACCCGGACGTGGGTGTGCGGCTTGCCGCGGAGCTTGCCCACGACCTTGTCCATCGGAACGCCGTGCTCAACCGGCCGGCCGTCGATGCTCACGATCTGGTCGCCGAGCCGGATCCCGGCCCGGTAGCCGGGCGACCCCGGGATCGGCTCCACCACGCAGAAGGCGCCCTTGTGCATCTCGACCTCGATGCCGATCCCCCCGTACTCGCCGCCGAGGTCCTCCTCCAGCTCCTGGTTGTCCTTGGACTCGAGGTACTGGGAATGGGGGTCGAGCGAGTCGACCATCCCGTGCATGGACAGGCGGGCGAGCGTGTCGTAGCCGGCGGCGCCCGGGTCGACGTAGTTCTCGTTGACGGTCTTCATGACATCGCGGACGTAGTCGGCCGACCGGCTCAGGTCCCTGCTCGGGAAGAGCGACCACGAACTCGCGAGCCTGACCGTGCCCATGCAGGCGGCGAACCCCAGGGCCGCCGCCGCGATCAGGATGAGAATCCGTTTGAACATGAGGGGAAGTGTGTCCATCGGCTCACGGTTGTAAATGCAGCCTTCGGACGAATATCCGGCCAGCCCCGCGATCCTGGGCGCGCTGCGCGCGCGGGCCGGCGGCCGGCCCGCCCTGAGCTTCGAGGAGTTCATGGACGTCGCCCTGTACGACCCCGTTGCGGGCTACTACCGCAGGGAGCGCCCGCGGATCGGCTACGCTCCCGGGACCGACTTCCTGACCGCGACCGCGTCGGCGCCGCTGTTCGGCCGCATGGTGGCCGCGGCATGTGTGCAGCTGCTCGGCGCGGCAAGGCCCGGGGACTACGATTTCGTCGAGGTGGGGGCCGAGTCCGGATGCGGCGTCCTGCGGGAGGGTCCCCACCCCTTCCGCTCGTACCGCGCGGCCGGGATCGGGGAGCCCCTGAGGATCGGGGGCGCCTCGGTCGTCTTCTCAAACGAGCTCTTCGATGCTCAGCCGTTCCGGCGGCTGCGGTTCAGCGCCGGGCGCTGGAGGGAATTGGGCGTTCGCGTCGGCGCCGCGGGGCTGGCCGAGGCTGAGATGGAGCCCGCTCCCCACGCGACCCTTGCCCTGCCGGAAGCCGCGCCCGAGGGCTACGCGATCGACGCTCCGCTTGCGGCCGCGGCGCTGGCGCGCGCGATCGCGGGGCAGCCGTGGCACGGCCTGTTCGTCGCCTTCGACTACGGTAAGTCATGGGTGGAGCTGGCGCAGGCCACCCCGGCCGGCACGGCCCGGGCCTACCGCGGGCACACCCAGGGGAACGACCTGCTGGCCTTCGCCGGCGAGCAGGACCTGACCTGCCACGTCTGCTGGGACTGGCTGTGCGGGGCCCTGCGGGAGACCGGCTTCGAGGACCCCCGCGTGGAGTCCCAGGAGGCCTTCTTCACCCGGCACGCGGCGGACTTCATCGCATCCGTGGTGGCGGCGGAGGCCGGACGCATGAGCCGCGACAAGCTCGCGCTCCTGCAGCTCCTGCACCCGGCGCACATGGGCCAGAAGTTCCAGGTCCTCTGGGCCCTGCGTCCCCGGGCCGTCCGGGCGTAAATTGCCCTTGCCTAGGATTCGGGCGGACCGCTAACGTCTTCCATTTAACTCCTTTCACCATGACCAAAATCTGCTTCGTCACAGGCCGCCGCCCCGTCAAGGGGAGCATCATCAACCGCAAGGGCCAGTCCAAGAAGAGCGGCGG
>CAYQOH010000190.1:0-5515 GCA_964419075.1 uncultured Opitutaceae bacterium | reverse complement strand
CTTCACCCACTCCCTCGCCGACCCCGTCGCCGACTCCCTCGCCAACCCCGTCGCCCACTCCCTCGCCGACACCTTCACCCACTCCTTCGCCGACACCTTCACCCACTCCTTCGCCAACCCCGTCGCCCACGCCCTCGCCGACACCTTCGCCAACTCCCTCACCCACTCCCTCGCCGACCCCATCACCCACGCCGTCGCCGACCCCGACGCCTTCGCCCACTCCTACTCCGTCGCCGACCCCGACACCTTCGCCCACGCCTTCGCCGACGCCAACGCGGGCGCCCACGCCAACTCCAAGGCCGACTCCGACGCCGGTACCAAGCCCGACTCCTGGAATTACACCCACACCGACGCCAACTTCGACCCCTACTCCCACGCGGGTTCCCACGCCGACCCCAAGGCCGAGCCCGACTCCGACTCAAGGAGTTACCGCGACACCGACGCCAACCTCGACGCCCACTCCCACGCGGGTTCCCACGCCGACGCCGAGACCAAGTCCGACGCCTAAACCGAGTCCGACGCCCACGTAGGCGATTCGGGCTTTGGCTTCACCGCAGAACCTGGGAGTGGCGGCCCCCCTTTCCGGCGCGGCTCGTCTGTGACACGGGTGTCCCCCGGCGACCTCGCTTGCCGGCGGGGCCGGAATGGCGAGGCGGAGGAGCGCCAGGGAGCCTTCGCGCTAGCCTGGACGACGGACCCGCAGGCTCGGCGTGCCCAGCCCCTAGTTCCCGAGTTGGGCCAGCTTGATCGAGGCGGTGCCCTCCACAGGCGCGCCCTTTTCAAGCGCCGGCTTGAATCGGAGGTCCTTCAAGACCGAATCGAGATAGGGGTCCTCGATTCTCTTCTCGCAGGCGCTGTCGGAGAACGCCGCATCGGCAAGGCCCTCCTTTGAGATTTTGACATATACCGTCTCGGGGTACTTTCCTGGAACCAGATGGCTGGCAAAGTCGGCAGGGACGTCGCCCATCATCGGCATCGCTCGCATCGTCGCGCCCTTGTGGGACTCGAGGTAGAGCGACTTCACGTAGTCAAAGGTCTGGTCGAACGTCATCGCCTCGCGCTTCTCCGAAAGGCTCGTCGCCACCTCCGTGCCGCCGTTGTAGAGGTGAATCTGGAAATCAACCACGCTAAAGTTGATCGGGAACCCCTCCTCGGTGAACGTGACCTTGGTCGGGGTCGGGCCGACGGGATCGAGCGCCTTCGCAAAGACCAGGCTCTGGACCGTGGTCGGATCGCTGCCCGGCGGGTGAAAACGCGTCATCGTGACGACATAGGGGTTCTGGAGCGGCTTGGGGGACGAGACCTCGAACTCCACACTCATGGCGTCGTAGCCCGAATCATCCGTCGGTTTCCCCATAAGGTCCGCGCTCGCCTGGACTCCCGCCGATGCGCTCGCGGCCGCGACCGCACCTTGGCCGGGCCCGCCGGAACTCCCGACGCCGCTTCCGGAGGGGGTTCCGGTCGCCGTGCCGACAGTCACGATGGTGGGATTGATGGCGTTCGCCTGGTTGGCGGCCGCCTGATAGCTCGCGCTGACGGTCGCCGCCTGGCCGAGGCCGCGCGTCAGCTTGACGGAGGGATCGTTGGCGAAGGTGTAGGCCCCCGCCCGCTTGAAGTCCGCGATCACGGCGGAGACCTCCGCAAGCTTCATGACCGGGGTGATCTTCAGGTTAATGGGGCCCTGCTTTGCCGAGATCACCTTCGGCTCGCCGTTGATATCAACGACCCAGGCCGAGCCGCTGACGTCCCGGACTGGGTAGGCGCTCTTGTCGAGATTGACCGCGATGTTGGCCCCCAGAAAACGCGTGTACGTCTTCGGGGCGGCCTGCGCGCCGGCGGTGGCCGGGATCATCGCGGCGCATAGGGCCATGGCGGACAGCATCTGCCTCGCCGTTGTTCTTCCGAGTGGGTTTTGCATAGGTCTCATGTTCGTGCCGTCGCGGGGCGGCCTGATCGGCGACACTATAGCGCCGAGCGGCCGAAAACTGAAATGGATCCTTCCGATATTTCCGAACAGGCGGCCAGCCGTCAACGCGGGCATGGCAAATGCCTCCCGATGAAGCCTGCCTGATCGGGTGCGGTGGTTGCCTAATAGTGCGGCCATGTTCGTGGTGGGCCGACCGCCTCGGTCGTCAGGCGGCTGACCCTGAAGCGGGGGACAGTTATTCACCCTCCTTGTACAACACCGGCCGGCACCGGTTCCCTTCATACCGACCGCACGAATCCTTGAATCGCCAAGGATTCGCACGTCGCGGGCGCCCTATTTCTTGGCGCCGGAGTCCGGGTACGGATAAGCCGGAAGCACGCCGGCCTGCGGGGTGACCTGGTCGAGGTTGGGGGTGACGTCCGCGTCGGCCCGGCCGATCGCCCAGTTGATCCCGCCGAGCAGGACGGACTGGAACATGGCGCTCGTCCATACATCGTCGCGGTGGCCCATGGTCGTGTAGAAGACCCGCCCCTTGCCGTACATCCGGGCCCACGTCGACGGGTAGCTCGGCCGGGCGTACATCGGTCCGGTCATTCCTGACGTGTCCTGCACCAGGACGACGTGCATGTCCCTGGCAAAGTTCTTCAGCGTGTACCATTCCTCGATCAAGTCGTTGTCGGCGGGCACGGCGACCGCTCCGGGAAACTTCGCGTCGGCCACGGCGAGGCGCGAGGGCTGCTGGCTCCCGTGGATGATGAACTCCGCGCCGATCATCTTGATGAACGGGTCGGCGTTCTCGCCGTCGTCCTTGAAGCGCGCCCCCGCGATCTCCTCGCCGCCCGGCGAGTGGAACGTGTCGGTGGCGCTGTGGGTGCCGATGAAGCCCTTGCCCTCGGCGATGGCCTGCAGGAACGCCTGCTTGCCCTGCGCGGTCATCGCGGGGTTTCCGTCGGCGCCCACCTGCGTCAGATCCCCGGTCGTGTAGAAGAAGAAGGCGTCAAACTGGGCGAGGTAGGCCGGGGCGAACAGGCTCCCGTCCTTTGAGAACACGAACTCGATGTTGTTCTTGGCCCCGATGTCCCTGAGCACCTGGAACGCAAGGCCGGGCACCGCGCTGCCCGGAAACGCCTTGAAGGGCTTCGTCGGGTCCTTGATGACCGAGTGCTCGTAGCCCGAGGACTTCGTGAAGACGAGGATGTGCTTCGTGGGAAGGGAGGCGGGGCCGCCTCCGGCGTCGGGAGCCGCGGCGAGGGATCCGCAGACCATCATGGCAAGCGCGAGGCAGGCAAGTTGGGGTTTCATGGGTGCCATCAACCTTGACCCCGCCGCGAAAAGGTCAACAGCGCCCGGTCGATTCGGGCGGATCCAGAAGGCGGGCTAACCGACCGCTTAGTTCGCCAGCTCCGGCAGCGACCAGAGGAGGTCGACCTGAAGCGTCCCGGCAAACTGCGGGTCGTCGAGGTCCGTGTAGCGCGCGCCCGAGTACCGCGGCGCCGTCGCCAGGTGGTTCGGGTTGTAGTTCGCGCGGATGTGGCAGCTCATGCAGTTGCAGTTGACGCCGACGTCGTTCGCCGCGGGCTGGCCGTTCGGGTCCTCTCCCGGCGTCGAGTCCGGAAGGTTGGCCGGCCCAAAGCGCGCCTCAAGGTACGGGTTGTAGACGTAGATTGCCGATCCCGCGTTCTGGCCGCCGACATTGGGCTGGCCGGGCGCCGTCATGTCATAGGCGAGCGACATTGCATAGTTGCGGGCGGCATCCTTGAGCTGGTCGGGTCGCAGGGCCGCAATCGCCTGGGAACTCGGCAGCTGCGGATTGTCCGGCGTCGGGGTCCACCAGAAGGTCTGCCACGTCCACCGAGCTATCTCGCGACCCGCCACGTGCATGGCGACAAGGACGGCGTAGTCCCCGGCCTTCACGTTCGAGCCCGGCTGAGACTGGTTGAACTGAGCGGCCTCGTACGGGGTGATGCGGTGGTTGATCATGCTCGACACCGGGTAGGTCGTCTGGTCCGTGCGCGAGCCGCCGTCGGTCGACGCCTCCGTGTCGACCTGGCCGCTTCCGCTTCCCCCTCCCTTGATGTCGATCCAGACGACCCCGGGCCACTGGTACGGCGCCCACGCCTGCGGGGTCGGCGGAGGCCCCGTCCAGACGTTCAGGCGATAGTAGCGGCCGTCCACGAGCGTGCCGGCGGTGATGATCTGGAACGCGGACTTGAGGGTTAACGCCGTGTTAGGGAAGACCGGGATCTGCTGGGCGCCCCCCACGATGAGCTGGTTCAGCGTCGCGGTGCTCAGGAGATTCTGCCTCGTGACGTGGTCGGCCGCCGTCGGATCAAACTTGACGTAGCCGAACACGGTCTCGGAGCCCGAGGCGTCGGCCAAGAGCTCCCGGTCACGGGGCTCGAGCCCGTGCTCGAACTGGACGAAGTTCCGGAGCGGCGCGCGCAGGCGAGGAGCGCCGCGGGTCGCAACCGTGCCCGGTTTGGGAATCGAGTCGATCTCCTGCGGCGTGTACCAGGTCTCAAACACCCGCAGCCTCTCCCCCGCGTCGACCTGCGACGTCTGCATCGTGAGCGCGGTCCAAAGTCCCCAGCCGTGGACGTGGATGTTGTTGAAGGCCGCGGGCGCGGCTGGCGCGCCCGACTCCATCTGGTGCACCCAGGTGACCACGGTGGCCTCGCTTTCCGGGAAGTGAAAGCCGGGGACCTGGGGGTCGGGAAGCGAGACAGCCGTGACCGCGCCGGCCCCCGCGGGCAGCGTGCACAGAAGCGCCGTCGCCCAGAGGCGCCTGTGGCTAGGGAACCTCATAGACCTCGATGAGCGCGACGCCGGTGTCGCCCGTGGCTCCGGAGACCTGGGCCGTGTAGGAACCCGGGGGCAGCGTGATGAGGATCGCCGAGTCGGCGCTCGAGGCGCTGGCCCAGGCGAACGCCCCGACGGCCGCGGCCGCGTTGACGATGTCCGCGTTCCCGCCCCACCCGCCGTTGCTGTCCAGCAGGGTCGATCCGGAGTAGAGCGCGAGTTGCGGGTCCGCGAGCGTTCCGGACACCCCGAAGGGCGCGAGCGCGGGGCCCGAGGCCCGGATCAGGACGGTCCTTGCCGTTGAGCCGCCGATCACGAAGCCCGCGATCAGGATGCTCCCGCCGGAGCCGACCTGCACGCGGGTCGAGATGTTGACGAGTCGGGGCGAGGTGGGGGTGTAGCTCCCCGCGGGCGTCGCGTCGTAGACCTCGACGAGCGCCACGCCGGTGTCGCCAGCCTGGCCCGTGATCTGCGCGGTGTAAGGGCCGCCGGGCATGCTCTCAATGAGCGCCGAATCGTGGCTGGACGGGCTGTTCCAGGCGAAGGCGCCGACGGACGCGGAGGAGTTCGCGATTGCGGCGCTGCCGCCCCAGGCGTCATTGGTGCCGAGCAACGAGCTTCCGTTGTAGAGCTGAAGCTGGGGATCCGGCAGGATCCCCGGGACTCCGAACGGGACGAGGGCCGGCCCTGATCCGCGGATCAGCAGCGGCTCGGTTCCCGAGGTGCCCTGTCCCCCGACCACGAATCCGGCGATGAGGATGTTGCCCCCCGTCCCGACCTGCGCCCGGC
>CAYQOH010000189.1:0-5533 GCA_964419075.1 uncultured Opitutaceae bacterium | reverse complement strand
CCCCGCCTTCGAGGTCACGGGCGGGCTCACGTACACCTCGGACACCTCGTCGCCGCCCTGCGCGCCGTTGTTCGTGACATCGAACGTCACGGCCCACCGGCCGTCCTGTGTCGGCTCGACGTGGAGCTTGTCATAGCTGAAGGTCGTGTAGCTCAGCCCGTAGCCGAACGGGTAGAGGGGCGCGACCCCCTTGGTGTCGAACCCGCGGTAGCCGACCAGGATGCCCTCGGCGTAGTCGACCGTCCCCCCGGACCCCGGATAGTGGCCGTAGGACGGGGAGTCCTCCCGGCGCTTCTCGTAGCTGATCGGGAGCTTGCCGCTCGGGTTGACGGCCCCCACGAGGACGTCGGCGACCGCGCGGCCGCCCTCCTGGCCCGGATACCAGGCCTGGAGGAGCGCCGGGACCTTCCCGATCCAGTCGGCGGTGGCGACGACGCCGCCGGAGTTCACGACGACGATCGTGCGCGGGTTGAGCTCGGCGGCCCTAAGGATGAGCTCGGGCTGGTCGTTCGGGAGCTCGTAGGCCCGGTCGGCGCCCTCGCCCTCGAGCATGGCGTTGAACCCGACGCAGACGACCACCGCGTCCGCCGCCCGGACGCGGGCGGCCTGGTCGTCGGTGAGGGTCGGGGGCGCGGCGCCCCAGGCGAAATGGATGCCCGCGGGGCCCTGGTTGTCGTGGTGGGCCATGACCTCGACCGCATAGGGCCTGCCGGCCTCGAGCGGGGCCTCTGCGAACAGGGCGTCGTTCGGGTTGGCCCAGCTCGAGATGAGGGTCCTGCCGTCCAGCTTCACGGTCACGAAGCCGTGGTTCTGCACCATGAAGATGAACCTCCCGGTGGCGGGCGCCCGGATGGCCCCGGTCCACCGGGCCGTGTAGTCGGCGGCGTCCACGCCCGGGGCCGGGGCCCCGGCGTCCCAGTCGTGGTCGATCCGGGTGTCCGTGACGGCGGCGATCTCCTTCCGGTTCTCCCAGTCGAAGGTCATGAACTCCAGCTTGAGCGGGCCCTCGAATGTCGTCTTGGCAAGCAGGCTCCTCAGGAGCTCGGGCCCGGGGCCCGGGATGGCGTCGATCTTCACCTTCCTGCCGACCACCCGCTTCAGGCCGTCGACGACGCTCACATAGTGGAAGGGCTCGACGTGCGCGCTCCCGCCGCCGGCCGGGAGGCCGGCCGCGTTGGGGCCGAGGACCACGATCCGCCTGAGCTTCTTGCCGGTGATCGGGAGCGCCCCGTGGTCATTCTTGAGCAGGACGATCGCCTCCCGTGCCACCTTGAGCGCGACCGCGGCCGACCTGGGGTCGTCCTTGGGCGTCGAGGAAAGGAGCTGCGGGCGGTCGAGGAAGCCGTTGGCGACCTCGAGGGTGAGGATGCGGCGCACCTTGTCGTCGATCGTGGCCTGGCTGATCTGCCCCGAGGCAATGAGGGGACCGAGCGCCCCCGGGTTCATGAAGCGCCCCGAGGGCATCTCGAGGTCGAGGCCGCCGTTCGCGACGCCGGGCGTGTCGTGGGCCGCGCCCCAGTCCGACATGAGGACGCCCTTGAAGGCCCAGTCGCCCTTCAGCACCCGGTTGTTGAGCCAGTCGTTCGCGCTGCAGTAGCTCCCGTTCAGGCGGTTGTACGCGCACATGACCGCCCAGGCGTGGCCCTGTTCGACGGCGGCGCGGAACGCCGGCAGGTAGATCTCCCGCAGCGCCCGTTCGCTGACGCGGGCGTCGATCGTGCCGCGGTCGGTTTCCTGGTTGTTGGCCGCGAAATGCTTCACCGTCGCCACAACGCCCTGGCTCTGGATGCCGGCCACGATCTGCGCGGCGACCGCGCCGGCAAGGTAGGGGTCCTCGGAGAGGTACTCGAAGTTGCGCCCGTTCTGGGGCACGCGGTTGATGTTGACCGCCGGCCCGAGCATGATGTGGACGCCGCGCGCCCGGGCGTCGCTGCCGACGGCGGCACCAAACTCCCGTGCGAGGTCCGGGTCCCACGAGGCCGCGAGCCCGATCGTCGCAGGGTAGGCCGTCGAGGGCCCGTAGTTGCGCACGCCGAGCGGCCCGTCCGCCATCTTGATCTCGGGGATCCCGAGCCTCGGGACGGGCCTGATGTAGAAGTCCCGGTCGCCCCCGAGGAGCGAGAGCTTCTCCTCCTGCGTCAGTCGCCGCATGAGGTCGTCGACGCGGGCGGCGGCGGGCGCGGCCCTGTCCTGGGAGGGGGCGTCGGCGCGCGCCAAATGGGCGGCGGCGGCCACGCCGACCGCCGAAAGGAGGACCCGAAGCGGGGTGGGGGTCATGAGGCGTTCTTCTGGGGGTGCTTGGGGCGCTCGATGTTGAGGTAGGTCTTCGTCAGCATCTGGCTCTCGTAGGCCTCCAGGAGGCGCACGCCCTCGCGGGGCTTCACCATGTCCTTGCGGGTCGCGGCGTCGACCTGGGCCTTCATCCTGCGGCAGAGGTCCTCCTGCTGGTACTGGACCCCCTCGATGACGTCGGCGATGCGGCTGCCGCTCAGGGCCTCCTCGATGTAGAAGCCGTTCGGCTCGTCGTTCTCGAGGAAGACGTGCACCTCGTTCACCCGCCCGAAGAGGTTGTGGAGGTCCCCCATGATGTCCTGGTAGGCGCCGGTCAGGAAGATCCCGAGGTAATAGGGCTTCTTGTTCAGGGGATGGAGCGCCACGTAGTCCTTCACGTCCTGAAGGTCGATGAAGCTGCCGATCTTCCCGTCGGAGTCGCACGTGATGTCCACCAGGATGGCGTTCACGGTCGGCCGCTCGTTGAGGCGGTGGAGCGGCGCGATGGGGAAGAGCTGCTTCAGCGCCCAGTGGTCGAGGAGCGACTGGAACACCGAGAAGTTGCACACGTACTGGTCGGCGAGGAGGGTCGAGAGGTCGTGGAGCTCCTCGGGCTGGTAGCCGGCCTTCTCCCCCTCCTTGGCGATCTGCTCGCAGATCTGCCAGAAGATCTGCTCGGCGGCGGCCCGGTTCTCGAGGTCCAGGTACCCAAGGTTGAAGAGCGAGAACGCCTCGTCCTTCTTCTGCAGGGCGTCATGGAAGCGTTCCAGGCGGCCGAGCTTCGCCTTGTTCCTAAGGAGCACCTCAAGGTCGCCCACGATCTTCTGCTTCTCCTTGGGCTGGTGCTGCTTGCCGAGGGACTCGCGCTTGTTGATGCGCTCGAAGACCTCGACCACGAGCATGGAGTGCGGCGCCACGACGGCGCGCCCCGACTCGCTCACGATGTCCGGCTCCCGCACCCCGGCGTCGCGGCAGATCTCCCGGACGTTGAAGACGACGTCGCGCGCGTACTCCTCCATCGAGTAGTTCATCGAGCTCTCGAAGTTGGACCGCGAGCCGTCATAGTCGATCGCGAGGCCGCCCCCGACGTCGATGTAGCCCATGGGGAAGCCCATCTTGGCGAGCTGGCAGTAGAAGCGCGTGGCCTCGATCACCGCGTTCTTGATCGTGATGATGTTGGGCACCTGCGAGCCGATGTGGAAGTGGAAGAGCCTGAGCGAGGCCTTGAGCTTCGCAGCCTTCAGCTTCTCGCACGCGAAGAGGATCTCCGCCGTGTTGAGTCCGAACTTCGCGTTGTCGCCCGTCGAGAGGGCCCACCGGCCCTCGCCGCGGGTCTGGAGCTTCGCGCGGAAGCCGATCATGGGCTTCACGCCCATCTCCGCCGATATCCGTATGATGTCGTCGATCTCCGAGAGCTGCTCGATGACGATGATGACCCGCTTGCCGAGCTTGCGGCCGAGGAGGGCCAGCCGGATGTAGTCGTGGTCCTTGTAGCCGTTGCAGACGATCAGCCGGTTGGGGCCCTCGTTCATCGCGAGCGCGATCATGAGCTCGGGCTTGGACCCCGCCTCGAGGCCGTAGTGGTAGTCGCGGCCGGCGGCGACGATCTCGTCGACCACCTCGCGAAGCTGGTTCACCTTGATGGGGAAGACCCCGCGGTACTCGCCCTTGTAGCCCTCGTCCTTGATGGCCTTGATGAACACCTCGTTCAGCTGGATCACCCGGTGGCGCAGGAGGTCCTGGAACCGGATCACCATCGGCGCCTTGAGCCCCATTCCCAGGGCCTCGTTCACGACGTCGAGCACCCGGATGCTGCGGCCGTCGGTCAGCGGCTGGACGTTCACGAACCCCTCGGGGTCGACCGAGAGGTGGCCGGAGCCCCATCGTTTGAACCCGTAGAGCTCCTCGGATTTGGCTGCCGACCATGCGGATGCGGATTTGCTTTTCAAGTTTTCGGGGAGGGCAGGCCACTGAGGGCTTGCCTTCAGAAGAGGGGATTTAGTTAGATGCGTGTTTTCTCTTTATAAGAACGCAATACGAAATGACTAAAATGATTGCCCAAACAGCGGCGCCCGCCGCCGGCGGTGGATTCCCGACGCAACTCCTGGTGATGGGACTGATGTTCGGTGGATTGTACTTTCTGCTGATTGCTCCGCAACGGAAGAAGCAAAAGGAGCATGAGAAGCTGCTCAGCACTTTGCAATCAGGCGACGAGGTGATCACCTCCGCCGGGATCTACGGGGTGATCACGAACGTCAAGGACGACCGCTTCGTCGTGCGCATCGCCGACAACACCAAGATCGAGGTCGGCAAGGGCTTCATCCAGGCGGTCACGAAGAAGACGGGCGCGGAGGAGAAGAAGTCCTAGCACCCCGGCCCCTGGAGAGGCCCGACGGAGACGGCCGCGGCGGGGCGCGGCCGCAAACCCCTTTAACCCACATCTGACATGTTCAAACGCAACCTCTGGAAAATAGGCTTAAGCCTGGTGATTCTCGCCTGGGCCGTTTTCGCGCTCCTGCCCCTAAGGGACATCCCGTTCCCGGAATACGCCAAGAGCCACGCCACGGCCAAGACCGCGGAGTTTGGCAAGCTCCTGGACCGCGCCGAGAAGGCGTGGAAGGCGGGCAGCGCCCCGAGCGAGTTCGTGGCCCTGAAAAGGATCGGGCGCGACGAGAAGATCGACCTGAGCCAGTTCTTCCCGGACGTGCGCCTCGAGGAGTCGCTCAAGAACATCACCAAGCGAAACGACATCCTGCTGAAGTACCTGCTCGACAGCTCGAAGGCCCGGCTCCAGATGGGCCTGGACCTGAGGGGCGGCGTGGGCTTCACGCTCGAGGCCGACCTGGGGACGAAGACCGCGGGCTATGACGAGGACACGGCCCGCCGCGAGAAGCTCACGAAGGCGATCGAGATCATCAGCGCCCGCATCAACTCGATGGGCGTCACCGAGCCCTTGATCCGCGCGATCGGAAACAACCGGATCGAGGTCCAGCTGCCGGGGATCAACACGAAGGACAACCCCGACGTCCTGGACGAGGTGAAGAAGCCGGCGCGCCTCGACATCCGCCAGGTCTACCCGTTCGGGACGCCCGAGACGGCGCGCCCGGGCGAGGTCCCCCCGGGCTACGAGGTGAAGACCTACGACCACGAGCATCCGGATGGTTCCGAGACGGCCGAGGAGTACTTCATCAAGCGCATCCCCGAGATGACCGGCGAGATGATCTCGTACTCGACCGTCCAGCACGACTCCTACGGCAAGCCC
>CAYQOH010000188.1:0-5577 GCA_964419075.1 uncultured Opitutaceae bacterium | reverse complement strand
CAGCCGCTGGCTCGAGAACGAGCGCACCTGGATCGTGTCGGTGAACTGGCTCTCCCCCTCGTCCACCTCGATCGGGTTGCGGGTGACGAGAATCGTCTTGAGCTTCGGGCGCAGGAATCCGGGCTCCACCCCGCCGATGAACGTGTCTCCGAAGACCATGGTCGCGCTGCAGCCGGCCCCCTTGGCGACGTGCTCGGCCTGGCGGAACATGAGCTTGTTGACCCGGTTCTGCTGCGCCTGGATCGGCCTCATCCCGCCGAATCCGCCGAGGAGGCGCTGGTAGAGCGTGTCCAGGTCGGGGGCGTGGACGAAGCTGTCCACGAGCTCTTGCTCGCGCACGAGCCGGCCGATCGAGGCGAGGACCTGGAGCGTGTCGCGCGCGGATTCGCCGGCGATCAGCATCATGATCAGGTGCACCCGCTCCTCGGACATGGCGCCGTGGTGGCGCATGCCGGCGCGGCTCCGGCCGATCGCCAGGATGTACCTGCGGGAGGTCTTGACGCGGACGTGCGGCAGGGCCACCCCGAGCCCGAGGTAGGTGGTCATGGAGCTCTCGCGGGCCAGGAGGCCCTTGAGGATCACGTCCCGCTTAAGGTCGGGAAACCGCCTGATGCAGACGTCCAGGAGCTCCTCGAGCGCCGCCTCGAGCGTGAGGCTTCGCAGGTCGATGATCCGGCTTCGGGCAATGAACTTGTCGAGCCGCATGGCGGGACGCGGCGCCTAGCGCTCCCACTCAAGGGCGCCCTTCCTGACCTCGTAGACGAGCCCCAGGGTCAGGACGAAGATGAAGAACAGGATGGGCCCGAGGACCGAGATGTGCTGGTGCAGGAACTCGCGGTAGATGAACACCCAGGGCAGCAGGATCACGATCTCCAGGTCGAAGAGCATGAAGAGGAGCGCCGTGACGTAGAACTTCACCGAGAACCGCGTGTGGACGACCCCCTGGCCGGCGATGCCGCACTCGTAGGCCGAATCCTTGATGCGCGTGTGCCGGGCGCGCTGGCCGAGCAGGTGGCTCGTGCCGATGATGACGGCGGTGATCGAGGCGGCGAGGACCGCCTGGACGACAAAGGGAAGGTATGCGGCCGAAGCCATGGGGGAGTGCTGAGCGTGCTTGCGGGCCCCAGCGGAGACAAGACGTTTGTATCCCGCTCCGCGTCAGTCCGCGTTGATCATCTTTGCGTCGTTGATGAGGGTCGATCCGACGCCGAGCGTCTGCGCGAACTCGAGGGTCCGGATCTCATCCGAGATGGGTTCGAAGCCCTCGTGCTTGCGCCACAGGTTGATCTTGGCCCGCATGAGGGCGTCCATCATCACGGGATCGGTGCTCAGCCAGAGCAGCGGCTCGGACTTCGCGTACAGGGAATTGAAGAAGGGCCCGCCGATGAACTGGTAGTGCTCGAGGCTCGCGATCGAGAAGCGCCATGTCTCGCGCAGCTCCGGGATCGCGCTCATTTCCGCGACGGCGGCCGGGGCCGTCGCCGGCGACCGGAAGAAGCGGGCGGTGTTCGAGGCGTTCCAGAGGGTCGCGTTCACGAGCGCGCCGTTGACGCCCAGCACCTGGTGGTCCGTGTACACCGGCAGGTTGATCCAGAAGTCGGTGTCGAGGAAGAGCGGCGTCGCCAGGAAGCTCTTGCGGTCCTCCTCCTTGGTCGAGGTGTTCGGGACCCCCTCGGTCTGGTGGGCCGCGAAGATCGGGTCGAAGCGCTCCGGCAGCGGGCTGTCGTAGAACCAGACCGGGTCGTAGTACCGGTTCGACTCGAGCACGAACACCGGGTTTCCCCTGAAGGGGGTCTCGCCCGTCACGAGCGAGGGCAGGTACCCGGTCATCCGGAGCCTGAGCTGGTTGAGCCCGACGAGGAAGATGTTGTTGTTCGCGTAGCCGCGCCTCTCGAGGGCCGAGATCACGGCCTTGACGAGGCCCGTGGGCGTCGCCATCCCCGGGCCCGAGTCCGAGTAGATCTTGAGGCCCACCTTCTTCTTCGCGCCGGGCGCGATCTTCTTGCCCGAGACCTTTTCGTAGCTTGAGATGATCTTCTCGACCTCGGCTTCGTAGTCGGCGTCGGTGAAGCCCGCCAAGTGGGCCTCCCACACCGGCTCCTTGGGCAGCCGCTGCACCTCCGGGGTGAACTCCGCCCGGCACACGCCGGTGCCGCCCGAGGCGAGGACGGCCGCCAGGGCCGCAAGAATGGGAAATCGCATGATGGTACTGTAGGTAGTCGCCTTTGGCGGGACAAAGTTTCCTAAAAAGGCTGACTTTGGGCTTCAGAGCGGTCCGGAAACTTGACAGGCTCCCAGTGCGGTTGAAAGTGATTTCTTCGCACGCATCGCAGGGCCCCCCGCGGGCTCCCGCGTGCTGTCCATGCCCGTCATCAAACCAAGCTGTGTCCGCGACCTGAAGCTGCGCGTCAACCTCGCCGAGGTCGTGTCGCGGGTCGTGGCCCTGCGCAAGGCGGGCGGGTCGCGCCAGAAGGGCCTGTGCCCCTTCCACAGCGAGAAGACGCCGTCGTTCAACGTCGACTCGGACAAGGGCTTCTTCAAGTGCTTCGGGTGCGGGAAGGCCGGCGACGCGATCGACTTCGTCCGCGAGACCGAGCAGCTCTCCTTCACCGAGGCGGTGGAGACCCTCGGCCAGCGCTACGGGGTTGCGATCGAGTACGAGGAGGGGTCCGGGCCCAGCCGCGAGGAGCGCTCGCTGCGCCAGGAGCTCTTCGACCTGCACGAGCAGGCCGCCGGCCACTTCCACGAGGCGTTCCGGGCCTCCGGGCCCGCCGGCGACTTCATGAGGGCCTACTGGGGCAACGAGCGCCGCTTCTCGCCCGAGCTCGCGGAGGAGTTCAAGATCGGGGCCGCGGCGCCCGACGGCGGGGGCCTGGGTGCCGTGGTCCAGCGGAAACGCTACTCGGAGGAGGCGATCCGGCAGTGCGGCCTGTTCTTCGTCAGGGACGACGCCGTGATCACGGTGGGCGCCCTGCGGCCCCGCTTCCGGGGCCGGCTCATGATCCCCATCCGGGACCACCAGGGACGCGTCGTCGCCTTCACGGCGAGGCAGACCGCGCTCACGCCGCAGGACGACCCCTCGCGCGAGGCAAAGTACGTCAACTCCCCGGAGACGCCGATCTTCACCAAGGGGAACCTGCTCTTCAACCTGGACCGGGCCCGCACCGAGGTCGGCGAGGGCCGGCCCTTCGTCATGGTCGAGGGCCAGCTCGACGCGCTGCGATGCTGGTCGGTGGGCCTGAAGACGGCGGTCGCCCCCCAGGGCACCTCGATCACCGAGGGGCAGCTCGCCCTCCTGCGCCGCTACCACGCCGAGGTGGAGTGCTTCTTTGACAGCGACGCGGCCGGCCAGAAGGCGGCGCTGCGGCTGCTGCCGATGGCGCTCAAGGCGAACATCGAGGTGCGCTTCCTCACGCTCGCGGGCGACGCCAAGGTCGACCCCGACCTGCTCTTCCTCGAGAAGGGTCTCGCCGCCTACGCCGAGGTGCGCAAGGCCTCCCTCTCGGCGATGGCCTTCGCGTGCCGGGCGCTCCTGCCCTCGCCTGCGACCGCGTCCTCGGAGCTGCGCTCCCGCGCGGCGCAGGGCGTCCTGGGGATCATCGCCGCGGCCGAGAGCGAGGTGTCGCGCGCGGCGTTCATCGCGGAGGCGGCAGCGCTCCTTCAGCTTCCGGCCTCGGCGCTGCAGAGCGATCTGCGCAGGCTCCTCGGGCGGGCCGACCGCTCCGGGGCCCGCGCGCCGGCTCCTGCGCCTCCCCAGGGCCCGGGGATGGTCTCGCCCGAGCACGACCTCCTGCGCCTGTGCCTGCATTTTGAGCGGATCGGCCGGCCGCTCAGCGCCGCGGTTCCCCACGACTGGATCGACCGGCGCCAGCCGGCCGGGATCCTCCTCAACCGGTTCCTGGGGGAGCTTGAGAACGGAAACTGGCCCGGCCGCGACCACCTCGAGGGGCTGATGGAAAATGATGATGAAAAATCACTTGTGGCATCGCTGCTCTTCGACGTGCCCGTGCTGGACGATCCCTTCAAGGTGGCGAGTGAGGGGATCCGCCGCCTCAGGGACCGCACGCTCGGCGCGCGGATACGCCAAATAGAACTTGCATTAGCCAGCACCCCATCGGACTTTAACGATGACTCATCGTCGCTCCTAAGGGAATTATCCGATTTGCAACGCCAGCTCCGGCAGCCGGTCATTTTGACCGAGGCCGGTTGAGGTGTTGCTTTCGCATTTCCCCCATTTTCATTTCATGCCTCGCAAAGCCAAACCTGCCGACAACCACAATTCCGAAGCCGTCGAGAACGCCCTAGCGAGCGTCCCGCAGGCACCCGTCGAGGGCGGTGATCCGGCGGCACCGATCGGCGGCATCAACGAGAAGATCCGCCAGCTCATCCGCCTTTCCAAGGAGCAGGGGTACCTGACGTTCGACGACATCAACGAGGCGCTGCCCGAGTCGATCGAGAACCAGGAGGAGATCGATAACGTCCTCTCCATCCTGCAGAACCTCGAGATCGAGATCCTCGAGCCCGACCAGGTCGAGGACTACAAGCAGCGGCAGGAGGAGGCGGAGGAGGAGGAGTCGCGGACCTCGCAGAGCGACATCCTCGACGACCCCGTCCGGATGTACCTCAAGCAGATGGGCCAGGTGCCGCTGCTCACCCGCGAGCAGGAGGTGGAGATTTCCAAGCGCATCGAGACGGCCGAGCTGAAGGCCCAGGAGGTCCTCTTCCACGCGTCCGCCATCGGCGCCTACATCGCGAAGCTCGGCGCCAAGCTGCTCAACCGCGAGGAGCGCTTCGACCGGATCGTGATCGACAAGAAGATCGAGAGCCGCGACGCCTACTTCCGGTCGCTGCCGAAGCTGGTCGAGTCGACGCAGAAGGCCGAGGCGGGCACCGCGGAGGCGTGGCTCGAGCAGGCGAAGGCGCGCTCGGAGCCCGAGCGCAAGAAGGCCCTCTCCAAGTTCCGCAGGCGCGAAACGGCCCTTCGGGCGAACTTCTCGAAGTTCTTCTTCAAGCTGAAGGTCTACGAGGAGTACCTGGAGCAGCTGCGCCCCGTCCTCGAGGAGATTGAGTCGATCCAGGGCCAGATCGAGCGCGCGAAGCACCCGAAGACGAAGAAGGACGCCTCGATCGACATGCGCTCGGTCAACAACCGCCTGCGCCACATCGAGCTCGAGCAGCGGATCGCGCCCGCCCAGCTGGTGGAGGTCTACCAGCAGACGATGACGCACGTCCGCGAGGCCCACCGCGCGAAGACCGAGATGGTGGAGGCCAACCTGCGCCTGGTGATCTCGATCGCGAAGAAGTACACGAACCGCGGGCTCTCGTTCCTCGACCTGATCCAAGAGGGCAACATGGGCCTGATGAAGGCGGTCGAGAAGTTCGAGTACCGCCGGGGCTACAAGTTCTCGACGTACGCGACGTGGTGGATCCGCCAGGCGATCACCCGCTCCATCGCGGACCAGGCCCGCACGATCCGCATCCCGGTCCACATGATCGAGACGCTCAACAAGGTCATGCAGGTGCAGAAGCAGCTGCTCCAGGAGTACGGCCACGAGCCGACGCCCGACGAGGTGGCCG
>CAYQOH010000187.1:0-5633 GCA_964419075.1 uncultured Opitutaceae bacterium | reverse complement strand
GGCAAGAGCGAGTGCGCCCTCGCGCTGATCGAGCGCGGCCATTCGCTGGTGGCGGACGACCTCACGATCATCAAGCTCCTCGACGAGCGGGAGCTCATGGCGTCGAGCCGGGCGCTCAATCGCGGCTACATGGAGTGCCGCGGGATCGGGATCATCAACATCGCGGAGATGTTCGGCGTGAAGTCGATCCGGCTGGAGAAGCGCATCGACCTGGTCGTGTCGCTGCACGAATGGACGCCGGACTGCGTCGAGGAGCGGACGGGCCTCGAAGAGAACACCTACGAGATCCTCGGCATGAAGCTGCCCCACATCGAGCTCTTCGTCCGGCCCGGGCGCGACATGGCGCGGCTGACCGAGGTGGCGGCGCTCACCCAGGCGCTCAAGCGGATGGGGCACGACCCGGCCAAGGACTTCAACGACCGGCTGATCGCCTTCATGTCCGAGGACAGCCCCGCAAAACACCTGAAGATCAAGCCGATGGAGCGCGAGGAGCGCGCGCCGGGCCGACTCAATCGGGAATAGATTCATGCCCAACACCGAACGCCCCGACGGGCGCAAAGCCGACCAACTCCGCCCTGTCTCCTTCGAGGCCAACTTCGCACCCCACGCGACCGGCTCCGTCTTGGTCCGCTACGGATCGACGCAGGTGATCTGCGCCGCCACGATCGAGCCCGGCGTGCCGACGTGGATGAAGCAGCAGGGCGTCAAGGGGGGCTGGCTCACCGCGGAGTACTCGATGCTCCCCTACTCGACCCACGAGCGGAAGGCGCGCGACATCAACAAGGGCCGTCTGGACGGCAGGACAGTCGAGATCCAGCGGCTGATCGGCCGCTCGCTGCGCGCCACGATCGACCTGGACAAGCTGGGTCAGAACACGCTCTGGCTCGACTGCGATGTGCTCCAGGCGGACGGGGGCACCCGCACCGCGTCCATCACGGGCGCCTATGTCGCCGCGCGACTCGCGGTCCAGAAGCTCATCGACGGGGGGGATCTCCGGGAGAGCCCGCTCATCGACTCGGTGGCTGCCGTCAGCGTGGGCCTGTTCGGGGGGGCGGGGCTCCTCGACCTGGCGTATGTCGAGGACAAGGACGCGCAGGTTGATTTCAACGTCGTCATGACGGGACAGGGCAGGTTCGTCGAGGTGCAGGGCACCGGGGAGGAGTCGACCTTCAGCCACGAGCAGCTCAACGAGCTCCTCGCGATGGCGCAGAAGGGGCTTAAGGAACTCTCGGCGCTCCAGGCGGCCTTCCTCGCGAGGCAGCTGCTCGTGAAATGAGCCCGTGCGTTACTCCGAGAAGCTCTACCGCTGGGCTTGGGAACTCAGGTCGACCCCCGAGGCGCTCTGGCCGCTGGTCTCCAACACGGACCGGTTCAACCGGGACTGCGGCTTTCCCCCGTTCGAGGTCCGTGCGCCCGCCAAGGGCGGGCCCGCCCCGGAGCCGGGGCTGCGCAGGCTGAAGTCCACCTACCTGGGGATCGTCGGCGAGTGGGAGGAGCGCGAGTTCGAGTGGGTGCAGCCGGTCCGCTTCGCCGTCGAGCGCCGGTTCTCGAGGGGGCCGCTGGCGAGGATGGTCCAGTCCTGCGAGCTCGGCGCCAAGCCGGGGGGCGGAACGACGGTCGTCTACGAGATGCGCGTCACGCCCGCGAACCTCCTCGGCGCCCTGATCGTGCCCGTGGCGATCGGCCTGCGCATGCGCCGGGTGACGGAGCGCGTGTTCCGGCGCTACGACGAGGCCGCCGCACCGAGGCCGGCCGGGCCCCCGCCGCCACCGGCGCCGTTCCCCCTCGACAAGGCTCCGCCGAGGCTGGCGTCCGTCGCCTCGAAGCTCATCTACGAGGCCCAGCAGCCGGTGGCCCTGGTCGAGCGCCTGAGCGCGTACGTGTCGTCGGCCGACGACCTTTCCGTGCAGAAGATGCGCCCGTACGCCATCGCGGACCAGTGGGCCGCCGACCGCCGCGAGACTCTGGACCTCTTCCTCCACGCGACCCGCGCCGGGATGCTGGACTTCAGCTGGGAGGTGCTCTGCCCCCATTGCCGGGGGTCGAGGCGGGGAAAGGCGGACCTCTCCGGGGTGACAGCCGAGGCCCACTGCGACTCCTGCGGCATCGACTTCACGGTGAACTTCGACCAATCGGTCGAGCTCACGTTCGTTCCGAACCCGACCGTCAGGCGCGTGACGCGCACCGAGTACTGCCTCGGCGGCCCCCAGATCACCCCCCACGTCGTCGCGCAGAAGCGCCTCGGGCCGGGTGAGAGCCTCTTCGTCGCCATGTCCTTCCCGGAGGGCCGGTACCGCCTGCGCTCCCAGGGCATCGCGGTCCAGCAGGCGTTCCGCATCGAGCGGGCCGGCGCCTCCTCGGCGCGCATCGAGGTGGGCCCGGAAATCGCGGTGGCGGACGAGCCGGTCGTCGCGCCGGACGGCGTCCTGAACGTTGTCAACGCCGACCGGGTCGAGCGCCTGGCGGTCATCGAGCGGGTCGCGTGGAGCGACCAGGCCGTCACGGCCGCCGCGGTCACGTCGCGGCAGATCTTCCGCGACCTCTTCTCGAAGGAGATCCTGCGCCAGGGCGAGAGGATCTCGGTCGGCGTGATCACGATCGTCTTCACGGACCTGAAGGATTCGACACGGCTCTACACGGAGATCGGGGACGCCCCGGCGTTCGGGCGCGTCCTCGACCACTTCGACCTCGTCCGGGGCGAGATCGCCGCCGAGGGCGGCGGGATCGTGAAGACGATGGGCGACGCGGTCATGGCCGTGTTCACACACCCGGTCTGCGCGGTGCGGGCGATGAGGAAGGCCCAGGGCGCGCTTTCCGCGCACGAGAAGGCGCGGCCGGGGTTCGCCCTGAAGTGCAGCATCCACCAGGGCCCGTGCCTCGCCATCAGCCAGAATGAACACCTGGACTACTTCGGGACGACCGTGAATGTCGCCTCCCGCCTCTGCGGCCTGTCCTCGGGCTCCGACATCGTCGCCTCCGCGAGCATCCTGCGCGACCCGGACGTCGCCGCGCTCCTCTCCAGCCCCGGGTCGCGGCTCACGGCGCGGCGCGACGCAGCCGCGCTCCGCGGACTGGGCGACGTCGCGTTTGAATTCTGGAGGCTGGCGTGATTGTATTTTGGT
This sequence comes from uncultured Opitutaceae bacterium, assembly GCA_964419075.1. GTDB lineage: Bacteria > Verrucomicrobiota > Verrucomicrobiia > Opitutales > Opitutaceae > Palsa-1447. Next base: position 2,511 of record CAYQOH010000187.1, on the reverse strand, counting down.
GTCTCTCGGCCCACAAATCTGACAAACCTCACCCGACGGAAATGAACATACACGAGTACCAGGCAAAGGCCCTCTTTGAAAAATTCGGCGTCCCCGTCCCCAAGGGCGCCGCCGCCAAGACGCCCGAGGACTTCATCAACGCCCTATCCTCCCTCCCCGAGGGCCCGACCATGGTGAAGTCGCAGATCCACGCGGGCGGGCGCGGCAAGGGCGTGTTCACCGACGGGTACAAGGGGGGCGTCAAGTTCTGCAGGACCAAGGCGGAGGCGAAGGAGGCCGCCTCCCGGATGCTCGGCAACACGCTCGTGACGGCGCAGACCGGCCCGGCCGGCCGGAAGGTCCAGACCGTGTATTTCACGGTCGCCAACGACATCAAGAAGGAGTTCTACCTCGCGATCCTGCTCGACCGGGCCGCGTCGCGGCCGGTCATCGTCGCCTCGACGGAAGGGGGCGTGGAGATTGAGAAGGTCGCGCACGAGACTCCCGACAAGCTCTTCAAGGTCCTCGTCGACCCGGCCTACGGCCTCGCCGACTTCCAGGTCCGCGAGCTCGTGACCAAGCTCGGGTTCGCACCCGCCGAGGCGAAGAACGCCTCGAAGCTCATCCGCTCCCTCTACGCCATGTACTGGGAGACCGACGCCGCGATGGTCGAGGTGAACCCGCTCGTCACGACACCGACGGGCGAGGTCCTGGCGCTGGACGCCAAGGTGTCCTTTGACGACAACGCGTTGTTCCGCCACCCGGAGATCGTCGCCCTGCGCGACCTGAACGAGGAGGACCCGAAGGAGACCGAGGCCTCGAAGCACGCGCTCAGCTACATCGCCCTCGACGGGAACATCGCGTGCCTGGTGAACGGCGCCGGGCTCGCGATGAGCACCATGGACATCATCAAGTACTACGGGGGCAACCCGGCCAACTTCCTCGACGTGGGGGGCGGCGCGTCCACCAGCCAGGTGGTCGCGGCGTTCAAGATCATCCTGGGCGACCCGAACGTTAAGGGAATCCTCGTGAACGTCTTCGGCGGGATCATGGACTGCAACGTGATCGCGACCGGGATCGTGGCGGCCGTCCGCGAGGTGGGCCTCACGCTGCCGCTTGTCGTCCGCCTCGAGGGCAACAACGTCGAGGCCGGGAAGGCGGCGCTTGCCTCTTCGGGGCTGGCGATCGTCTCGGGCGACTCGATGGCGGACGCCGCGCAGAAGATCGTCAAGCTCGTGGCGAAGGCCGCCTGAGCCGGTCGCACTCCCAACCCACACCCCCTGTCCCCATGAGCATCAAAATCAAGGAAATCGCCTTCGTATGCCATCCCGTGGCCGACATCGCGCGCGCGCGCGCGTTCTACGAGAAGCTCCTCGGCCTCAAGGTCCTCCTGGAACTCGAGTTTGCGCCCGGCAGCTGGTGGATCGAGTACGACGTCGCCGGCGTCGCGCTCGCCGTCTCGAACGCGGGTCCGCCGGCCGCACCCGGCGGCGCGAGCCTCGCGCTTGAGGTCGCGGACCTCGGCCAGGCTCTCGCTGCGGTCAAGGAGGCGGGGATCGCGCTGACCATCGAGCCCCAGGAGTTCCCGCCCTGCAATATGTTCGGCATCAACTCGCCGGACGGCCATCCCATCATCTTTCACAAGCGCAAGGCCTGACCCCATGGCTATTCTCATCGCTACAGACACCAAGATTCTCATCCAGGGCATCACCGGCGACTTCGGCGGCCGCCACGCCGGGCTTTCCCTCGACTACGGCACCCAGGTCGTCGCCGGCGTCACCCCGGGAAAGGGCGGGCAGTTCTTCGAGCACGGGGCCCACCGGGTGCCGATCTTCAATTCGGTCGCCGACGCCGCGCGCGCAACCGGCGCGAGGGTCTCCGCGATCTTCGTTCCCCCGCCGTTCGCGGCCGACGCGGTCCTGGAATGCGTCGACGCCGGCCTCGACCTGGCCGTCGCGATCACCGAGGGGATCCCGATCAAGGACATGGTGCGCGTGAAGCGCGCGATGGCGGGCAGGACGACGCGCCTCTTGGGCCCCAACTGCCCGGGAATCGTGGCGCCGGGGGCCGGCGAGAAGTCGTTCGGCGGATGCCGCATCGGGATCGCTCCGGGCTACATCCACAGGAAGGGAAAGGTCGGCGTCGTCTCGCGTTCGGGCACCCTCACCTACGAGGCCGTCTACCAGCTCACGGTGCGCGGCATCGGCCAGAGCACCAGCGTCGGGATCGGAGGGGACCCGGTGAACGGGACGTCGCACCTGGACGTGATCCGGATGTTCAATGACGACCCCGAGACGGTCGGGATCATCATGATCGGCGAGATCGGCGGCAACGCCGAGGCCGAGGCCGCGCGCTGGATCAGGGCCAATTGCCGCAAGCCCGTCGCCGGGTTCATCGCGGGATCGACCGCCCCGGCCGGCAGGCGCATGGGCCATGCCGGCGCCATTGTCGGCGGCGCGGCGGACACCGCGGCCGCCAAGATCGCCATCCTCAAGGAGTGCGGGATCGAGGTCGCCGTGACGCCGTCGGACA
>CAYQOH010000186.1:0-5651 GCA_964419075.1 uncultured Opitutaceae bacterium | reverse complement strand
CCGGCAGGATGAACGGGTTGTTCTGGAAGAAGTCCCGGGCGAGGAAACCGAGCCTTAGCGTCTCGCCGGGTCCCAGGGGAAGCTCCTCGACCACGCGCTCCTCGTGGCTCGTGGTGACCGTGCCTCCGGCGTCGCGAAAGAGCAGCGTCGCCCCCCGGCTGAAGGCGCCCTCTCGCGCCTGCCGCCGGACGTCGGCGCGGGCGTCGGCCAGACGGGCGTTGATCGCGTCGGTCGCGATCTCGCAGCGGGGGACGTCGACGATGTCGAAGCGGGTCCCCTGCCGCAGGAACCCGATCGCCAGCTCCCCATCCGCGCGGGGGACGTTGAAATGGGGCGTGATCTTCGAGCGGTAGCCGTAGGGCCGGGGCGAGCCGATGACCGGCGAGACGTCGACCGTGAGCCCCGCCATGTGCTCGATCAGCTCGGCGACCTGGCGGCGCTTCCATTCGAGCTGCTCCTCGTAGCGCAGGTTCTGGTACTGGCACCCCCCGCAGCGCCCGAAGAGGGCGCACCGGGGAGCGATCCGGCCGGCCGAGGCCTCGAGCACCTCGACAAGGTCGGCCTCCGAGTAGTTCGGGTGGTTGCGGAATACCCTCGCCCGGACGCGCTCCCCCGGAAGCGCGAAGGCGACCATGACCACCCACTTGCGCCCGCCCTCCGCGCCCTCCAGGTCCAGGCGGCCGAGGCCGACCCCGAGGTTGGTCAGCGTCGAAATCGACAGCTCGATCTCCTGGTGGTAGCCGAAGGGCCTGTCGTTGAATTTTTTCTTTTTGGACACGGACCCCAACTACAATTCAAATAGGGCGATGCCCGTCGAGACAATCACCAGCCTGCAGAACCCGAGGCTGAAGCGGCTCGTGCGGCTGCGCGACCGCCGGGCTCGGGACGAGGAGCGCGCCTTCCTCATCGAGGGGTACCGCGAGGTCCGGCGCGCGCTGGAGAAGAAGGTGGCTCTGGACGAGCTGTATTTCTCGAGGGAGTGGTTCCTCGGGGAGAACGAGCCTGCGCTGCTGGCCGCGGCCGAGGCGGCGGGCGCCCGCCTCTATGAGCTGTCCAAGGAGGCGTTCGCAAAGGTCGCCTATCGGGAGCGCCCGGACGGGATCCTCGCGGTGGCGCCCCAGTGGCGCAGGACGCTTGCCGACCTGGCGGTGTCCGCGAACCCGTTCGTCCTCGTGGTCGAGGCCATCGAGAAGCCCGGGAACCTGGGAACAATCCTTCGGAGCGCCGACGCGGCCGGGTGCGACGCGGTGATCGTGTGCGACCCGGTGACCGACCTCTTCAACCCGAACGTCGTCCGTGCATCGACGGGGGTCCTCTTCTCGGTGCCCTGCGTGGTCGAGGAGGGCGGCGCAGTCCTGGCGTGGCTTAAGGGGCACGGGATGCGCACCGTCGCCACCACGCCCGCGGCGAAGGCCGTCTACAGCGACTGCGACCTCCGCGGCCCGCTGGCCGTCGTCATGGGCAGCGAGCAATACGGGCTCAGCGAGTTCTGGCTCAAGAACGCGGACCTGCCCGTGCGCATCCCGATGGCCGGCCAGGCCGATTCGCTCAATGTCGCGATGGCCGCGCTGATCACCCTCTTTGAGGCGGTGCGGCAGCGACGCGGGTAGCTTAAGTCAGTCCGGACGCAGCAACCGGACCAGTTCGGCGGTGCCCTGCGCCATGCTGATGTGGGGGGCGTAGCCGAGGTCCCTCCGGGCCGCGGAGATGTCAAACCAGTGGTCCTTCGCGAGCTCCGCGGCAACGAACCGGGTCATCGGGGGCTCGCTTTCAAGTGGAAGCAGGCTCCAAGCGGCCTCGCAGGCGCACCCGATAGCCGTCGCCGCGCGCAGGGATATCCTCCGGGTCACGGGCGTTTCGCCGAGGGCGACAAGCAGGTTGTTGATCCACTTCCAGAGCATGACCGGCTCGCCGTTTGTGATGAAGTAGGCCTTTCCGCCCGCGGCCGGGGCGTCGCCCACCAGCGACCTCTCCGCGTCGATGTGGGCATCCGCCGCGTTGTCGACATGGACCATGTCGACGCGGTTCGTCCCCTCCCCCACGATCCTCAGCCGGCCCGCGCGGGCGCGCGCCAGGAGGCGCGGCACAAGATGGGGGTCGCCCGGCCCCCAAATGAGATGCGGTCGGAGGGCGACGGTGTGGAGCGCCTGCCCGTGCGCCGCGAGCACCTCCGCCTCTGCCGCGGCCTTTGTCAGGGGATAGGGGCTCGGACAGCGAGTCGTGAGCGGGAGGGATTCGTCCGCGCCGGCAAGATCGCGGCCGTTGTACACGACGCTCGGCGTGCTCGTGTGGATGAGCCGGCAGACGCCGTGGATCCGGCAGCCGTCGATCACCGCCCGCGTGCCCAGCACGTTGGCCCTGAAGAAATCCGCGCGCCGTCCCCACACGCCCACCCTCGCGGCCACGTGGAACACGGCCTGCATCCCCCGGCACGCCTCGCGCACGCCCGCGGCGTCCTCAAGCGGGACGCGGATGAACCGGACCCCGCGGGCCTCCAGGTCAGGTGCGGGCGTCCTGCCGGAGACGGCGACCGGCCGGCCCTGCGCCAGCAGGCGCTCGACGATCGCGCGCCCCAGGAATCCGGTTCCCCCCGTGACGAGCACGGGGCCCCGCGCGGAATCGTTCGGCTTCTTGTCGTCCATGACTTCGGCGGGCGCCCGGGGTCAGGCGGCCCTTCGGGCCCTAGCGCCGAAGGCCCACGTCGCGAGGGCTAGCCTGTTGATCTTTGCGTTGTGGCGGACGTCGACCGGAAGGTGCCTGCGGAAGAAGAAGGTCCTGATCGCGGCGGTGTGCGGATGTCCCCGCGCGAGGCCGCGGAGCTCGGCGACAAGCCCAAGCGCGTCCGCCTCGCCGCGGAGACGCGTCTCCACGACCAGCGCGGGCTCACCGGCTAGGGCGATCAGGGCGCACCGCCTCGCCCGCGGGTGGGCGCGGAAGACCTGCTCGCAGGGCTCGGTGAACAGCGTGCCCTCCGGGGTCTCCACCCGCTCAGCCTTGCGTCCGAAGTACCAGAGGCGGCCCTCGCCGTCGAGGCAGCCGCAGTCCCCCATCCGGTGCCAGACGCCGCCGGTGGCCGGGTCGGCGATCTTAGCCCCGGCGGTGGCCTCGGGCAGGGCGTCATATTCCTTCGTCACGACGGGTCCGCGCACGATGATCTCCCCGACCGCTCCGGCAGGAAGGGCGCCTGCCGGCCCGAGCGCGGCGACCGGGCCGTCCGCAATGGGGATTATCCTGACGTCGATGCTCCGGACCGGGCGCCCGACGCAGGCGCCCCGCGTCGAGGCGGGATCGACCTCGTCGGCGCAGACGGTGCTCACGGGAAGGGCCTCGGTCGCGCCGTACGGGCTGTGGAGCCGGCCCCCGGTCAGGAACGAGCCCGAGGCCGTCCACAGGTCGGCGGGGACGGGCGCCCCGGCGCACAGGACCCGCCTCAGGCTCGGAAGCCGCAGGTCCCGTGCGCGGCAGTAGTCGGCGACCTTCCTCCAGAGTGTCGGGGAGCCGAAGGAATTCGTGACGCCCTCCTGCAGGATGGCCTGGACGATCCTTGCGGGGTCGGCCTTGGCGGGCCGGCGCGGGTCCATCTCGGGGATGACGCTTGTCATGCCGAGTGCGGGATTGAACAGCGCGAACACCGGCAGGAGGGGAAGGTCGATCTCCCCCGGCTCGATGCCGTAGGTCTCGCGGATGAGGCCTACCTGGGCCTCGAACATGCCGTGCTCATAGCGGACCCCCTTCGGGGCGCCGGTCGATCCGGACGTGAAGAGGATGGCGGCAAGATCGCCGGGCTCGGCGCAGGCGGCATCCGCGGGCGCGCCGGCCCCCGGCCCGATCCGGGCCGTCAGCGAGCCGCTTGCCGGAACGCGGACCCGGACGCTCCGAAAGGCGCGGCGGCACACTCGGGACAGGATCTGGGCGAACGGGATGCCGACCAGCGCGCGCGGTTGCGTTCGCTCGACGCAGGCGAGGAAGCTCCCGAGCCCCATGCCCGGGTCGATGACGACCGGCACGGCGCCCAGCTTGAACAGGGCGAACACCGAGGCGATGAGCGGGAGCCCCGGCCTCACCATGACGAGGGTGCGGTCCCCCCGCGCCACGCCCCGCGCCCGGAGCCTCGAACACCAGGCGTCCGTCTCCCCAAGGAGCCCCGCAAAGCTCAGGGAAAGGTAGTCGATCGCGCCCGAGGGGGTCCGGCCCCGCGGCACTTTGAGCGCCGTCGCCCCGGGCTGCGCTGCGGCCATCCGGTCAAGATGGCGGGCGATATTCGCGTTCACACCTTGAGCGAGGGCGCCCCGGCGAGGAGGGAGGCCTGCCAAGGCAGTAGGATCTCGCCCAGCTTGCGGGGCGTGCGCGCGATCTGGGAAAGCTGCGAGCGGTTGGCAATCAGCGTCGGCTCGATCGATATCTTCGAGGCTATCTTGTCGCGCTCCTCCTTGATCCGGTCCATGAGGGCGATCTCGGTCTGGGTGAGCGGATGGTGGTTCGGGTCGCGGCCCGGCCGCCTTGGAAGCGTGCGGGGGTCCCGCTCGAGGCCCTCGCGGACCGCGGCGGCGAGCGATCCGATGAGGCGCGCGTGCCGCTTGCCGAGGTTCACGGAGGACAGGACCTCGTCCGCCGAGGCGCCCTCGTCGGCGAACGACGCCAGCTTCATCAGGAGCTCGTTCGAGCAGACCTTGAACGGCGGGGTGTCGAGCCGGAGGGCCTGCTCCTGGCGCCAGTGCCACACGGCGTGAAGGACGGTCTGGCCGCGCGCGCGCAGGCGCTCGGACCTGCCGATGCGCCAGTCGTTCTCGTCGGGCGGGGCGAATCCGGTGACGCCCGCCTCGATCTGTGCCCGGCACTGCTGCTCCATCCAGTCGACGCGGCCGAGGCGCTTGAGCTCCCGTGCGAGGATGTCCCGGAGCGCCGGCAGGTACCACACGTCAAGCGCCGCGTAGTCGAGCAGCTTGGGCGTGATGGGCCGGCGGGACCAGTTGGCCTTCTGCCCCTCCTTGTCGAGCTTCACGCCGAAGTTGTCCTCGATGAGCGAGGCGAGCCCTATCCGGCTGCGGCCCAGCAACTGCGCGGCCAGCATCGTGTCGAAGAGGCTCTTGGCCCGGAATCGGCAGAAGTCGTACAGGAGCCGCAGGTCAAAGTCGCTCCCGTGCATCACCAGGTGCTTCTTTGCGAGGCGGGGCCAGAGGGACCCAAGGTCGATGGGTGCCAGGGCGTCGACCAGGAAGACCTCGCCGCACACATAGAACTGCAGCAGGCACACCCGGACGCGGAACCGGAACATGTTGTCGGCCTCCGTATCCATGACGACCTCGTTCGACTGGTCGATGGCCGCCAGGAGGGCCGGCAGCTGCCCGGGCTGGTCGATGAGGCTGAAGCCGGAGATTCGGGGATGCTGTGTCTTTACGCCAAGGAGGCGGCGGACCGGGTGCGGCAGAAATCGGGAAATCATTTCAAGCTGCCCCGAGCGTGGATAGGCGGGCCAGCGAGAGCGATTCCTAAAAGCTTGGCCCGGGACCGTCGCGCTCCCCCCGGGGGCCCCCCTCGCCCGGTCACTCCGCCCACGTCGAGAGGAAGGCCGCCACGAGGCTTGGCAGGTCGGGGCTGTAGCCGCCCTCGAGCACCGCGGCGGCCGGAAGGCCCGAGCGGTGGAGCCACCT
>CAYQOH010000185.1:0-5672 GCA_964419075.1 uncultured Opitutaceae bacterium | reverse complement strand
ACGCCGTCTCCTCCATCGTGTCGGTCCCGTGCGTGATCACGACCCCGGCCACGTCGGGGCGGTCGAGAGCCGCCTGGGTCCTGCGGGCGAGGGCGCGCCAGACCGCCTCGCCCATGTCCTGGCTGCCGATGCTGGCGACGTGCTCGACGTGGAGCCTCGCAAGCCGCTCGATGCCAGGGGCCGCCGCGATCAGGGACTCGATCGAGAAGATCGCGGTCCGGTAGCCGCGGCCCGGGCGGGGCATCTCAGCCCCAGCGATCGTCCCGCCCGTGGCGAGGACGGCGACAAGCGGCCGTGCGGGGCGGGGTGCGGAGGCGCGCGGGGGGGCCATGGGGGTGATCATGGACCTCCAGCGCTTGCTGTCTAGCCGACTGCGGCTTGACCAATCAGGGCGTTTGGGCCGTGTTGCACGGGGATGGCCCCGTCTCTCCTCGTCCTTGCCGCCGGAATGGGCTCCCGCTACGGGGGGCTCAAGCAGATCGACCCGGTCGGGCCGTCGGGCGAGACCGTGCTCGACTATGCCGTGTTCGACGCGGTGCGGGCCGGCTTCGGAAGGGTGGCCTTTGTCATTCGCCGCGAGCTTGAGGAGGCGTTCCGGACGTCGGTCCTCGCGAAGTACTCCGGCAGGATCGCCGTGGAGCTGGTCTTCCAGGCTGCGGACGACCTGCCACAGGGGGTCGGTCCGTTCACGGGCCGGGAGAAGCCCTGGGGGACGGGCCACGCGGTCTGGTGTGCGCGCAAGGCAATGGCCGGCCCGTTCGGGGTCATCAACGCGGACGACTTCTACGGCGCGGGTTCCTTCTCCCGCCTCGCCGCATTCCTGAGGAACGCGCAGGGCACCCGGTTCGCGATCGTGGGATTCCGCCTTGGAAACACGCTTTCCGAAAACGGGACGGTGTCCCGCGGCGTGTGCCGGGTGGAGGAGGGGCGCCTGGTCTCCATCACCGAGGAGCGGGCGATTGCCCGCCCGGACGTGGGCGTGGACCTGCGCTTCACCGGGGAGGAGGTCGTCTCGATGAACTTCTGGGGCTTCACGCCTGCCGTCTTCGGGGGGCTGGAGACGGGGCTGCGCGCGTTCCTTGCGGAACGCGGATCGGACCCGAAGGCGGAGTTCTACCTTCCCGCGGCCGTTTCCGACCTTGTGGCGCGGGGTGCGGCGTCCGTGGAGGTCCTTCCCAGCGACGAGGAGTGGTTCGGCATCACCTACCGGGAGGACCGGCGGCGGGTTGCGGAGGCGATCGGGGCGCTTGTCGCCCGGGGCGCGTACCCCGCCCGGCTGTTTCCGGAGGACGGCCGCTAACCCGCATCGCGCGCGAGCAGGAGGCGCACGCCCTCGATGGGCGGCTCGGTGATCGGGGAGAGGGGAAAGGGGGCCCTCGAGGACAGGGCCTGGAACGCGAAGGGATGGTTGAGGATGTGCCCGCTCACCCCCGCGCGGAACGCATCGGGACGCGTCCCGGGGAAGAGCTTCCCGGTCACCGACACGGCCAGCGCGAGGAGCTGCCCTACCGAGGCCGCCACGACCTCGCCCGCGGCCGCGTCTCCGCCGGCCGCGAGGCGGAGCACCTCCGGCGCCAGCGAAGCGACGCCGTGGTTGGTGTCGGGGTCCCCGTAGAAGTAGCCCGATACGGCGCCCGCCGTCGACTCCCCGGTCTTTTCGCGGACCAGCGTGGCGAGGCCGGACGCAGGCGCCCAGCCCTGGAGTTCGAGGAGCGCACGGGCGATTGCGCGCCGCCCGAGGTCATAGCCGCTTCCCTCGTCGCCAAACCTCCATCCGATCCCCCCGGCGTAGTGGACCCCGCCGTCCGCCGTTCGCGCGGCCACAAACGAGCCGGTGCCGGCATGAAGGGCAAGGCCCGGCGCGCCCCTCGTGGCGAGCTCGAGGACGGGAATCGAGTCGTCGACCGTCGTGACGCGCCCCAGGCCGATCAGCTCGGCGCCGAATTCGCTCCAGAAGCCCCGGCTTCCCGCCATGCAGAGGAGCGTCGCCGACACCTCGGCCTCGGGGTGGCCCGCCTGGACCGCCTCGAGCGCCTCGGAGGCGATCTCCCTGGCGCGGGCCGAGCCGACCAGGCTCGGGCTGCACCCGAGGCCCGTGTGCCGGGCGGCGATGGCGCCGGACGGGTCCACGAGGATGCACTCCGTCTTCGTGCCGCCGCCGTCTACGCCGATCTTCCAGTGCATGCGGGCGGGGCCTCAGGCAAGCTGGCGGCTGAGGCGGCCCTTGTAGCGCTGGGCCAGCTCCCGGTTGTGCTCGATCGCCCCGGGCAGGTTCTGGCTCCTGAGCACCGGGAGCGGATGGCCGTTCGAGCGGAGCCACTCCACGACCTCGAGCATCAGCCAGTTGAGGACCGAGCAGCCGATGACGGTTGACGTGGGCCCGGCGCTCGTCCCGTCGCCGACCTCGACGACGGCGTCGCCGGGGACGCCGCCGTTGTCCAGGACATGGTCGGCCACCTCGAAGAGCCTCTTGCCCGACGCATGCTGGGAGGCCGTGGCCCGGGACATGGCCAGGCAGGTGAGGGCCGCGACGGTCAGGCCCTTCGCCTTCGCGTAGAGCGCCACGTCGATCGGCGACGCGTTCTTGCCGGAGTTCGAGATCACGATGACGGTCTCCCCGGCGATCAGCTGGTACTGCCGGTCGTAGCGCGAGGCCAGCCGCTCGCCGTACCCCGGCAGGTTCTCGATGAACCCGCCCGTGGGGTCGATGATCCCGGTCACGCAGACAAGCCCGCCCGCCCGGCCGATGATCTCGCGGGAGATGAGCTCGCTGTGGCCGCTGCCGAAGGTGTGGACGACCCCGCCCCGCGCGACCGACTGGCCGATGACCGGGGCGAGGCGGGCGATCACGGGTGCGTTGAAGGCGCGCGCGCGCTCAAGGAGCCGGCCGGCGCGCTCGTGGTAGAGGTCTGCAAGTGAGGGCATGGGAGGGGGGCCTGGGGTCTCGGCTAGGTCCTGGACGTCCACCGCCCGTAGATCCCGCAGGGAAGCACCTTGCCGTCGCGCTGGATCGGAAGGCCGACCTCCCCGGCCGAGACGCCCCCGGGAAGGTCGTGGAGCAGCTGGGTGAGCAGGTTTGCGACGACCGTCGGCGAAAGCCGGGCCGTGTACGCGTTGATGAGGAAGAAGAGCGGCCGGTCCGAAAGGAGTGCCCGGCACTCCTTGAGGAGCTCCCAGAGATGGTCCTCGAGGCGCCAGAGCTCGCCCGTGCTCCCGCGGCCGAAGGTCGGGGGGTCCATGATGACCGCGTCGTAGCGCCGGCCGCGCTTCACCTCGCGCCTTACGAACTTGAGGCAGTCGTCGGCGATGTAGCGGATGGGCTTGTCGGCGAGCCCGCTCAGGGCGGCGTTCTCCTTGCACCACTTGACCATCCCCTCGGCCGCGTCGACATGGCAGACCGCCGCGCCTGCCGCCGCCGCCGCGCACGTCGCCGCGCCGGTGTAGCCGAACAGGTTGAGGACGCCCACGGGCCGGCCGGCGCCGCGGATCGACGCGTCAACCCAGTCCCAGTTGACCGCCTGCTCGGGGAACAGCCCGGTGTGCTTGAAGGAGGTGGGGCGGATCTTGAAGGTCAGGCCGAGCGCGTCGTACCGGATCTCCCAGTGCTCGGGCAGGGGCCTGCGGAACTCCCATCGGCCCCCGCCGGCCTCGCTGCGGTGGTAGAAGCCGTCCCAGTGCTCCCAGCGGGCCCCGGGCTCGGCTTCCTGGCGGGGCCACAGGACCTGCGGGTCGGGGCGCACGAGGGTGTACGGGCCCCACCGCTCCTGCTTCATCCCCTCGCCGCAATCGACAAGCTGGTAGTCGCGCCACCGGTCGGCTACAAGGAGGGGCGGTCTGTTCACGGCAAGGGACATCGGGTCGGGTTCGCCCCTGAGGCAATCGCCGCCCGCCCTCCATGTAAAGACACGAGCGACGCGAGCGAATGCGCAAGAATCCCCAAGATTTTCTGAACTCGGCATTTGACTGACGGTCGCACTTACTCTGCGATTCGAACCCTTTTCACGTCATCGATCGCGCCAACTGAAAACCGCAAAGAACATCATGGTATTCCCGAAATTCGCCCGAATCGGCATATGCGCGGCCCTGTGCTGCGCGCTTCGGCTCTCCGCTGACGTCGTGGAGACCAAGAACGGGGCCCGGCTCGTCGGAAAGATTTCCTCGATCAAGAACATGATCGTCACGCTCGACACCGACTACGCTGGGGAGCTCAAGATCAAGCAGGACCAGGTCACGTCAATCACGACCGACAACCCCGTGGCCGTTAAGCTCGGGGACGGCACGGTCGTCGTGGGCGTCATTTCCGCGCCCGCGGCGAACAAGCAGCGGATCACCAGCCCGCAGAAGTCGGTTGACTTCGCGCTGCACAGCATCCGGTCGTCGTGGGCGGCGAGCGAGGAGGATCCCGACGTGGTCTTCCGGCGCCGGAAGTGGAGCTACCAGGCCTCGGTCGACGTCAACGGCCGCAGCGGCACGCAGAACCAGCTCACCACCGGCTACGCCTTCCGCGCGAAGCTCACGGGCCCGGACGACACGCTCCAGTACTACACGAACTACCTGCGGCAGGAGACCGAGGGGAAGGTGTCCGCCGACCAGTTCAAAGCGGGCGTGGACTACGCCGACGTCATCAACGACGGAAAGACCTGGTACGTGAGGGACGAGGGGGGGTTTGACCGGGTGGCCGACATCAAGATCTACGATGTGGCGGCCGCCGGGTTCGGCTATGATTTCATCAAGGAGAAGAACCAGGTGTTCACGGCCCGCGCCGGCCTCTCCTATCGCTACGACGAGTACACGACGCCGAATACCTCAAACCTGAGCTCGGCCGGCGCCGACCTTGGTCTGATGTACGGCCTGAAGTTCAAGAACTCGGACCTTTCCGACAAGATTGCGTTCGTCCCGGCGTTCCAGGATCTCGGCAACTTCATCCTCACGCACGAATTCGCGTACAACGTGCCGATCGACAAGGCCCGCTGGAAGGTGAGCATGGGCGTTGCGAACAACTACTACAGTCGGCCTCCTGTGGGGACGGTCGACAAGCTCGACACGCTGTACTTCGCGCGGCTCGTCCTGTTGTGGGGAGCCAACCCCCCCTGAGCGGGGCCCTCAGGTCCCGTAGAGCCGGTCGCCGAAGTCCCCGAGGCCCGGCAGGATGTACTTGCGCTCGTTGAGCGCCCGGTCGAGCACGCCGATGTGGACCGAGGCGTCGGGGTGGTGCCGGGTCACCTCCGCGACGCCCTCCGGCGCCGCGATGATGCAGACCAGCCGGGGCGCCACGGCGCCGTTGCGCTTGACGACGTCGAGCGCCTGCGTCGCCGAGCCCCCGGTCGCGAGCATCGGATCGACGACGAAGACCCGCCGGCCCCCGAGCGGCGGCAGCTTGCAGTAATAGCTCCGCGCGACCGCGGTCACGTGGTCGCGCTCGAGGCCCACGTAGCCCACGCTCACCTCGGGGAAGACGTCCAGGAAGGGCTGCACCATCGACACCCCGGCGCGCAAGATCGCGACCACCACGATGGGCTGGTGGTTCAGCACGTGGCCGACGGCGGCCTCGAGCGGCGTCTCGATCGGCTTCTCCTCGGTCGCGAGGTCCCGCGTCGCGTCGATCGCGAGCATCAGGGTGAGCTGGTAGGCGAGGGTCCGGAAGGTCGCCGGCTTCGTCGTCTTGTCGCGCA
>CAYQOH010000184.1:0-5688 GCA_964419075.1 uncultured Opitutaceae bacterium | reverse complement strand
GTCGACTACGCGGTCCTCGAGAAGGCCGAGTCGGTCGCCACCGTGGTCGCCCGGTTTGACTGGGACGATGTGGGATCGTGGACCGCGCTGCCCAAGCACCTGTTCTGCGACAAGTCGGGCAACACGTGCCGGGGCTCGGTGGTCTCGGTCGACACCACCAACACGGTCGCCGTCAGCACCGGGCGGGTCATCGCCCTCTGCGGCGTGAAGGATCTCGTGGTCGTCGAGACGCGCGACGCCGTGCTCGTGTGCCACAGGGACTCGGTCCAGGAGATCAAGAGGCTCCTGCCGCTTCTCCCGAAGGGGTCCGTCTAGGGCCCGTTCGCCACCCCTGGGCGATAGCATCCGATGCTCCAGTCGCTTCGCATACGCAACCTGGCGCTCCTCGACTTTGTGTCGGTGGACTTCGACCCGGGCTTCGCGGCGGTGACCGGGGAAACCGGCGCGGGCAAGAGCATCCTGATCGGGGCCCTCTCGCTGCTCGCCGGCGAGCGCGCGGACAAGGCCGTGATCCGCCAGGGGGCGCAGGCCTGCGAGGTCGAGGCGTCGCTCCACTTCCGGGACCCGCGCCGGATCGACGCCTTGCTGGCGGAGCTGGACCTGCCGGCCTGCGAGGAGGGCCTGCTGGTCCTCAAGCGGAGCCTCTCGCGCGAGCGGCCCCCCAAGATCACGGTCAACGGGGGGCTCTCCACGCTGGCCGCGCTCCAGCGGATCGGCGAGCTCTGGGTCGATTTCCACGGGCCGAGCGAGCCCAGGCGCCTCCTGAGGGACGCCTGCCAGCTGGAGCTCCTTGACCTCTACGGGAAGGCGGGCCCCGCGCTCGAAGCCTACGCCGGCCACTACCGCTCATGGTGCGCGCTGCAGGCCGAGAGCGAGCGGCTCGCGTCCGAGGCCCGGCTCTCGCCCGACGAGCTTGCGTTCATGGAGGCCCAGCTGGCGAAGCTGGACCGGCTGGACCTTTCGGAGGAGGCCGTCGCCGCGCTCGAGCGTGACTTCCAGAGGGTGAGCCGCGCGCAGGAGATCGCGGCCCTCGCGTCGGCGCTCGAGGCCGGGCTCGCCGGCGACGAGGGCGCGACCTCCAGGGTGGCGGCCCTGGTTCGGGAAGCGCGCCGGCTCGAGTCGATCGACCCGCCCAGCCGGGCGCTCGCCGACCGGATGGCGGCCGCCTCGGCGGAGCTCGGCGAGCTCGCCGCGGAGTTCGGCGCCCTCGGG
Source organism: uncultured Opitutaceae bacterium (assembly GCA_964419075.1). GTDB lineage: Bacteria > Verrucomicrobiota > Verrucomicrobiia > Opitutales > Opitutaceae > Palsa-1447. The sequence continues at coordinate 4,476 of CAYQOH010000184.1, read as the reverse complement.
CGCGAGCTCCAGTCCGACCCGGCGGGGGGCGACCTCGAGGAGCGCATGAACGCGTGGCTCGAGGCCAGAAGGCGCCACGGGCCCGGCGTCCGCTCGGTCGCCGCGGCGCGCGAGGCCATGCGCCTGAGGGTGTCCTCGCACGGCGACATCGAGGGGGCGCTGGCGCGCCTCGACCGCCAGATCGAGGAGGCGGCGCGCGAGGCGCGGGCGTCCGCGGCGGCGCTGCGCGCGGTGCGCGAGAAGGCCGCCAAGAGCCTCGCGCGGGTCGCCTCGGCCGGCATCGCGGAGCTTGGATTCGAGAAGGCCGAGTTCCGGATATCGATCACCGACGCCCCGGGCCTCGGTCCCACGGGCGACTGCGGCTGCGAATTCCTGTTCTCGCCGAACGTGGGGGAGGCGCCGCTGCCGCTCAGCCGCATCGCGTCGAGCGGCGAGCTGGCGCGCGTGATGCTCGCCCTGAAGGCGGTCCTCGCGGACCTCGACTCCGTGCCGGTGCTCGTCTTCGACGAGGTCGACGCCAACGTGGGCGGCGAGATTGGCAGCGTGGTGGGGGAGCGGATGGCGGCGATCGCGCGGCGCCACCAGGTGCTGTGCGTCACCCACCTGCCGCAGGTGGCGGCCCACGCGTCGAGCCACTTTGTCGTCGCGAAGGACCAGTCGGGGGACCGTGCCGTGGTGACGATCGCCCCGATCCATGGCGACAGGAGGGCCCGCGTGGGCGAGCTCGCCCGGATGCTCGGGGACCGCAACGCCAAGAGCGCGCTGGCCCACGCGGAACGGCTCCTGCGCGCCGGATAGAGCCCCCAAGATGAAGCTCGAGGCCCTTGGCGATTCGGCGGTCCTAGCGACGCTGGGGACGGGGATCGACGGCGCCACGCTCGCCCGGGTCCTGAGCCTAGCCGAGGCGATCGTGGCCTCGAAGCGGCCGGGCATCACGGACGTCGTGCCGGCCTACGCGACACTCGCCGCCTTCTACGATCCGGCCCGGTTCAACGAGACCCCGGGGGATGCCTACGGCGAGGTCTGCCGCTTCATCGAGTCCTGCGCGGAGCGCTCGGGTCCCGCCGGGCGGGCCCCCGAGGGCCGGCTCCTCGAGGTGCCCGCATGCTACGGGGGGGCCCACGGTCCCGACCTTGAGCGCGTGGCCGAGCACTGCAAGGTGAGCGCCGGCGAGGTGGTCGCGCTGCACACCGGCGTCGAGTACCTTGTCCACGCGATCGGGTTCACCCCCGGCTTCCCGTACCTGGGCGGGCTTCCCGAGGCGCTGCATGCCCCCCGCCGGGACACGCCGAGGGCGCACGTGCCCGCCGGGTCGGTCGCGATCGGGGGCTCGCAGACGGGGGTCTACCCGGTCGATTCCCCCGGGGGATGGCAGCTGATCGGGCGCACGCCGATGGCCCTCTTCCGGCCCGCGCAGACGCCGGCGGCGCTGCTGCGGCCCGGCGACCGTGTCCGGTTCAGGGCGATCACCCCGGAGGAATTCTCGTCATGGAGGTAAGCATCGTCAAAGCCGGCATGCAGACTACGGTCCAGGACCTGGGCCGCCGGGGGCATCTTGCCGAGGGCGTGCCGGTCGGCGGCGCCGCCGATCCGTTCGCGCTCAGGATCGCGAACCTGCTGGTCGGAAACGCCGAGGACGCCCCGGCGCTCGAGATCACGCTGATCGGTCCCGAGCTCCGGTTCGCCGAGGACGCGTGGATCGCCGTCTGCGGCGCCCGCTTCGAGGACATCCCGGCATGGAGGCCCCTGCGGGTCGAGGCCGGGGGGCGGGTCCGGTTCGGCAAGCGCCTCGAGGGCTGCCGCGCCTACGTGTCGATCGCGGGCGGGCTTGACGTCGAGCCCGTCATGGGCGGCAGGGGGACGCTCCTGTCGGCGGGCATCGGCGGATTCCGCGGGCGGGCGCTTCGGGACGGCGACGTCCTTCGGTCGGTGCCTTCGGCGCGCCGCCTCTCGGGCCGCTGGAGCATCGACGAACGGGTGCTGCCGCGCTACTCGACGGAGCCGACTGTGCGCGTGATCCCCGGGGCGCACGCCCACGAGTTCGGGGAGGCGCTCTACCGCAGCCGCTTCGGCGTCTCCGCCAAGTCGAACCGCATGGGGATCCGGCTCGAGGGCCCGCGGCTCGAGCGGGCCGGCGGCGACGACCTGGTCTCGACGGCCGTCGCGCCCGGGACGATCCAGGTGCCGCCCGACGGCAACCCGATCGTCCTGATCGCCGACGCCCAGACGCTTGGGGGCTACCCGAGGGTTGGCCACGTGGCCTCGGTCGACTTCCCGCTGCTGGCGCAGCTGGCGCCCGGCGACGGCGTCCGGTTCTCCCGGACGACGGTCGGCGAGGCGCACGCCCTCGCGCGGTCGGAGGAGCACCGGATCGCGCTCCTCCACCAGGGGCTCGCCGAGAAGGTCCGGGCCCTATGAGCCGCGCGGGCGCCATCGACCTGAATGCCGACGTGGGCGAGGGGTGCGGGTCCGACGCCGAGCTCGTGCCGCTTGTCTCGTCGGTCAACATCGCGTGCGGCGCGCACGCCGGCGACGAGGCCTCGATGCTGGAGGCGCTCCGCCTTGCCGTGCGCCACGGGGTCGCGATCGGCGCCCATCCCGGATTCGCCGACCGGGAGCATTTCGGCAGGCGGGAGCTGCGCGTGGAACCCGCGGAAGCGGCGGAGCTGGTCACCGGGCAGACGAGGATCCTCAAGGCGCTGGCCGGCCGCCTCGGCGCGGCGGTCGGCCACGTGAAGCTCCACGGTGCGCTCTACAGCATGGCGGCGAGGGACCGGGCGCTCGCAGCCGCGATTGCCTCGGCCCTGGCCGAGGACGCGCAGCGCTCGGGCTCGCCTTGGGTGCTCGTGGCCCTGGCCGGAAGCGTGCTTGCGACGGCGGGCAGGGCGCGGGGGCTTCGGGTCATTGAGGAGGGGTTTGCCGACCGCGCCTACCGCCGGGACGGCACGCTCGTGCCGAGGTCGGAGCCGGGCGCGGTCATCGGGGACCCCGGCGCCGCCTCGCGCCAGGCGCTTCTCATCGCTCGGGAGGGCGCGGTTGTGGCCCAGGGCGGGGAGCGCGTGAGCGTCGACGCCGGCACGATCTGCATCCATGGGGACGGCCCCGGAGCGGCGGACCTCGCGCGCAGGATACGCCGCGACCTTGAGGCGGCCGGCATTGCCGTGCGCCCTGCTTCGGGCCGCTGAGGCTCTCCCCGGGGGCACCCGCCCCCCCCGAAACACGCCGCTTTTTGGCGCCCTATTAGGGCACTATTAGCCCAAATAATAGGCCCTGTATCGGGTGTTTACGTGAAGATCCTCTTAACAAAGCGCAAGGAATGCGCATGGGTTAGCAAGAAACGAAGAGCACGGCGCAACCGGCGGGGCTACGATGGGTCCATGGCTCTCGTGGACTGTGTATTCAGTGGCATCGACGATCCTCCCTTGGGGTCCGCCGACAGGGACCTTATAATGTCCCGGCCACCCACGGACAGGGCCCCCTGCCTATGAAAACGGTTGTGTTCAACAATACGGTCCTTCGCGACGGCCACCAATCCCTGGCGGCCACGCGCATGACCACCGCCCAGATGCTCCCCGCGGCACCGACGCTCGACGGGCTCGGGTTCGGGGCGCTTGAGACATGGGGTGGGGCAACCATCGATTCCTGCCTGCGGTACCTTTCCGAGAACCCGTTCGACCGGCTGGACGCCCTTAAGGCTGCGGCCCCGAAGACCCCGCAGATGATGCTGCTGCGGGGCCAGAACCTCGTCCAGTACACGAGCTTCCCCGACGACGTGGTCGAGGCGTTCGTGCGGTGCACGGCCAAGCACGGCCTGGACGTCTTCCGCATCTTTGACGCGCTCAACGACGCGCGGAACCTGGTCACCGCGATCCGGACGGTGAAGGCGGCGGGCAAGCACGCCCAGGGCGCCATCTGCTACACGATGAGCCCGGTGCACACGCCGGAGAAGCTCGCGGCGTTCGCCGACGAGCTGGTCGCGCAGGGCGTCGACTCCATCTGCGTGAAGGACATGGCGGGACTGCTCACGCCGCGGGTGACCTTCAACCTGGTCAAGGCGATCAAGCAGCGCCACTCGATACCGGTCGTGGTCCACAGCCACGACACGGCGGGGCTTGCGCTGGCGTCGTACATCGCCGCGATCGACGCCGGGGCCGACGCCGTCGAGACCTCGATCACCCCGTTCGCCAACGGGACGGCGCAGCCCGACACGGTCCGCATGCTGGCGGCCCTGGCCGGCAACCCGCGCCTGCCGCACTACGACGGCAAGCAGCTCTTCGAGCTCAGGCAGTACTTCGAGGGCGTCGCCAAGGAGCTCGCCGCCTTCATGAACGTCGCCAACGAGCGCGTCGACAGCGACGCGCTGACCTTCCAGGTCCCGGGCGGGATGCTCAGCAACTTCAGGAACCAGCTCAAGGAGCTCAAGATGGAGAACAAGTTCGCCGACGTCATGGCCGAGGTGCCGGTCGTCCGCGAGGC
>CAYQOH010000183.1:0-5717 GCA_964419075.1 uncultured Opitutaceae bacterium | reverse complement strand
ATCCGCAGCTCGTGGTCGAGCACCTCGAGCTCCCGCTCCAGGCGGCCCACCACGGCCGCAACCTCGTGGTGCCTCGTGGCCTCAAGGATCGTCTTGCCCGCCGCGGGGCCCTCGAAGCCGAAGAGGGCCGACGCCGCCCGGTTCGCCAGGCGGATCCGCCCGCCGGCGTCGACGACGATCAACCCCTCCACCATCCGGTCAAACAGCGCCGCCGTGCGCTGGGACTGCTCCCTCAGCTCGGCCTCGCGGTTGGCCTTCTGCTCGGCGAGCTCGCGCCGGTGTCCCTCGGACTCGGCCTTTCGGAGCCGGCGCTCCCTGGCCCAGGCCGCCACCAGCACGGCAGCCGTCGCGGCGAGCAGGATCAGGGACGCTTCCATCCGCTCGGATCAGCCCTCGGAGGCAAACCGGTAGCCGACGCCGCGCACCGTCTCGAGCTGCTGCGCCGCCGGACCGAGTTTCTCGCGCAGCCTTCGCATGTGCGTGTCCACGGTCCGGCTGTCGATGGGGTTCTCGTAGCCCCAGACGTCTTGGAGCAGGCGGTCGCGCGATTGCACCCGCCCCCTCCTGCGGGCGAGAATCTCCAGGAGCCTGAACTCGGTGGCCGTCAGCGTGATCCCCTTCGCCCCCACCTGCACGACGTGGCGGGACACATCGATCTCGATATCGCCGATCACGAGGCGGGCGCTCGGGTCGTCGCCCGTCCTCACGCGGGAAAGCTGCTTGCGGATGCGGATGACAAGCTCGCGCGGGCTGAACGGCTTGGTCACGTAGTCGTCAGCGCCGAGCTCGAGGCCGAGGACCCGGTCCATCTCCGACGCGCGGGCGGTCAGCATGATGACGGGGATGGAGGCGGTCGACGGGTCGCGGCGCAGTATCTTGCACACCTCGAGACCGTCCACCTCCGGGAGCATGAGGTCGAGCACGATGAGGTCCGGGCGCTCGTCCTTGGCTATCGCGAGCGCGCGGGTCCCGTCCTTTGCGAAGACGGGCGTGTAGCCGGCCTCGCGCAGTTTGAAGCCCAGGACCTCCAGGGCGTCCGGCTCGTCGTCAACGACCAGGATTTTCGTCTTCATGGAGCTTCTGGCCCGAATGCCTGATGTCTACGGCCTCGTAGAGATAGACGACGTCCTCGGCAATGTTGGTCGCGTGGTCCGCGATGCGCTCCAGGCACTTGGATATGACCATGAGGTTGAGGCAGCGTGTGATGGTCGCGGGCCTCTCCACCATGAAGCTCGAGAGCTCCCGGTGGAGCTGCCGGTTGAGGACGTCCACGTCGGCGTCTCGCGGGACGACCGCGCGCGCCTTGTCGGGCTCCCGGTTGATGAACGCCGAGATCGAGTCGCGCAGCATCTCGAGCGCCATCGTGGCCATGCGCGGCAGGTCAACGTAGGGCTTCAGCTGCTGCTCCGTGTTCAGCTCGATCACCCGGCGGGCTATGGTGACCGCCGAGTCGCCCACCCGCTCCAGGTTCTGGGAGATCTTCATCGCCACGGTCGTCAGGCGCAGGTCCGTCGCCACCGGGGCCTTCGCGAGGAGGTGGATCGCGATGTCGTCTATCTCCACCTCGAACTGGTCGATGATGTTGTCGTCGTCGAGGACGGACTGCGCGAGGGCGTCGTCGCGCTCGACGAGGGCCCGCATCGCGCGCGTGACGGCGGACTCTGCATGGCTTGCCATTGCGAGAAGGCTCTCCTTCAGCTGGTTCATCTCCTCGGTGTAATGAGTCATAGCGGAGGGCGTTTGGCGGGGTTCAGCCGAACCGGCCCGAGACATAGGCCTCGGTCTGGGGGTTGCTCGGGCTCGTGAAGATGTTGCGCGTGTTGCCGAACTCGATCAGGCGGCCCAGGTAGAAGAACGCGGTTCGGTCCGAGCATCGCGCTGCCTGCTGCATGTTGTGGGTCACGATTACCACGGTGTAGCGCTCGCGCAACGTCTGGATGAGCTCCTCGATCTTCGCCGTGGCCAGCGGGTCGAGGGCCGAGCAGGGCTCATCCATGAGGAGCGTCTGGGGCTGCACCGCGAGCGAGCGGGCGATGCAGAGGCGCTGTTGCTGGCCTCCGGAAAGGCTTGTGCCCGGGCGGTTGAGGACGTCCTTCACCTCGTTCCAGAGGGCGGCCATGTGCAGCGACTCCTCGAGGCGGCTCTGCAGGACCTTCTTGTCCCGGACTCCGTTCAGGCGCAGCCCCACGAGGACGTTCTCGGCAATGGACATGGTCGGGAATGGGTTGGATTTCTGGAACACCATCCCCACCCGCCGGCGAATCGCGACCGCCTCCACCCCCGGTCCGTACAGGTCCTCGCCGAAGTGCCGCAGCGAGCCCTCGAGGCGGGTCCCCGGGGTGAGCTCGTGCATCCGATTGAGCGCACGAAGGAAGGTGGACTTGCCGCAGCCGCTCGGGCCGATGATGGCCGTCACCTTCCTTGCGGGGATGCGTATCGTGACGTCCTGGAGCGCCTGGCGCTGGCCGTACCACAGGCTGAAGTTGTTGATGTCAAAGGCGACCTCCTCGGCATCGGCCGGCAGGCCTGCCTCTGCGGCGCGCGCCGGCCCCGGGGCCGCCTTCAGTGACTCCGAGACTTTGTGGCCCGCTGGCGCTTCGGGAAGTGTGGACATGGCGTTCAATCGGTTTGGCTTCGGTCCCGCGAAAGGATGCGAACGGTTACGTTCAGGACGATGATCAAGGCCATGAGCACCAAGGCCCCGGCCCAGGCCTGCCGGTGCCAGTCGTCGTACGGCGAAAGGCCGTAGGCGAAGATCTGCAGCGGGAGGGCGGAGATGGGTTCCTTCAGGTTGTGGCTCCAGAAGGTGTTGCCGAGAGCCGTGAAGAGCAAGGGCGCCGTCTCACCGGCGATGCGCGCCAGCGCGACAATGACTCCGGTCGCGATGCCCTTGAGCGCGGTCCGCACCACGATCACCACGATCATCTTCCAGCGCGCCACCCCGAGGGCGAGTGCCGCCTCGCGGTAGCTCTGGGGCACCAGGATCAGTACCTCCTCGGTCGTGCGCATGACCAGCGGCACCATCATCAGCCCGAGCGCCACGCCGCCGGCATAGGCGGAGAACCCCTTGAACGGGACGACAAGGATCAGGTAGACCACCATGCCCCAGACGATGGAGGGGACGCCGTTGAGCACGTCGGCGGCGAATCGGATCCAGTTGTTGGCGCGGTCGGAGCCGTACTCGGCAAGATAGATGCCCCCGAAGATCCCGAAGGGCACGCCGAATACGGTGGCCATGGCGAGAAGGACCATCGTGCCCACGATCGCGTTCGCCATGCCCCCACCCACCTCGCCCGTGGGCTTGGGCAGCTGGGTGAAGAAATTCCAATCGAGAGAGCTAAACCCCTTGGAAAGAAGAAAATACAATACCAGGAAGAGCGGCGCGATGACGGCGAACGCGCAGACGACCAGGACCCCGGTGACGGCCGAACTCTTGACCTTGCGCCAGCGCGCGAATTGGGGTGTCGGCAGGTAGGGCGATTCGGTCATGGCCATCAGTTCACCTTGATCGGCCCGCTGCCGGTCATGCTCTTCAGCATGACCTGGGCCGCCGCGTTGACCAGGATCGCCACGGCGAAGAGCACCAGCCCTATCTCAAACAGGGCGCTCAGGTACAGGTCGGTCGTCGCCTCGGTGAACTCGTTCGCCACCACGCTCGCCAGCGTGTAGCCGGGCGCAAACAGCGAAGCGCTGATCTGCGGCCGGTTCCCGATCACCATGGTGACCGCCATCGTCTCTCCCAAGGCCCGGCCGAGCCCGAGGACCGCGGCCCCAAAGAGCCCCCGCCGCGCGTAGCTGAGCACGGCGATCTTGAGCACCTCCCAGCGCGTGGCTCCGAGCGCATACGCGGCCTCGCGCTGGAGGTTCGGAACCGAGCGCAGGATCTCGCGCGAGATGGAGGTCACGATCGGAAGGATCATGATCGCGATGATGATGCCCGCCGCGAGCATGCTGACCCCGTAGATCGGCCCCTGAAACAGCGGAAGGAACCCCAGGGACTTCTTGAGCCAGAGGAAAAGGCTGTCCCTGAGCCAGGGGATCAGGATGAACACGCCCCAGAGGCCGAAGATGACACTCGGCACGGCGGCAAGCATCTCGATCGCGATGATGATGGGCTGGCGCACCTTCAGCGGCGCCAGCTCGGTCAGAAAGAGCGCGGTCGCCACCCCGAGGGGCACCGCGATCAGCAGCGAGATCAGCGAGGAGACCAGGGTCCCAAAGATGAAGGGGAGCGCCCCGAACTTCTCCAGCACGGGGTCCCATTCGCTGCTCCAGAGGAACCCGGGCCCGTATTTTGCGATCGCCAGGCGGGAGCCGGAGTACAGTTCCCAGCCGACCAGCACGATGAGGACAACGATCATCGCGGCGGCAAAAACGGCCACCCACTTGAACGCGATGTCGGGTCCCCGGGACCCGGGCGCGGGCATGACGTAGGTGGTGGTCGGCGCGGAGCTCATCCAGACAGCAAGCGGGCGTGAATCAAATCACGCCCGCCTGCGTTTCTTGGCCACGTCAATATTTGATGCTCTGCACCTTTTCAAGGGCGCGCTTGATGAGCGCGTCGGGAAGGGGCGCGTAATCGAGGCCGGGGGCCAGCTTTTCGCCGTCGGAGTAGGCCCACTTGAGGAACTGCACGAGCTTCTCGCCCTTTGCGTGGTCCTTCTGCTCCGCGTAGACGAGCAGCCAGGTGCATCCCGAGATCGGATAGGCCGTCGCACCCGGCGGATTCACCATCGAGAAGCGGAAATCGGCCGGAATGTCGGCCGTCGCGAGCGCCTCGGTGACGGACTCGATGGACGGCGTGACGTAGCTGCCCGAGGAGTTCTTCACGTCGGCGTACTGAAGCTTGTTCTGCTTGGCGTACACGAGCTCAACATACCCGATCGAGCCGGGCACCTGCTTGACCTGGCCGGATACGCCCTCGTTGCCCTTCCCGCCGATGCCGGTCGGCCAGCTGACGGAGGTTCCCTTGCCGACCTTGGCCTTCCAGTCGGCGCTCACGTTGCTCAGGTAGTCCGTGAAGATGTAGGTCGTGCCGCTGCCGTCCGAGCGGTGGACGACGACGATGTCCGCATCCGGCAGCTTGAGGTCCGGATTCTGGCCCGCGATGGCCGGATCGTTCCACTTCACGATCGTGCCCAGGAAGATCCCGGCGATGGTCGGGCCGTCGATCTTCAGCTTTGGGTCGCCCGGAACATTGTAGGTGATGACGTCGGCGCCCGCGACCGTCGGAAAGTGCCACAGGGCCCGCGGCGCCTTTGCGAGGTTGTCATCCGACATCGGGCCGTCCGAGGCCCCAAAGTCCACCGTCTCCGACAGGATCTGCTTCTGCCCGCCGCCCGAGCCTATCGACTGGTAGTTGAAGCGCACCGAAGGGTCCACTTTTGCGTATTCATTGAACCATTTCGAGTAGATCGGGAAGGGAAACGTGGCACCGGCACCATTGATGAGCATTTGGGCTGACGCGCAGGTCGCGCCAAGGGCCGAAAGGGCCCCAAGGAGCGCGATCCATTTGGATTTGATCGGTAGCATGGTTGTTGGATTTGTTGCGTTTGAATTATTGCAGGTTGGATCGCCTCCTAGGCTACACGCGTTCTGTTACGAACGCGTGACGCCCGTGTGACACTCCCGTTAAAGGGCCGAAGAGACCCGGTTTGCCCCGAAAGATCGCGCTTGCGCGTTTCGTGCTCCGATAAGAAACCTTGCTAATGGACAGC
>CAYQOH010000182.1:0-5737 GCA_964419075.1 uncultured Opitutaceae bacterium | reverse complement strand
AGGAGAAGACGAAGGGGTACACGTTGATGAACCCGAGGGCGGGGAACAGCGTCCCCACGAAGAGGAGCGCCGCCGCCAGCGGGCCGCGGGACCGGCGCCTGAGCGCAAAAAGGGCCGCCAGGACCGCGACGGCGCCGGCGGGGAACACGTACTGCCAAGGCGCATGGGCGTCCACGCTCCAGCGCGGGTACATGAAGTTGAGGCCCGCCGGCCAGAGCAGCTTTCCCAGGTAGAACCAGGCGACCCGGCCCGACACGAGGAGCCGGTCGGCGAGGCCGAGCTGGAACGGAGCGCCGTAGGCGCCGATGAAGGTGCGCTCCATCCACGACGTCATGAGGCCCGCGGCGGCGCTCATGGCGAACCACGGCGCCAGGGGCAGAACGTCGCCCCCGTGGGAAAGGCGGCCCCGCTTCCACCAGAGCACGACAAGGAGCGCCGCGGGAAGCGTCGCCGTGACGCTCTTGCTGAGGAGCGCGAGCGCGAAGAGGGCCGTGCCGAGCGCGTAGGGGCCCCACCGCCGCCTCTCGTCAAAGCGCAGGTAGGCCAGCGCCGCGGCCATGTAGAACACCGCGGACAGCGTGTTCTTCTGCTCCGAGACCCAGGCCACCGTCTCGACGCACACCGGATGAAGCGCGAAGACCGAGGCCGCCAGGGCCGCCCCGGGCACCGCCAGGCGCCGGAGCACCCGGTACAAGAGGAACGTGGCCAGGAGGTGCAGGGCCACGTTGAGCAGGTGGTAGCCGAGGGCCGAGTCGCCCCAGAGGCGGTGCTCGAGCCAGAACGCGCTGTGCAGGACCGGGTAGTACTGCTGGGTCGCGCCAGGCTCCGCCCAGATCCTCCAGAGGCCGTGAAGCGGGCGCAGGTCCAGGCGCGTCACGTGCGCGTCGTCGTCCCAGATGAACCCGCCGCGCAGCGCGGGCCCGTAGGCCGCAATCACCGCAACGGGAAGCGCGAGTGCAACCGCGCCGTGTAATCCGGGTCGCCGCATGAGGGATAACGGTCCGACCTTCCCCTTCGGAGTCAATGATTTGCCGCGCCGCGCGCCTTTTCAATCTCGGCCCGGGCCTCGTCCCGGCGGCCCAGCGCGTCCAGGGCCTGTGCGAGGTTGTAGTGGGCCCCCGCGTAATCCGGCGCGCTCCGCAGGGCCTCGCGGTACTCGCTCACCGCGTCCTCCAGCCTCCCCTGCCTGAAGAACAGGTTCCCGAGGTTCAGGCGGGCCTCGGCAAGCGCGGGATCGAGGGCAAGGGCCCGCCGGTACTCCTCCAACGCCTCGGAAAGCCTTCCCAGGCCGGCGAGCGCGAGGCCGAGGTTGTTGTGCGCCTGGGCGTGTCCCGGATCGAGCCTGAGCGCCGCCCGGAATTCGTCGGAGGCCGGGCCCGGGAGACCCGAGCGCAGGAGGGACAGCCCCAGGTCGTAGTGCCCGCCGGCGAATCCGGGGTCGATCCGCAGGGCCTCGGTATATTCCCTTAGGGCGTCCTCGGCGCGGCCCTCCTCGGCAAGGCAGTTCCCGAGGTTGGCGTGCGCCTCGGGCGAGTCGGGCTCGAGCGCGGTCGCCGCGCGCAGCTGCGCTTCAGCCTCGGCCGGCCGGTGCTCCTGGAGGAGCGCCTTGCCGAGGTTGTTGCGGGCGAGCCAGGCGGCGGGGTTGCGCCCGATGGCGAACGACCAGAGCGCCTTCTCGTCGCGGAACGCGGCCGCATGGGCGCGCCCGACAAGGACCATCGCGCAGGCCAGCGCGGCCACCCCTGCGGCCAGGGGAAGCCTCACGACGGCCCTGGGGCCGAATCTCCTGTGCCAGGCCTCCACGGCGGCGCCATAGGCCGCCGCCGCGAGGCCGACCCATCCGACGAGCGGCACGTACGCGAAATGGTCCGCCCGGGGCGAGATCCTCAGATAGGCCATCGGGATGATCCCGAGGACGGGCGCGAGGTTGAGGAGGAACCAGCCCGATCCGAGGAGGGCGTGCCGGCCCCAGCCCTTCCGGTAGGCCCAGAGGAGCGCAAGGACCGCCGCGATCCCGAGCCACGCCACGATCCCGGGAAGGGACCCCCCGGCAGCGGGATAGATGGGCGCAAGGTCGGACGGCCACACGGATTGGCGGGCGTACGCAAGGATGCTCCATCCCGCCTGGCCGACCCTCCCGGCGAGGCCGAGCGGGGTCCCCGCGATCCCGATCGCGCGCGTCGACTGGAACCACACGGTGGCCGCGCCCATCGCCGCCGAGGCCCCGAAGAAGGGCGCGGAGTCCCTGAGGTCGCCGAGCCCGATCCGCCCGCGCCTCCACCAGGCGAAGACGAGGAGGACCGCCGGGAACATGACGACCGACGTCTTGCACGCGAGCGCCGCAATGAACCAGAGGAGCGCGGCGCCCCGCGCCCGGGGGCGCCGCTCGAGGTCGAACCGGACGTAGGCCGTCGCGGCGAGCAGCAGCGGCGGAAGGGACACGGTGTTCTTGAACTCCGAGATCCACGCGACCGACTCCACGGCCAGGGGGTGCACGGCGAAGAGGAGCCCGCCAAGGCACGCGAAGCGCACGCCGAGAAGCCGCAGCAGCCGCCAGATGAGCAGCGCGCTCGCGATATGGAGGCCGAGGCTCACCAGGTGGTAGCCCAAGGGGTTGGCGCCCCAGAGGTGCCACTCCACCCACTGCAGGCTGCTCTTCAGCGGGAAATAGTCCATGCCCTGGGGGTGGACGAAGGGCCGCCACCAGCCGCCCGGCTCCCGCAGGGCCGCGTTCTGCGCGATCTCCAGGCCGTCGTCCCATAGCCACGCGCCCCGGATGCACGGGGAGTAGATCCACGCGGAGAGCCCCACGATGACGAGGAGGCGCACGAGCGTCTTCATCGGCGGGCCCCGGCCTGGCGCTCCAGCGCCCGCACGCGCTCGAGGTTGCCGCGCGCGTCGGCGTAGTCCGGCTTGAGCCGCAGGGCCTCCTCGAACTCGGCCCTCGCCCCCGCCAGGTCCCCGCCCTCGGCGAGGAGGCCTCCCAGGTTGTTGTGGACGTCCGCGGCGCCGGGCCCGACGCGGAGCGCCTCCCGGTACTCCCGGATCGCCTCGGCACTTCGCCCCAGCTGCACGAGGACGTCACCGTAGTCGACCCTCGTACCCGCGTGTTCCGGTTGGAGCCGTACGGCCTGCGCATAGGCGTCCGCCGCCTCGGGAAGATTCCCGACCTGCACCATCGCCGCGCCGAGGCCCGCCCATGCCTCCGCGCTTCCCGGCTCAAGGCGCAGCGCCTCGCGGTACTCGGCGGCCGCGGCGTACCCCCTCTTGCCGAGCGCCAGGGCGTAGGCGAGGCGCATGTGGACGGCCGGATCCTCGGGCCGGTACCTCAACGCCGCCTCGTATTCGGAAGCCGCCTCGGCGGCATGGCCGGTCGCAGCAAGGGAATTGCCCAGGTTGGTGTGCGCGAAGGCGAACGTCGGCACAAGCGCGAGCGCCCGACGGTAGAGGACCATGGCACCGGCCTGGTCGCCCCTCTCGGCCAGGATCATGCCGAGGTTGTTCCAGGCCCCCGCGTTGCCGGGAACCTTTAGGACGTCGTCGGTCCAGAACGCCTCGGCGTCGCGGTAGACACGGGTCCTCAGGGCCGTCGCTGCGCCGAGGGCGAGCGCGAGGGCGCCCACGAGCGCGAGGAAAGGGCGCGGCCGGCGGATCACCGAATGCAGCGCGGTGGCGAACAGGACCGCGATCGCGGCCAGGGGCAGGTACATCCGGTGCTCGGCGATGATCTCGGTCGAGACCGGGATCACGCTCGAGCTGGGGGCAAGGATGACGAAGAACCACGCGCCCAGAAAGCCCGCCGGGCGGTTCCTCCTGAGCAGCTGCACGGTGGCGGCAAGGAGCGCGACCACGAGGAGGGCGCCCAGCACGACCTCCAGGCGTCCGCCGCCAAGGAAGCGGCCGTAGTCGCCGATCAGCGGATGGGGCCAGAGGCTAAGCCGGATGTAGAGCGCCACCGCCCTCGCCTGAGTCAGGGCGTAGGCCCACCAGGAGACGCCCGACCCAAATCCAGCTGTGCCGCTGCGGGCGCCGCCAAGCCACGCAAACCCCGCCATCGCGAGCCAGCACGAGGCAAGGGCGAGATAGGAGCCCCTGCGCCGCCTCCACGCCTCGGCGAAGGAGCCGGCGAGAAACGCCCTGTCGTAGAGGAGGACGACCAGGGGCGCGGTCGCCATGACCTCCTTCGTGGCCATGCCGAGAAGGCAGGCGGCAAATGCCAGGAGATGCCAGAGGCGCGCCGCCGGGCCCGCTCCGGCCCCGCGGATGAACGAATAGAGGGTCAGCAGGTAGAAGAGGCCCATCAGCGACTCGGCCCGCTGCACCACATAGGCGACCGACTCGGTCTGCAGAGGATGCAGCGCCCAGAGGAGCGCCGCGGCGAACCCGGTGGCCAGGGCCTCCGGGTCGCCCCGCGCCCCCGCGGCGGGTGTCACAAGGGTGCGCCGGACGATCCCGAGAAGGAGCAGCGCCGCGGCCGCGTGGATCGCCGCGTTCGCCGCGTGGTAGCTCCACTCGTGCGGCCCCGACAGGGCGTAGTTCAAGGCGAACGAGAGGTTGAGGACGGGCCTTCCGCTGACGGTCTCGCCGCCCGGCGGCACAAAGGCGCCCGAGAGGTGCCGTATCGTCTCGTTCTGGGCGATCGAACCGACGTCATCGTAGAGGAAGCGCCCGCCCAGGCTCGGGCCGTACGCGACGAAGACGGCCGCGGCGACGAGGGCGCAGCAGGTCAGGACGGCCGATCGGTTCTCGCGCGCCGGCGCCGGGGGGGGCAGCGAAGGGGCGGTCATGGTTTGAGCTCCTCCAGCCTATCGGCTCCCCGGGGTGTTCTACAAGCCGCGCCGCACGCACGGTGAACAGCAAGACGGCCGCCCCTTTGGGGGGCGGCCGTCGCAGTGCGAGGATTTGATGGACTCGCAGCCTTAGAACTCCAGGCGCGCGCCGACCTGCAGCTGCCAGCGCGACTCATCCGAATAGATCGTCGGCGTCCCGAGCGTGCCGTTGTTGAACACGTAGATGTACTTGTTCGTGACCTTGTCGTAGCCGGTGCCGGCGATGGTCTGGGTGACGAACGAATTGTTGAAGTTGTCCACGACGCCCCACTTCTTGCTCAGCAGGTTGGCGAAGTTGAAGCAGTCGGCGTAGAGGACGACCCGCGTGTTCTTGTAGTACAGCGGCACCTGCTGCTCGAGGTGGAGGTTGAGCGTCGCCTGCTCGCCCGCGGTGGCGCTGTTGCGCGGCGCGATCTTGCCCGACCATTTGCTGAGCTGCGGGTTCGAGGCGACGTAGCTGAAGAAGTTCGCCTCCTCCGTCGCGCTCAGCCACTCGACCTTCGGGTCGTTCGGGCCCGAGGGGACGTAGAACAGGGACTCACCCGTGAGGCCGGAGCCGTCGGCGTCGCCCTTGAACACGAAGCTGTAGGCCTGGCCGGTCTCCGTGATGAACTGGGCCGAGAACGACGTCGTCGAGTACTTCTTCTTGAAGAAGTTGAACTGGCGGGTGAACGTCGCGACGAACTTGTTCGGGACCGAGTAGTTCGACTTGTACGCGATGTTGTCGTTCGGGTTGATGATCGGCTGGGATGCGAAGCCCGAGGCGGCGACCGAGGACGTGAACGGGTCCACCTGGGTGGCGTGCGTGTAGGTGTACGCGATGCTGGCCGACCAGTTGTCAGCCATTGGGCGTGTGAGCTCGACTGTGTACTCCTGGCTTCCGCCCCTGCTTGTGTTGGTCAGGTCGT
>CAYQOH010000181.1:0-5739 GCA_964419075.1 uncultured Opitutaceae bacterium | reverse complement strand
CCAGGAACCCGGGCTTGAGCACGCGCATGAACCCCGCGAGCACGACCAGGTCCGGTCGGACCCCGGAGACGGCTTCGATGAACCTCGCCTCGCCCTCGCCCTCGAGCTTGGTCCTGAAGGGCGCCGGGTCGACGAACGCGGCCGGGACGCCGAAGCGGGGGCCGAGCGCGAGGATCCCGGCGTCGGCGACGTCAGAGAAGATGCCGACGACGCGGGCGCGACCGAGCCGGCCCGCGGTCTCTGCGGACAGGATCGCCTCCGCGTTGGAGCCGCGACCCGAGCCGAGGAGGGCGACGCGCATGGGCGGGGCGCCTCCTCAGGCCGATCCCGCGGCCCTGATGCGCGGGACGAGTTCCTTCGTGCCGAAGCCCTTGGGGAACGGCTGGAACACGGGACCGTCCAACGGGCCCAGCCGGCCGTGGGCGCGCCTCGGCGGCACGAGCCTCGGGTTGCCTGGCGCTGGCGGCGGCGGCATTCCTAGAAGAACTTCTTCGCCTTCTCGAAGAACTTGCGCGAGGTCGGTTCGTGCGCGTCGCCGCTTATCCGCGCGAACTCCTCCAGGATCCTCCGCTGCTCCGAGGAGATCGACACGGGCACCTCCACGTGGACCCGGATGAGCTGGTCGCCGTGGCGCCCGCCGCGCAGCGAGGGCATGCCCCGGTCGCGCAGCCGGAAGGTCGTGGCGCTCTGCGTGCCCGCCGGGATCTTGAGGCTCGCCTTGCCCGAGAGCGTCGGCACCTCGATCGAGCCGCCAAGCGTCGCCAGCGTGAACTTGATCGGGATCTCGCAGAAGAGGTCGTCGCCGTGGCGCTCGAAGAGCTCGTGCTCCTTCACCGAGAGGACGATGTACAGGTCCCCGGGCGTCCCCCCGGCCGCGGCCGCCTCGCCGTTGCCGGCGGAACGCAGCCTTGAGCCGGTGTCGACCCCGGGCGGTATCTTCACGTTGAGCTTGGTCGTCTTCGCGACGCGCCCCTCGCCGCGACACACCGAGCAGGGCTTCTCGATCTTCACCCCGGCGCCCCCGCAGGTCGGGCACGTCTGCGTGAACACGATGATCCCTCCTGACCGGCGGATCTGCCCCGCCCCCCGGCACGTCGGGCACGTCACGCGCTTCGATCCGGGCTCCGCCCCCGACCCGTGGCAGTGTTCGCAGCTGACGAGCTTCTTGAACGAGATCTCCTTCTCAATGCCGCGCGCGGCCTCCTCGAGCGTGAGCTCCAGGTCGTAGCGCAGGTCCGAGCCGTCCCGGCCCCCGTCGCGGCCGCCGCCGCCGCCGAACATCTCGTCAAAGATGCCACCACCGCCGCCGCCCTGGCCAAAGACCTCGCGGAAGATGTCAAAGGGGTCGTGGAACCCGCCGGCGCCCGCCGGGCCGCGCGCGCCGCCGCCCGTGCCCTGGAACGCGGCGTGCCCGAACCGGTCGTAGGCCGCCCGCTTGTCCGGGTCCTTCAGCACCTCGTAGGCCTCGGAGACCTTCTTGAACATCTCCTCGGACTCCTTGTTGCCGGGGTTCTTGTCGGGGTGGTACTGGACCGCCTTCTTGCGGTAGGCCTTCTTGAGCTCGTCCTCGGTGGCGCCCTTGGCGACGCCGAGAACGTCGTAGTAATCCTCCTTGGCCATGGCTCAGCTCGCCGGATCCTTGGCCGGTTTGCCGCTGGAGACGATCACCGAGGCCGGCCGCAGCAGGCGGCCGTTGAGGACGTAGCCCGTGCGCACGACGGCGAGGACGTGTTCAGCCCCGACGTCCGGGCTCGGCTGGTGCGAGATCGCCTCGTGCTGGTGGGGGTCGAACGCCTCGCCGAGGGGATTGATCTCCTTTAGGCCGTGGGCGGCGAGCGCCCCCTTGAGCTGCTGCTGCACGAGATCAACGCCGCCCGCGAGCGCCTTCAGGTCCGCGTTCGGCTGCCGTGCCGCGGCGAGCCCGAGGGCCAGGTTGTCCAGGGCCGGCAGGAGGTCCTCGAGCAGGCGCGACGCTGCGAAGAGGCGCAGCTCCTCCTTCTCCCTCACCGTCCTGCGGCGGAAGTTCTCAAGGTCGGCGACGGCGCGCACATAGCGGTCGTGGTTCGCGGCCGCCTCC
Organism: uncultured Opitutaceae bacterium; assembly: GCA_964419075.1. Classification (GTDB taxonomy): domain Bacteria; phylum Verrucomicrobiota; class Verrucomicrobiia; order Opitutales; family Opitutaceae; genus Palsa-1447. The sequence continues at coordinate 3,662 of CAYQOH010000181.1, read as the reverse complement.
TTCTTCGCGACCGCGACCTGCTCGGCCGGATCCTGGGCGGCCAGGGTCTTCTCGGGCGGCGGAGCCCCAGGTTTTCCCCCTGCGGGAGCCTTCTCCTTGTTGGGTGCCGGGTTGGGCTTCGCGTCGTCTGTCTTGGAGCTTGTCATGGAGAGTCGGCAACTTAACTAGGGTTTCCCCGATTGTTCAAGTTTGTCGAAAAGGCCCTTCAGGTATTTCCCGGCCTTCTGCCCCGCATCCTTGAGCTTCGCCCCGACATCCGCCGCGCCCCCCACGGCGTCCGCGAGCGCGCGGCCGAAGTCGCCCGGCAGGAGCTGCGCCGCGTCGTGGTGGAGCCCGAACGAGGTCAGGCTCCTGACGACCTCCGGGACCAGGAGCTGGCGCGCGGACGACACGTTCACGTACGTGTGGTCGATGTTGAGGTCGTAGGACGACCCGTCGGGCCTCGGCCCCGAATAGTCGGCGATGACGAGCTGCCCGAGCCGGATGTGAAGCTTCCGGATCAGGTACCGCGCGGGCCCGCGCGGGGCGGCCGCCGCCGGGCCTCCGGAGGGCGCCCCCCCGCCCCTCGAGAACGCGGCCGCAAAATCGCCCGCGTTCGACTTCCCTCCGCGCTGCCGCACGATCACGACCTTCTCGGCGTCGACGTCGAGCTCGTTGATCACGATCCGGTCCGTGAAGATCCAGGAGAACACGTTCACATCGGCCTTGAGCTCCCGGAGGGTGACGAAGTCCGGGGTCGGGTAACCCGGCGGGTTCTTGGCCGCAAGCCCCCTCGCGAGGACTCGCCCGGTGAAGGGGTTTGCCGCGAGCACCGCAACCCGGACGTCGAACCCGGTCACCGAGCGAAGCTCGCCCTCGACGAGAGCCGGAAGGAACGCCATCCAGGCGAGCGCGCCCAACGCAAAGAGACCCCCGAGAAGGAGGCAGGCCTTTGCCGCACGGCTCAAGCAAAGCCCTCTGTAATGAGGATGATCGCGGGGTCGGGCGCCACGAAGTCAAAGTCGGCCGACCAGGGCAGGAGCGCGTTGTCGCCCGACACGAGCGGCTTTGCCCCGGCGTCGGCGCCCGAGAGGGCCAGTTCACCGGCGGCCACGCTGAGAATCCTGGGCTGCTCGCCCGAGGGAAACCGAAGCGACTCGCCCTTCCCAAGGACCGCGCGCCTTATGGAAAACTCGTCGCAGGAGGCGATCATGCCGGAGGTTGGGGCGGCCCTGACGAGCTCGGGGGGGCCGACGTCCCACAAGATCGAGCGCATGGACTCCTCAACGTGCAGCTTCCGGGGCTTTCCGTCGAGGCCGACCCGGCCCCAGTCGTAGAGCCTGTACGTCGTGTCGGAATTCTGCTGAATCTCAAGGATCAGGTTGCCCGCCCCAATCGCGTGGACCTGGCCGCTGCGCACGAGCACCGAGTCCCCCGCCGCGACCGAGACCTTGTTGACGCACTCCTCGGCGGTGCCGTCGGCGACGGCCTTCGTGAAGCCCGCGCGGGTCACCCCGGTCTTCAGCCCTACGAACAGCGACGCTCCGGGCGCCGAATGCGCGACATACCAGTTCTCGGTCTTCGGCTCGCCGCCCAGCGCCGCCGCCGCCGCGGCGGGGGGATGCACCTGGAGGCTCAGCCTCTCGGAGCAGTCGAGCCATTTCACAAGCAGCGGGAAGGGCGCGGAGGGCTTCCACCCGGGCCCCATGACCTCCGGCGAATGGTGCTCGATGAGGTCGCGCAGCGTCGATCCCCCGAAGCGGCCGCGCCTGACCCGCGATTGCGCCTCCGGCCGGTCGACAATCTCCCAGCTTTCGCCGATCGGCGGGCCGGGCGGAAGCTCCCGGCCTAGCAGGGTCTGAAGCCTGTGGCCGCCCCAGACGCGTTCTTGGTAAATCGGTTGGAACTGAAGAACTTCTCGCATGGGTGCAGATATCGAGATTATTGTAAAAAAGGTCGGGAGGGGTTTACATTTGACCAGCCCGGATACTAGCGTCCAATCCGCAAGCCGCTACGCCCGGAAGCACAGATGCCCAAATCAGATAGTTCAAATCCAAACGGAGGCCCGTCGTTCCAAGGACCCCGTTACCGCCCAAATTGGATGGCGGCGGTTCTCTGCTTTGTGGTGGCGACCTACCTGACGGCGGCGTTGCTGAACTACGCCCCCAACCAGTCCCATTTCTACTCGACCGCCCCCGTCGGCAAGAACTGGGTGGGCTGGCTTGGGGCGGACACGGTGTGGATCCTCTACTATTCCCTAGGGGGCAGCACGATCCTGCTGCCCGTGGCCCTGTTCTGGATGTTCTACATCGCGATCAAGAACTCCAGGCACCTCGTGGCGACCCGCGTCACGTCCGCGATCGTCTGGATCGTCTCCATGTCCGGGCTGCTCGCCATGTTCGAAAGCTTCAAGGCGAACGACACGTTCCCGAAGGCCCTCGGGGGGCTGATCGGTCAGATCATCTACAAGCGGCTGCTTTCGGACGCCCTCGGGCCGTTCGGTTCGGGACTCCTCCTCGGGACGGTCTATTGCGTGGCGCTGCTCTTCTTCTTCACGCGGGACATCGGCGGCGAGATCGAGAAGATCCTCAGCAACTTCACGGAATGGAAGGCGGCGCGCGCGCGCAAGAAGGCGGCGCTCGCCGAGGAGCGGGCCAAGCGCAGGGAGGAGCGGGAGAAACAACGGGGCGCGGTGACGCCGCCCTTGCCGCCCGTGCCGCCGCCGGTGGTGGGCCCCACGGGAGCCAAGAAGATCCTGGTGGCCCGGGCCACGGACGACCCGCTCGGACGGACCCTGACGCGGCCGGGCTTCCCGATCACCGAGGCCCCCCCGAGGGCCGAGGCCAAGCCGGCGCCCCGGGAGCCCCCGCAGAAGGAGCCCGCCGCCAAGATCCCGCTCACGATCGTCAAGCCCGAGGAGCCGAAGAAGGCGAAGGTCGTGCTGCCCCAGACGTTCGACGAGAGCTACGAGTTTCCGCCGGTCAAGCTCCTCAAGGAGCAGGCGAAGCCGGCCGCCGGCAACAGCGACGAGGAGCACCGGCACAACGCCGAGACGCTCCTGAGGATCCTCGGGGAGTTCGGTGTCGAGGTCTCGCTTGGCGAGATCCACGTCGGGCCGGTGATCACCCGCTACGAGGTCGTCCCTGCGGCCGGCGTGCGCGTCGAGAAGATCGCGGGCCTGGAGAAGAACATCGCGCTCGGGATGCGCGCGCAGTCGGTCCGGATCCTCGCGCCGATTCCGGGAAAGGCCGCCGTCGGGGTCGAGGTGCCGAACCTCAACCCGACGCCGGTGGGCATGCGCGAGCTGCTTGAGAGCGAGGACTGGGCGTCGGCGAAGGCGGAGCTGCCGATCGCGCTCGGCCGCGATGTTTCGGGCAAGCCCCTCATCTCCGACCTGGCCAAGATGCCGCACCTCATGATCGCCGGCGCGACGGGCTCCGGAAAGTCGGTCTGCATCAACTCGATCGTCACGTCCATCCTCTACTCGAAGAGCCCGAAGGACGTGCGGCTGATCATGGTCGATCCCAAGGTCGTCGAGCTGAAGGTCTTCAACAGCCTTCCGCACATGTTCATCCCCGTCGTCACCGAGCCGAAGAAGGTTCCGGCGGCCCTGAAGTGGCTCCTCGGGGAGATGGAGCAGCGGTACCAGATCTTCGCGAAGGCGAACGTGAGGAACATCGTGG
>CAYQOH010000180.1:0-5751 GCA_964419075.1 uncultured Opitutaceae bacterium | reverse complement strand
CATCTTGGAGCGCGGCAGGTCGATCTGCGTGACGTCGCCCGTCACCACCATCCTCGAATCCTCGCCCAGCCGCGTGAGGAACATCATCATCTGCTCGGGGGTCGTGTTCTGCGCCTCGTCGAGGACGACGAACGCGCGCGAGAGCGTCCTTCCGCGCATGTAGGCGAGCGGGGCGATCTCGATGACGCCCTTCTCGGTCAGGCGCACGACCTCCTCCGGGTCGAGCATGTCGTGGAGCGCATCGTAGAGGGGACGCAGGTAGGGGAGGATCTTCTCGCGGAGGTCGCCCGGCAGGAATCCGAGGGCTTCGCCGGCCTCCACCGCGGGCCGGGTGAGCACGATCCGTTCCACCTCGTGGTTGAGGAGCGCCGAGACGGCGGCCGCCATCGCCAGGTAGGTCTTGCCGGTGCCGGCCGGGCCTATCCCGATCACGACCGGCTGGCTGAGGACGGCCTGGAGGTACGCCTTCTGGCCTATGGTCTTTGGCACGACGCTCCTGCGGTTCGTCGCGATCACGAGGGGCTCGTCGAGGAGCGCCTGCCACCGGTCGGCCTCGCCCTTGGCGAACGAGTCCACGAGCCGGGCGAAATCGGGCGTCCGGATGGTCATTCCCTGGCTCCTCGCGGCGTTCAGGAACGCGAAGAACTCCTCGGCGCGCGCCAGGGGCTCCTGGGCGGCCTCGATCTTGAGCCAGTCCTCGCGGGTCACGAGCTTGACGCCGAGCGCCCGCTCGGCGTGAGCGAGGTTCTCGGCCTTGCCGGCATAGAGCTGGCTCAGGTGCCGCGGGCTCTGGAAATGGAGCGTCTTTGCAGGCACGGGTGACGCTTCAGGCAACCGCCGCCACCTGGCCCACGCAGGCCGAGAGGCGCGCCCAGGTCGCGTCGAGAGACTGCGGAAGCACGCGGGTCTGCCCGACGACGGGCATGAAGTTGTTGTCGCCGTTCCAGCGCGGCACGATGTGGCCGTGCAGGTGGGCGATGCTCCCCCCTGCGGCCGAGCCGAGGTTGAACCCGATATTCACCCCGTCGGGCTTCATCGCCGCCGCGAGCAGCCGCTTCCCGAGGAAGACCTCCTCCATGAGGTCCCCCCTTTCCTCCCGGGAAAGGTCCTCGAGGTCGACGACCTCCCGGAACGGAACCGCGAGCAGGTGCCCCGGGTTGTAGGGGAAGCGGTTCAGAAGGAGGTAGGAGAGGCGCGACCGGTGGACGATGAGCGCCGCGCGGTCGTCACCCATGGCGGGCAGCTCCGTGAACGGTCGCTTCATCGTTGCCGGATAGCGCGGCGCCTCAATGTAATCCATGCGCCAGTAGGCGTGAAGCTGCTGCATCGTGAAGGGCCGGCCACCCAAGCATACGGGGGTTCCAAAGTCAAAGACTTGCCTATCGGCGCGCTCCTTGTGTCCTTTTGGGCCCATGCCGGCCTCCACTCCGTTCCACAGGGTAGCCATCACGGGCCTCGGCGCCGTAACGCCCGTCGGGCTGACGGCACCCGAAACCTGGTCCGCGCTCGTCGCAGGAAAGAGCGGCATTGGTCCAATAACACGTTTCGATGCAACGGGATGCACTGCGAGAATCGCGGGCGAGGTGCGGGGGTACGACCCGACCGCCGCCCGCGCTGCGGCCGTGTATCCCCACGGGGCCGGCTCGGAGCCGGTCACGGCCGCATTGTCACCGAAGGATGTGCGTAAACTGGGACGATTCAGCCACTTGGGTCTCGGCGCAGGCCTTGAGGCCTACGCCGACTCCGGTCTCGACTCCGTCCGGGACCGCCTTCCCGCCGAGCGGATTGGGGTCAATCTCGGGGTGGGCCTGGGGGGCCTACCCGAGATCGTGGCAACCCACGAGACGTGGCGCGTCGGCGGCTTCCGGAAAATATCGCCCTTCTTCATCCTTCAGGCCGCGCCCAACATCCTCGCGGGCCAGCTCGCGATCCTGCTCAACTGCCGGGGGCCCAATTTCAGCATCGCCTCCGCGTGCGCCACGAGCGGCCACACCCTCGGCGAGGCCGCCCGGGCCATCCGCCGGGGGGACGCCGACGTCATGCTTGCCGGCGGGGCTGAGGCGGTGATCACGCCGATCGCCGTCGGCGCCTTCGCCCAGATGAAGGCGCTGTCGACCCGCAACGACGACCCGCAGAGGGCCTCGCGGCCCTACGATGCCGACCGCGACGGGTTCGTGGTCGGGGAGGGCGCGGTCGTGTTCGTCCTCGAGGAGATGGAGCACGCCCGCGCGCGCGGGGCCCGGGTCTACGCCGAGCTGCTCGGCTACGGGGCCACGGCGGACGCGTACCACCTCTCGTCGCTCGCCCCCGAGGCCGAGGGCTCGCGCAGGTCGATGCGGCTGGCGCTCGACGACTCCGGGCTCGACGCCGGGCGGATCGGCTACGTCTCCGCCCACGCCACGTCGACGCCGAGCGGCGACGGGGAGGAGGCGGCCGCGATCGCGGCGGTCTTCGCCGCATCGAAGGACCGCCTGCAGGTGAGCGCGGTGAAGTCGATGACGGGGCACCTGCTCGGCGCGGCCGGCGCACTCGGCGCCCTGGCCGCCGTCCTCGCCATCGACCGCGGCGTCATTCCGCCGACCGTCAACCTGGACACGCTGGACCCCGCGTGCGCCGCGCTCGGGCTCAATTTCACGGCGGGCGCCTCGGTCGGCAAGGCGGTCGAGGCCTCGCTCGCCAACAGCTTCGGCTTCGGCGGGACGAACGCCTCGCTGGTCTTCGGGCGCGCGTAGCGCGCCCGTCACATGCCGTCGGGCGGCGGCGTCGGCGAGACGAGGAGCGGGCTCGAGACCGGCGCCGGGTAGGGGTGGATGATGACGCGCGACGCCTTGTCCTCTCCGAGGTAATCCTTCGCGAGGGCGTCGATGTCGGCCTTCGTGACCGCCTTGAAGTCCGCGAGCCGGTTCCGGGCCCAGTCGAGGACCTCGGGCCTCTCCTGCGCGCGGCCGAGCACCGTCATCCAGTAGGTATTGGTCAGCTCGCTCTCGAGGACCGACTTGAGCGTCCGTGCCATCGCGGCGTCGAAGTCCTCCTTCTTGACGCCGTTGGCGCCCAGGTCGGCGGCAACCGCCACGATCGCGCTCACGATCTCCTTCGCCCTCGGGGGATCCACGATGGCGATGGCCGCGAGGTAGCCGTAGCCGGGGAAGATGTCGCTTGCCGTGCTCCCCACGGTCGGGGAGACCGCGTTCGGGAGGCGGTCGTTCACCTTCACGCGCAGGCGGTCGGCCAGCATGACCCCGAGGAGGTTGAGCCGGCGGGCGCGCCCGCTGTCCATGCCGTCGGCGGCGGGCCAGTAGACGGCGACAAGGCCCTTGGGAATGTTCGTCTCGACGGCGTAGTCCTTCGTGAAGGGCTGCCGGGGGAAGGACACCTTGCGCAGGTCGTCCAGGGGCGCCCTGGGCTCGCGCCTGGGCAGCGCGCCGAGCGTCCGGGCCGCCGCGTCGATCACGGTGTCGACGTCGACGTCGCCCACGACCGAGACCTCGAGGGGCCCGCTCGCCAGCTGGGGTCCGAGCCATGCCCTGAGTTCGTCCAGGGTGCGCGCCATCATCTCCGTGCGGGCCGGAAGACCGAACCGCGGGTCGCCGCCGGCCAGGAGCTTGGGCACCTGCAGGGCCAGGGGCCCCCGCTCCGAGTGCGCGAAGGACTGGTAGGCGGCCTCGATGCGGCCGCGGGCTACCCGCTGGGCCTCCGGACGGTACCCGGGATCGGCGATGGACGCGGTCAGCAGCTGCAGCTCGAAGAGGAGGTTCTGCGGGTTCGTCTGACCCTCGAAGATGAAGGCGTCCATGGTCGAGGTGAAGTGGATCCCCGCGGGCTTGCCCACGAGCACCTTGGCCAGGTCGTCGATCCCCAGCTTGCCCAGGCCTCCGGTCGAGAAGGTGAGGCTTGCGAACGTGGAGAGCCCGGGCTGCGTTGCGGCGGGCTCCGTCAGCTGGCCCGTGCCGAGGCGCGCCGCCACGCGGATGGAGTTCCGGTCGAAGGTCGTCCGCTTGACGTTGAGCCGCACGCCGTTTGCGAACGCGACCTCCGTGAAGTCGAGGTCGTCGACGTGGGTGCGGCTGGCGACGGCGCCCGGGGGACCGAAGTCGGTGTAGCCCCAGGCCGGCACCTCGGAGCGAGGCGTGGGGCGGGCGGCGTCGGGTCCCGCCGGCGCCGGCGGGGAGGGCGGCGTCTGCCCGCACAGGGGCGTCATGAGGACGGCCGACACCGCAAGGACGTGGAGGGGGGGTGGCTGGCGCATGGGCTCTCGACCGGGAATCGTTGCCGCCCGGCCCGGCTGGACAACAGCAAAAACGCCCGCCACCGCAAACTTGTTGTGGCGTTGCCGGCCGGTTTGAGCGTTTCTTTACAACGTCCACCATGATCTGGGTCTACCGGCTGCTCTTCCCCCTCGCGCTGGTTGTGATGTCCCCGTACTACCTGCTGCGGATGCGCAGGAGGGGCGGCTACGGCGACGGGTTCTTGCACCGCTTCGGGCTGCCCCCGGCCATCCCCGCGAGGCGGCCCGGCGTGCGGCGGGTCTGGCTCCAGGCGGTCAGCGTGGGCGAGATGCTCGCCGTCGAGCCCATCCTGCGCGGGCTCAAGGAGAACGGCACCGAGGTCGTGCTGACGACCACGACCTCCACCGGCTTCAGGGTCGCGGCGCAGCGGTACCGGCACCTCGTAACCGCCATGGCGTATTTCCCGGTCGACTGGATGCCCTTCTCCGCGCGCGCCTGGAGCGCCTTTGCGCCCGACCTCGCCGTCGTGACCGAGGGCGAGCGCTGGCCCGAGCACCTGCACCAGGCGAAGGCCCGCAGGGTGCCCGTGCTCTGCATCAACGCCCGGATCTCCGAGCGGAGCGCCCGGCGCCTCAGGCGCTTTCCCGCGGCCGCGCGGTTCGTGCTGGACGGGATGACCCGGCTCCTGGCCGGTTCGGAGCCGGACGCCGAGCGCTTCCGCGAGCTCGGATTCCCGCCGGGCCGGATCTCCGTCACGGGAAACATCAAGCTCGACGTGGACATCCCGCTCCTCGACGAGGACGGACGCGGCCGCCTGCGCCGGGAGCTCGGCCTGGCCGCGGGCGGGCTTGTCCTGCTCGGAGCGTCCACGTGGCCCGGAGAGGAGGAGGCGCTGGTCGGCGCGCTCGTCGCGGCCCGGGCCCGGGGCGTCGGCTGCTCGCTGCTCATCGTCCCGCGCCACGCCGAGCGGCGCGCGGAGATCGAGCGCCTCCTGCGGGAGACCGGCCTGTCCTACCACCTCCGCTCGAGGGGACCGTCGCCCGGGCCGGTCGACATCGCGCTCGGCGACACGACCGGCGAGCTTCGCTCGATGGCCCAGCTCGCCGACGTGGTCTTCATCGGCAAGAGCCTGCCGCCCCATTCCGAGGGACAGACGCCGGTCGAGGCGGCCACGCTCGGGAAGGCGATCCTCTTTGGGCCCGGGATGGCGAGCTTCCGGTCGATCGCCAACGACTTGCTTGACCGGGGGGCGGCCCGGACGGTTGCGGACGCCGCCGCCCTGGCGGCGCAGTGCGGGGCCCTCCTCGGGGACGGGGCCGCGCGGGACGCGATCGCCCGGGCCTCGGCGGGCTGGCGCCGCGACAACGGCGGCGGCGTGGCCCGCACGCTGGAGGCGATCCGGGAGGAGCTCGCCAGGGGGTATTAGACGCGGCAGCCCGGGCCCGTGGTCCACGTCATATTGACCGGGGCCCGCTTAAGACCCTTGCCTTGGTGTCGCTAGATTGTTTAGGTAGACGCTCCGTGC
>CAYQOH010000179.1:0-5752 GCA_964419075.1 uncultured Opitutaceae bacterium | reverse complement strand
GTGTAGACGCCCGCGCAGAAGGCGAGGGCCATCACCGGCGAGAAATTGCTGAGCGCGGGAACGTAGAGCGTGAACACGCGCCAGCCAGCGGCGAGGACGAGAATCAATAGTGCGGACGGCATAGGAATGGAAAGGTGTGCGGAAGCGCGGCGGATTTCAAGCGTTCCCGGTGCGTGAGGTGTCCCAAATTGTCCCGGTCGCTGCCATTCGCGGCGCTACTTGACGACAGCCGCGGAGCTTCTGGGCGCGGCGTGCGAGGTCATCGGGCCTTCGGCCGCGCTTCGGCCTCCCGGGCCAGGAGCCAGAGGAGGTCGGAGAGCCGGTTCGTCCACTGGAACACGAGCGGCCTCGCCTGCCGGCCGGCGGACTTGAGGGCGGCGAGGCGCCGCTCGGCCCGGCGGGCCGCGACCCGCGCCCTGTCGAACGCGACGGCCGCGGCGTTGGCCCCGGGCGTGGCCCAGCCCTCCAGGCGAAGGCCCTTAGACTCGAGCGCCGCCAGGAACCCGTCGAGCGCCCGCAGGTCGCCCTCGGACAGCCGCGCGAACCTGGACCTGGCGTGGGCGGGCGCATCCTCCTGCGCGCAGGCGATCTCGCCCATGACGGCGACCAGCTGCCCCTGGACCCTCGCCAGGAGGTCCCTCGCCGCAGGGCTTCGGGAGGCGAGCCGGGCCGCCCCGACCTCGACGTTGAGCTCGTCGAAGGCGCCGACCGCCTCGATCTGAGGATGGTCCTTCGGCACGCGCTGGCCATGGAGCAGGCCCGTCGTTCCCTTGTCGCCCGTCCGGGTCGCGATGCTCATTTCGCCGCGGCCGCGCGCGCGGCCTTGGTCGCCTTGGCCAGTGCCTTGACGGCCTCGTCGATCGTGGAGCGGACCGCCTTGTCCATCCGGTCGATGAAGAGGATGCCGTTCACGTGGTCGGCCTCGTGGAGCATGCACCGGGCGAACAGCCCCGTGCACTCGAGGGTGTGCTGGAGCCCGGCCGCGTCCTGGAACCTGGCGGAAATCGCGTCGGCCCGCACCACCTCCCCCCGGATCTCGGGAAACGACAGGCATCCCTCCTCCAGGGAGACGGTTGGGGTCTTCCGGGCGACGGTGACCTTGGGATTGACGACCACCATCGGCATGAAGAGCTCGAGCGGCGTCTTCGCCCCGTCGATCTTCCAGTCGAAGTCGGCCTCCGTCTCACGCAGGTCGACCACGAAGAGCTGGACGGCGCGCCCGACCTGCTGGGCGGCGAGGCCGATGCCGTGCGCCTCGTGCATGGCGTCGATCATCTGGTTGGCGAAGGAGGCAAGCGGGTCATCGAATGCGGTGATTTTCTCGCCTTTCTTACGCAAAACAGGATCGTTGTAGTGAACAATTCCCAGGGACATCGGTCGGTGAGAATACGCCCCATACGGGGCCGCAAATCAATACTTTAGAGGAGTTCATGATCCCCAGCCAGATACCCCGACACACCCCTGCTTCCGCGCCCGCCCTCGTGCTTGCCGGTGCGATCGTGGCGGTGCTCGGGTGGCTGCTGCCGGTGAGCCTGAAGTCCGTCAGCAAGGGGCTCCTGAAATCCGCGGGCGAGGGCACGCCCTCGGTGGCGGCCTTCGGCCGCGATCTCGTGGACTCGGAGAAGATCGGGCCCGCCGTGTTCCTCCTCGAGGCGGCCAAGGCCGTGGACGACCCGAGGGCGGACGCGCTCGCGCGCGCCCTGGACCAACTCTCGCAGCGCCAGCCGTCCCTCGCGGCCTGGGGAGGCTGGGACCCCGCCCTCGATCCGCTCTTCAACCTGCGGCAGAAGACCGCGCACGTCTCGAGCACGCCCGTGGTGACCTTCCTGATCCCGGAGCACGCGCGGGACACGGTGCGGACCTATCTCGCGAACTCGGGGTCCATCGGCGTCCAGGCGGTCCTCAAGACCCGGGACGCCGCGAAGACCGGAAGGTTCGTCCCCGCGACGCGTCCGGGCGGCCAGCCGCTTGACGCCCTCATCCTCCTCACGGGCCTCCTCTACCAAGGGGAGCACCTGTCGCCGACGCTCCAACGCGAGGTGCGCGCCCTCGCCGAGACGGCGGTCCAGCGCGGCGAGCTGGGAGACCTCGAGGGCTTCTACGTCGACCTGCTCTCCCTCGGACGCCGTCTTGACTGGACGCAGCTCTGCGAGCTCGTCCGGCGGACCGACAGCGTCCGCACGGTCGGGGAGTACGCGCACCTTTGCCGGGTGGCGCCCGACCAGCTGCCCTTCATCTACTCGGCCGCGATGCTGTCGAACTCCGCCGACCGCGTCGCCGCGTACCTCATCCGCTACGGCAAGTCCGGATCGGAGGACCTGCGCCTCGCGCTCTCCGACGGGCAGGGTGCCGTGAACCTCCTCCTGCAAAGGGCGGTGCCGGTCAACCGCTCGCCGGGGCCTGGCATGGGGGCCGCTGCCGCCCTCGTTCTCGAGCACCCGCGGCTCATGCTCGCCGTAAAGTACGCGGGCTACATCCTCGGGCTCTATCTCCTCCTGCGCGGCCTCGACCTCTGGATCGTGTCGCCCGCGGGCGGGCCCTCGGCGGGCCCGCACCAGCACGTACGCGCCGGCGTCCTCGCCGTCGTGATGTCGGCGCTCCTGATCGTCGCCACCGAGCCCTTTCTGCTTAAGGCCGCCCCTGCGTCGGAATACCGCGTGCACTTGGTGATCCCGATGCTGGCGGCGTCGGCGACCCGAACGGAATCCGCCAAACCCTCAACACCGGTCACTATGGAAACCTCCACACTCGTCTCTATCGGCATATTCGCGGGCCTTCAGGTCGCGATGTACATGGCCTGCCTCCGCAAGATCAGGGAGATCGAAGTCCAGGACGCCTCGCCCCTCCTCAAGCTCCGGCTCATGGAGAACGAGGAGAACCTCTTCGACAGCGGCCTGTACGTCGGGATGATGGGCACGGCCGCGGCCCTCGTCCTGCAGGTGGTCGGCGTCATCGAGCCCAACCTGTTGGCCGCGTACTCTTCCAACCTGTTCGGCATCATCTGCGTCGCCCTGGTCAAGATCCGGCACGTCCGCGGCTTCAAGCGCCGGCTGATCATCGAGGGCCAGAGGCCCGCCGCCGCTCCCGCCGGCCTATGAACAAGACCCTCCTCCTGTTCATTGTCGATTTCCTGTTCCTCAACCTCATCGCGCTCACGCGGTGGGAGCGGGCGGTGCCGTCGCGCCCGGCGCAGCCGCCGGTCAACGAGATCTCGGCGAACACGGTCTCGAAGGAGCAGGACCTGGTCGAGGCGATGAGGCAGTCGCTCGTCGAGGAGCAGCTCTCGCGCCAGGCGCTCGAGCAGAGGCTGACCACGACCGACTCGACGCTCGCCTCCCGCGAGCGCAGCCTCGGCCAGCTCCAGTCGGAGAGCCAGAAGCTCACCGCGCAGCTGGTCGACACGCAGAAGTCGCAGGCCGAGCTCAACCTCAGGTACCAGGCCGAGACGCAGGAGAATTCGCTCACCCGCAGCCAGCTTGCCCAGCTCCAGCGGGAGCTCGAGGACAAGAAGGCCGAGGCGGCGCGCCAGAAGGAGTCGCTCGCCCTGCTGGAGCAGCAGCAGGCCGAGGCAAGGAAGCAGATCGAGAGCCTGAACGTCGCCGTGGCGGTCGGGGCGCACGAGAAGGAGCAGCTGGCCGCAAAGGCCACCGAGCTCGAGGCGCAGGTGCAGACCGAGCGCACGGAGCGCGCCAAGGTCGAGCAGGCGACCAACCAGCTTGCGCAGGGGGTGGGGGCGCTCGCGCAGAACTCGGGCGAGCTCACGAAGGAGATCCGCGACAACCGGCCGATCTCCGCGAACGTGCTCTTCAACGACTTCCTGGCGAACCGCGTCCAGACGACCTTTGCCGCGAGCCGCAAGGGGCTTTTCGGCAACACCACCCGGGACAAGGAGGCGAGGACCGTGTTCACCACGGATGGGAAGCAGGTCTACGCCCTGCTCGAGGTGGAGGACACGCCGTTCTCGCTGCGCGAGATCGGCTCGGACTGGGAGCGGATCTCGGTCCGGTTCGACCGGCCCCCGGACTACCGTTCCACCGGGACGATGGTCGAGTTCCTCCAGGCGGACCCGCGGGTGGTGGTCATCCCCGTCGATCCCCAGCAGGTGGCCGCGCTGGGCGCCAAGGTGTACCCGCTCGCCTCGGATCCCTTCAAGTTTCCCCAGGCGCTCCTGATCAGCGGCGGCGGCAAGGGCTACGGCGAGCTCGGGTTCAAGCTGGACGACGCCCACCATGGCTATTTTCGCGTGGACAACCGCCTGATGAAGCGCCTATTCGGTGACTTTGCGACGTCCAGAGGGGACCTCGTCTTCAGCGAGACCGGCGAGCTGCTCGGCATCATGGTCAACAGCGACTACTGCGTCCTTCTGAGGGACTTCTCGCCCCTGGCGACCATCTATTCCGGGGAGTCAAGGACGGTCCAGCACACGGGGAGCCTGCTGGATTCCCTGTCGGCCCGCGTCCTGCAGATGCCCCTCGAGCTTCAGTAAGGGTGCCTGTGGTCTTGGCTCGGCCGTGCCGGAGCCTATGTTGGACGCTGGGTTGCACACGAACACGGTGTCCTGTTGGGTTATCGGGCAGCCTCAGCTCTTGCCCGCGAGCGAACCTCCCATGCCGCCAAACATCCTCTGGATCGTGACCACGCAGTGGCGGGCGCAGGCGTGCGGGTACACCGGGGACCCGAATGCCCGGACCCCCTTCATGGACGCGCTGGCCGCCGAGGGCGTGGACTTCACGCAGGCCGTGACCCCGCATCCCTTCGGGCCCTTCGCGAGGGCCGCCCTGCTCACGGGCGTGGAATCGCCTCAGAACGGGGTGCGCGGCTACTTCGACCCGCTCCCTCCGGGGAGCCGGACGATCGCGCACGTGATGAAGGAGCGCTCCTACCGGACGGCCTTCTTCGGAAAATGGCACCTCTCCGCGCGGGACCCCAAGGCCATGCTGACCGGCGACGAGCACGCGCGGGCGGTCGTCGAGCCCCAGTACCGGGGGGGATTCGATTTCTGGGAGGGTTTCGAGAGCGGGTTTCTTCTCAACGACCCCTGGCTCCACGGGACGCACCTCCCGGAGCCCGTCCGCTTCGAGGGCTACCAGAGCGACGTCGTGTGCGCCCGGGCGCGCGAGAGCCTCCTGGCGTGCGCGCGGCCGTGGTTCGCTCTCGTCAGCCTCGAGCCGCCGCATCCGCCCTACGGCGCGCCCGCCTCCGGGGTGCGCGCCCGGCCCCCCGGCGGGCTCGTCCTTCGCGGCAACGTGCCCCTGGGCGGCGCCGAGGAGGCGAGGTGCCGGGCGGACCTTTCGGGGTACTACGCCCACGTGGAGGCGACCGACCGCGCCATCGGCGGCCTCGTCGGCGCCCTGCCTCGGGACACGATCGTCGCCGTCATGTCGGTCCACGGCGACATGCACGGCTCCCACGGGCTCTTCCGCAAGGGCTGGCCCCACGAGGAGAGCGTGCGCGTGCCTCTGCTCGTGCGGATTCCCGGGGCGGCCGGCAGGGACGACCGGCCCGTCTCGCTCCTCGACCTTCCACGGATGACGGCGGGATGGGCCGAGGGCGCGGCCGCGCTGCCGCGCACCGGCGCCGAGGCAGCGCGCATTTCGATGCCCTCGGTCGTGCGGCTGCCCGACCAGTGCGACCGCACCTGGGCCGGCGTGCGCACCCGCGCCCGCAAGCTCGTGCTGAATGCCGACGGCTCGCCGTGGCTCTTCTTCGACCTCGAGCGGGATCCCCTCGAGCTCACGAACCTCGCCGCCGA
>CAYQOH010000178.1:0-5757 GCA_964419075.1 uncultured Opitutaceae bacterium | reverse complement strand
AACTTCGCGTAAAGGACCGGGTGCCTCCGAATCGCAATCAGCGACACCGCCTTCATGGTCTCCCTGCTCCTGAGGTAATCCCCTGCGCCCAGCCTGCCCCATCCCCATCCCTCGCTGAAGATCAGCCGGTTGAAGGCCTTCTCATAGACGAGGTTCAGTTGGTCGGCATCCCATGACGTGCGCATCGTCTGAAGATCCTCCGGCGTGATGTCCTGCCTCGCATAGGAGGCGGGAAGGTCCTTCAGCGCGAGGTTGACCGAATCCGGAAGCCGTGGATCGGGCTCCCAGAAGAGAGCGGTCGCACCCACGAGGTTTGCCTCACCGAAGGACGAGACCGCGAAGTTGGAGATCGTCGCATCGTTGTACGCGCAAAGGCCCAGGATCACCGCCGGCAAGGGAGCCCCGAAGGCGACCACCGAGCGGATCGGCTGGCGCTGCCAGAGAAGATAAGCGACGACGGCGGCATAGATCACCACGAAGAACCCCCCGGCGGGCCGGACGAGGATGCACAGGGCCATGGTCGCGGAGGCCGCGGCGAGGGGTAGCGGGTCGAACCGCCTGAACGCCAGGAGGAGCAGCGCCACCGCGGTGATGATGCTGCTCGCGTACAGGCTGTCGCTCAGCAGGGCGATGTCGTAGAGGACGACCTGTGAGCTGCCCAGGAACCCGCACATCGCCAGCGCGGCCGGCAGCGCCAGCGAGGAGCGGTAGCGCCGCACGGAGTAGACCAGGAAGAGGCTGGAGGCGTACGAGAGGAGGTTCTGCGCATAGACGACGGCGATCCAGCGGTCGGTGAAGAGCGTGACGAACCAGAAGAAGAGGGGGTATCCGGGCGTCCGGTAGACGAAATGGGGCCAGTGGCCCTCCCTGATCGCCGTCACCATGTCCAGGTACCCCGGGGTGTCCTGCGACGCCTGGGCGGACGGGTAGTACCAGAAGAACGGCAGCCGGCTCAGCATGAACGCGGCGAAGAGCAGCGCCGCCAGCGTCAGGAGGGACGGGTCCGAGAATCGGGGGGCGGCCCGGGCCCCTTGTCCGGAAGCGCTCATCCCTGTGATCGCAGGCGAGGGTCGGTCAGGCGCATCGCGGCCATTGAGCCAGAATACAGGTCGAGCGGCAATAGAATCGTCGGGACGGGCCCGCCGCGAGAACGCAAAGCCCCGAGAGGCCGGGCAAGGGCGACGGCCGACCCCGCGTGGAGCCGGGTCGTCGTTGGGCGCAGACCCGTGTCCAGGCCGCGAGGCCCGATGACGCGTTCGCGCAAGACGGGCTCTGGATCGGCGTATGAAGCGCCCGTGCTATTCGCGCGGGCAGAGGCCGCGGGTGCGGTGCGTGACGCAGAGGAAGGTGGCGTTGAGCTCGTCCTCGCCGCGGGCGGTACGGCTCACGAGTCGCCGGCCCCACGTCGCCTCAGGCGGCGAGCAGACCTCGGGATCGTCGCGGAGCGCCGGGCCGTGGCCCCGCACCCTCGGAGCCGGGCGCCATTTCATGGCGATGACGTCGTCGCCGATGATGTCAGAATCCAACACTGCGCCGTGGGGGTTCGGGGTGTTCATGTGCCTCGGGCTCCTTGGATTGTATCGGCGCGCATGCCCAATCCTTGAGCCGAAATGACGCCCGCCCGTGTCGGGGGGCGCGCGACCCGTGCCCATCAGGGGCCTTTCAGGGGGCCGGCGCCAGCAGGCTCACGGACTCCACGTACGGCGAGCCGGGAGGTGCGCCCTGGGCGCGCTGCGCGACCGGAGCGAACCCGGCCGCGTCGAACGAATGAGCCGAGTGCGTCGAGGCGGCGCCCGCGCCCCAGTCGACGCGGAAGAGCGTCTGGAACTCGCGGCGCCGGGAAGCCTCCGCGGTGCGGTCCCAATAGGGATGCTCGGGCGGCGGATAAAGCCAGGGCGCCGAGAGCCGGACGCGAATCCTGCCGGCCGGCACCGCAAGAACCGGGGTCTCGAGCACGGAGTCCTCATTCCCGTTCAGAATGAGCCGCGCATGGCCCTCGTCCACGCGGTCGATCACGAGCTGGTTGACCTTCTCGGGGAAGCCGCTCGCGAGCAGGACCGTCTCTCCGCTCGGGATGCCCGCGGGGATTCGGACGTCGAGGTCAACCGGCGCGAACCGGATCCCCCGAAGGCGGATCCACCACTCGCTCGGATAGTCGAGTGCGTGCCCCACGGCGGCATAGGTGCCGGGGTTGGTCTGCCTCATGAACCCGCGGAACTCCGCGGACGCAAGCCATACGCAGGCGACCGTCCAGCACGAGGCGCACGCGGTAAGGACGCGCGCCGCGCGGCCCGGACGGCGATCCGCGCCGGCGCGGAACACGGCCATCAGGCCGACCGAGGTCGCCACCGTCCACCCGGCGAAGAGCTCGGCAATGTAGCGCGAGCACGCCCCCTGCCAGCAGAAGAGGACGGCTGCCGCGATCAGCGTGGAGCTGGCGGCCGCGGCGAGCGTGACTTCGGTCGCGCGGCTCCCGGCATCGGACCTCCTGCGCCAAGCCCAGGCGAGCGCGAACATCCCCACCGCGTGGACGGGCATCGCGAAGAGGGCGCCGTACATCGCCTCGTAGCCCAGGTACCCGGGCGGAAAGGCCGCGGGCCACGTGGCATGGAGGAACGGGAAGTACGGGCCAATCTCGGGCAGGGACGCGAGGTAGGTCCACATGTTGAACGCAATGTAGGAGGGGTTCAGAAACGCAGCCCCCCGGATGTCCCGTCCGCCGAGCATGTAGCTCTGGCCGAACTCGTGCCAGCTGCCGAAGCGCTCGAGGTTGTAGAGGAGGAGTGCGAAGCCGGAGGCGCAGACGACTGCGGCCGCGGCGCAGGCTCCCTTCCACCTGCGGGCCCTCCCGGGGCCGTCGCCGAACGGCAGGAGGAGGAGCCCGAGGATCAGCCCGGCCTCGGGAACGTTGGTGATCCTGCAGGCGATGAGAAGGGCGAGCGCCGCGCCCGTGGCGACGGCCCACCGCGCTAGGCCGCCCGAGTCCCTGAACCTCCAGAGAAAATAGAGCGCCCACCAGATGCAGGCGGAGGCGGACACGATCGGCAGCTCCCAGACCCCCGGCCGGCGCAGGATCACGGGCAGCCAGGCGGCGTGGAAGGCGACGACAAGGACGGCGCCAAGGGCCGCAGGGGAAAGCTCCGGGAAGCAGGTGCGGCGCACCTCCCAGAGGAGAAGGGCGAGACCGGCAAGCCCCACTACCGCGAAGCCGGCGACCACCGTCGCCTGCTGGGGCATGCGCCCGGTCACCAGCCGCAGCGGGAGCATGACCGCGACCGCGGGCCCCGGGCCGTAGTAGAGGTAGTATTTCCCTTTGAAGAGGCTCGCGTCCCAGAGCCTGAGCCGGGCATTGGCGGCGGGGTCGTACGGGTCCCGAAGCCCGAGGAGCGCCGGGTCGGGGTCCACCGAGAGGTACGTGTGCCCGCGCGCGAATCCCTCCGCCATGTACTCATAATGATGCCAGACGTTGGAGGAGGGGCTGCCGCGCCACGGGCTGACGCCGCCGACGACCCAGAACACGGACGCCGCGCAGGCCGCGAACGCCAGCAGCAGGCCGATCCCGGCCGCGGGGATGCCGCGCCCCCGGTTCACGGGGCCGCCTTTCCCCGGATCTCGGCGGCGGCCGCCGCCTCAATCGCCTTGGCGTCGGGATGCCACGGCTGAAGGCTCAGGGCTTCCCGCGCCTCCCGGAGCGCGGTGGCGTCATCGCCCACCGTGAACGCGGCCCGGGCGAGAAGGACGTGGTCCTGGACGAAGGTGGACCGGTCGTCGACCCCGCCGAGGCTTGAAAAGGCGAGGAACCCGGCGAGGGCGACCGCGCCCGCGAGGGCCGCCCCGCGCCCGGGCGACCACCCCCGCCAGAAGCCCGGCGACCCGAGCGCTCCGCCCGCCAGGACGGCGCAGACCGCGGCGAGCGGCAGCCTGAACCGGGCGCTCGCAAAGAAGAGGAGGACCGAGACGGCACAGGCGGCGCTGACCACGGCGAGGGCCGCCGCGTCGCGCGCGGAATTGCAGGAGAGCCGGAACGCGCCCGCGACGGCCGCCATGAGGAGGAGCCCCCAGCAGATTGGATTCCACCGGAGCCAGGGGGACAGGGCCTTGTGGAAGGCGTAGGTCGTGTTGTTGTACTGCTCCCAGTTGTTCAGGAGCGCGTAGGTCTTGCGGGCCATGAGCGCCGACCAACGCAGCGGATGGGCGCCGACCTCCGCGACGAACCGGCCGCGCCAGTGCGCGTTCATCGACGCAATGTCCGGGGCCGCACCGGTCTCCTTCTCGAAGAGGAGGACCGACTCGGCCCTGGCGGGGTTGGCCCGGGCGAGCTCGGGCGGGAGGCTCATGCGCTGCGTGTAATACCGCCCGTTTGCCCCCGGGCGGTTCGCGGCCCATAGGTTGTAGGCCCCCTGCCACGGGAGGAACCCCGCCCCGCCCCCGATGCTCCGCTGCCACGCGGCCTGCGCGGCGAAGAGGAGGGCCCCGGCGAGCGCCGCCGCGACGATGCGCCGCCGCACCCGGGGCTCCACGCGCTGGGCGGCCGCGAAGAGAGGGGCCGCGAACCAGACGAGGAGGTAGTTTGGGCGGACGAGCGCTGCCGCAGCCCAGAGGGCGCCCGCGCCGGCCCACGGCCGGGCGCGCTCCGGGGCCGCCAGGGCCGCCGCGAATGCGCTGAGGCCGGCCAGGAAGAGGGTGAGCGACAGCGTCGAGTCCAGGGCCTGCGTCGCGAAGTGGACCAGGACCGGATCGAGGGCGAAGAGGAGGCCGGCCGCCAGGGCCGAGGCGCCGCCGAACCAACGCCGCGCCAGCAGGGCCGCCAGGGCGGCTCCCGCGGCGTGGAGCGCGGCCCCCGCCGCGAGGGCGGCCGGGAACAGCCCGCCGGCGGGCACGCCGATCGCCCGCAGGCCGGCGAGGAAGAGCGCGTACCCCGGCGCCCGGTAGAACGGCTCCGCGGGAAGGGCCCCGCCGAAGATCGCCGCCGCCAGGTCGAGGTTCTCGCGCTCGTCGAGCACCGGCACGCGGCCGAGCGGCGTGCCGAGGTACCAGTTCAGGTGCCCGAGCGCGTAGAAGAGCGCGACGGCGGCCGGCAGCCCGACGACGATCCCCGCGGGGAACGCGCTGTGTGCCGGGGACCCGTCCTTGCTTGGGGCGCTGCTTGACACCGCGGCCCATGACAACGCACGAGGCCGCGGCAAGCGAGCCGATACAAGGTCCGGGCCGACCGCGAGTTCTTGACGGTCCCCCCAAGGGACGGGAGGCTCGGCCCATGCCGCCCGACCCGCCACGCGCCCGAAGGAGACTGCCGCTCGTGAAGCTGGGGCTGGCGGCCGCCGCGGCGCTCGTGGCCGCCGTGCTGGTCCTCAAGGGCCTCGACTACCGGGCGCTCGAGGAGCAGGGGCTCAAGCTGATCCGCGGCGCGGGACCGTGGACGTTCTTTGGCGCGACGGCGGTCCTGCCCGCCGTCGGCGCCCCCCTGAGCGTGTTCACGCTGACGGCCGGGGAGCTCTTCGCCCCGCTCATGACCATGACCGGCGCGATCGCCGCGCTGCTGCTGGCGATCGGCGTCAACCTGGCGCTCACCTACTGGCTCGCGCGCTACGCGCTCCGGCCGCTGCTTTCAAGGGTGCTGGAGCACTACGGCTACCGGGTGCCGCGGCTGGCCGGCGCAAACGCGCTCTCAATCGCCCTGGCGCTGCGGCTCACGCCCGGCCCCCCGTTCTTCGTGCAGTCGTACATCCTGGGGCTCGCCGAGGTGCCGTTCCGGCT
>CAYQOH010000177.1:0-5809 GCA_964419075.1 uncultured Opitutaceae bacterium | reverse complement strand
TCGCGTGGTGCCCCGGGGGCCGCATGAGCGCCATGGCGGGCTGCCCGGTGCGGTGCACATGGTCGGCGGCGGCGAGCGCAGCCCCCACGGAGCGGCGGGCATGCTCCCCGATGTCCGGAAAGTAGCCCGTGTCCGCGTCAAAGTCGGCGGGCACCTTCAGGCGGGCGAGGTGCTCGGCGGTGTGGGCCAGGCGCAGCGTCGCGTCCGGGACGTCATTTCCCTCGTCCCTCCAGGCCCACGAGGGGAAGGCCTCGCGCAGGTGCTCCGCCGTCCGGGACACCCGCGTGGGCCGCTCGGGGTGTTGGAAGGACCCGTAATCGGCGCACCGGGGGTCGTGGATGATGAGCATGGACATCGGTCGGGGGGCGGGCCTCGTGTCCTGATTGAGGCGCGGAGCGCGCCCGCATGTCAAACCGGACGGGTCAGCCGCGCGTCCGGACGGCCTTCTCCTGGTCGCGTGCCTGGGCCCGCAGGTCCGCGGACGGACATCCGCAGTCCCCGCCGCAGCCGGGATTCCGGCGCCTGGCAAGCGAGCGCATGACCAGCCAGAGCGCGGCCGCGGCCGCGGTCAGGAGCGCTGCGAGGGTCTGGAGTCCGGGTGACATGGGCGGTTAGAAGCCAAGCGCGGTGCCTGCCTGATAGACAATGAACGACAAAACCCACGCGGCGCCAGTCATGTAGGCGGTTTGGAAGAGCGGCCACCTCCAGGAGTTGGTCTCCCGCCGGACGACGGCGATCGTGCTCATGCACTGCATCGCGAAGACGTAGAAGATCATCAGCGTCAAGCAGACAAGCGGGGTGAAGAGCATGCGGCCATCCGGCCATCTCGCGGAATGGAGCGCCTTCTGGAGCGTCGTCGTGTCCCCCTCGTCGGCCTCGGCGTTGAAGACCACGCCCATCGTGCTGACAAAGACCTCGCGCGCGGCGAACGAGCTGATGAGCCCGATCCCGATCTGCCAGTCGAAACCGATCGGCCTGATGGCGGGCTCGATCAGGTGGCCCGCGCGGCCGGCGAAGCTCTGGGCGAGCTGCTGCGTGGCCGTGGCCCCTTCCGGCGCCCTCGGGTGCGCCGCAAGGTACCAGAGCACGATGCTGATGGCCAGGATCACGGTGCCCGCGCGCTTCAGGAAGAGCCCCGCCCGCTCGACCATGTGCAGGCAGACATCCCTGAGGCGCGGCAGCCTGTAGGGGGGAAGCTCCATGATCATGAGCGGGGGCTTGCCCCTGAGGAGCGTGCGCTTGAAGAGCCAGGCAAACCCGAAGGCGCCCAGCGTGCCGAGGGCGTACATCAGCACCATGATGCCCACCTTCGCGGCGAGCGACACGCTGGAGCCCGGCAGGAGCGCCGCGATCATCAGGAGGTAGACGGGAAGACGCGCCGAGC
Source organism: uncultured Opitutaceae bacterium (assembly GCA_964419075.1). Classification (GTDB taxonomy): domain Bacteria; phylum Verrucomicrobiota; class Verrucomicrobiia; order Opitutales; family Opitutaceae; genus Palsa-1447. The sequence continues at coordinate 4,425 of CAYQOH010000177.1, read as the reverse complement.
AGCTCATGAGGGGCGCCACGAGGATGGTGACGAGGCGGTCCTTCGGGTCCTCGATCGTGCGCGTCGCCATGATGCCGGGAATGGCGCACGCGTAGGAGCTCAGGAGCGGGATGAAGGACTTGCCGTTGAGCCCCACCCGGCTCATCAGCCGGTCCATGATGAAGGCGGCGCGCGCCATGTAGCCGGTGTTCTCGAGGAGGCCGATGAAGAAGAACAGGATGAGGATCTGGGGAAGGAAGGTGACGATGGTGCCCACCCCGCCGATAACCCCGTCCGTGATCAGGTTGCGCAGGTCTCCCGGCGGCATCGAGGCCTTGATCCAGTTCGCCAGAAGCGTCGTGTGGTTGCCGATCCAGTCCATCGGAGCCTGGGCGAGGGAGAAGATGCTGACAAAGAGCAGCGTCATGACGGTGCCGAGAACCAGCCAGCCCCAGACCGGATGGGTGACGACGGCGTCGATACGGTCGCTCACGCTCGGCCCGGACGCATGCGCCGCGTGGGCCACCTCGGACGCAATGGCGCCTATCGCCTCGTAGCGGGAATTTACGAGCGTGCCCGCCCAGTCCATCCCCTCGGCCTCCCACCGCGCCTGCCACGACTTGAGGATCTCCTCGGTGCGCGGGTCGAGCGGGGTGGACCCCGAGACCCGCACGGAATCCTGGTCCGTGAGGAGGAGGAGCGCCTCGGCCCTCGCGATCAACGGCGCCTTGCCCCCATTGGCGACGAGCGACGCCTGCAGCTCGGCGACCGCCGACGAGATGGCCGCCGGGATGTTCCAGGCGTGACGGGAAAGGGGCAGGTCGTGCCGGCTCATCGCGAGCTTGAGCTCGATGATCCCCTTGCCGTTGGACGCCTCGCACGGGATCACCGGGATGCCGAGCATCTGCTCGAGGCGGGCGACGCGGATGGAAAGGCCCGCCTGGGCTGCCAGGTCCATCATGTTGAGGACGAGGATGACGGGCCGGCCGAGGTCCAGCACCTGGTGGACGAGGTAGAGGTTCCGCTCGAGGTTCGTCGAGTCGACGATGCAGAGGATGCGGTCCGGCTGGGGCGTGTCGGTGCGCCTGCCGAGGAGGACATCCCTCGTCACCGCTTCGTCCGGGGAGCGCGCGGCCAGCGAGTAGGCCCCGGGCAGGTCGATGACGGAGATCGGCTGGCCGTGCTGCGAGTACACCGTGCCCATCTTCTTCTCGACCGTGACGCCCGGGTAGTTGCCCACCTTCTGCTTGAGCCCCGTCAGCGCGTTGAAAAGCGTGCTCTTCCCGCAGTTCGGATTGCCGACAAGCGCGTAGACCGGCTGGCGCGAGGGGCCCGGAGCCTTCGGTGCCGGGTTCATGGCGCGACGGGCTCGACCAGCACGTGCTCCGCCTCGCTCTTCCTCAGGGTCAGGTGGTAGCCGCGGACCTTGATCTCAATCGGGTCGCCGAAGGGGGCGCACCGGATGAGCGTGATCCGGGTGCCCGCGAGAAGCCCCATCTCCCTAAGGCGGACCGATCCGGGGCCCGCCTTTGGGAACTCCCGGATGACGGCTGACGCGCCGATGGGAAGGTCGGAGAGCTTGACCGCCGCCGCCATGGGATCGCCTTTCCGCTAGCGGGTCCCGATCCGCTCGACCAAGATCTGGCTGGCTGCGCGGTGGCTCAGCGCGATTCGCGTGCCGTTGACCTGGCACAGGATGGTGCGCGTTCCCGCGACTTTAGTGACGAAGGTGGATTCGCCGAACCCCATTTCCCGGACCCTCTGGCAGAACTCGGAGTCACCCTTCAGTTCGCAGACCCGGCCGGTCGCATGCGCGGGTAGCTGGCAGAGCGGAAACGGGGGGAGGTTTCGGGAGCCTGGCATTGGAAGAAGGATTATATAAGGGAACTGAGACTCAGTTTCAAGAAAATCCTGTTTGGTGCTACGAATTCGGTCAGCATTGGCGTGTATTCGAAGCGGGCTAAACCCTCACAAAATCGGCAAATTTTGGTCAAATTCACACGAATTATGGGCAAAATGACGCCAGAATAGCCCAAAACGGGCAAATTCCAATGGGGCCGATTCCCTATCTCCTGAAGCCAGGAGCGAGCGGATGGTCGAGCGATCCCCCACCCCCGTCACCGCTTCTTCTTCACGGTCAGCTGGGCGACGGAGAAGCGGACGACGGCCTCGAGGCGTTCGACCTCGGCCTGAGACAGGTGAGCCATGCCCTTCAGGGCGTCCTCGGCGCGCTTCATCGCGTCCTCGACCACGTTGACGTCGATGTGCTGCTCCTCGATCGCGCTGTCCGCCAGTATCGAGACCTTCTCCGCGGTGACCTGGGCGAATCCGCCCCCGACGATCAGGAGCTCGGTCGCGCTTCCCTTGGTCGCCCGCAGTTCGCCGGCGCCCACCTGAGTCATGAGCGGGACGTGCCCCGGGAGGATGCCCACTTCCCCGTCCACGGTCGGAATGACGACCGAGTCGACCGTTTCGGAGTACACCCGGGCCTCCGGGGTGACGATCTCGAGGAGGAGGGGCATGGGGTTACTTCTTGCCGGCGGCGATGACCTCCTCGATGCCGCCCTTCATGTAGAAGTCGCCCTCGGGCACGTCGTCGAGCTGGCCGTCCAGGATCATCTTGAACCCACGGACGGTGTCCTTAACAGGAACGTACTTGCCGGGCGTTCCCGTGAACACCTCGGCGACCGAGAACGGCTGCGAAAGGAAGCGCTGGATCTTGCGGGCGCGGTAGACCGTGAGCTTGTCCTCGGGTGACAGCTCGTCCAGGCCGAGGATCGCGATGATGTCCTGGAGGTCCTTGTAGCGCTGGAGCACCCGCTGGAGCTCACGCGTCACGTTGTAGTGCTCCTCGCCGACGATCGAGACCTCGAGGGCCTTCGAGACCGAGGCCAGCGGGTCCACGGCCGGATAGATCCCGAGCTCGGCGATCGACCGCTCGAGGACGATGGTCGAGTCGAGGTGGGCGAACGTGTTCGCCGGGGCCGGGTCGGTCAAGTCGTCCGCAGGCACGTACACGGCCTGCACGGAGGTGATGGACCCCTTGTTCGTGGAGGTGATCCGCTCCTGCAGCACGCCCATCTCGTTCGCCAGGGTCGGCTGGTAGCCGACGGCCGAGGGCGAGCGGCCGAGGAGCGCGGACACCTCGGAGCCGGCCTGGGAGAACCTGAAGATGTTGTCGATGAACAGCAGGACGTCCTGGTTCTTCTCGTCGCGGAAGTACTCCGTCATCGCGAGGGCCGACAGGCCGACGCGCATGCGCGCGCCCGGAGGCTCGTTCATCTGCCCATAGACGAGCGCCACCTTGGACTTGGACAGGTCCTTCTGATTGATGACGCCGGCCTCGGACATCTCGTGGTAAAGGTCGTTGCCCTCGCGGGAGCGCTCGCCGACACCCGCGAACACCGAGAATCCGCCGTGGGCCTTGGCGATGTTGTTGATGAGTTCGAGGATCACTACGGTCTTCCCGACGCCGGCGCCGCCGAAGGCGCCGGCCTTGCCCCCCTTGATGAACGGGCAGATCAGGTCGATGACCTTGATGCCGGTCTCGAGGATCTCGGCCTTGGTGTCCTGCTCGACGAGGGCGGGCGCCGGCCTGTGGATCGGGTAGCGCTTCTCGTATTTCACCTCGCCGCGCCCATCGACCGTGTCGCCGGTGACGTTGAAGATCCGCCCGAGGACCCCGTCGCCGACGGGAACCGTGATCGGGCCTCCGGTATCCGTGACCGTCATCCCGCGCTTCAGGCCCTCGACCGAGGACATCGCGATCGCGCGGGCCACGCCGCCGCCGAGGTGCTGCTGGATCTCGAGCGTCAGGAGCTCCCTCTTGCCCGACACCGTGAAGTCGATGGTGAGCGCCTGGTAGATCGGCGGGATCGCGTGCTCGGCGAACTGGACGTCGACCACGGGGCCGATCACTTGGACGATTTTTCCTGTATTCATTGTGTCGAGAAGGGGTTGGGTTGGGCTCTAAAGGGCTGCGGGCCTAGGCCGCGCTGTACTGCGCCGCGGCGATCTCGAGGATCTCCTGGGTGATGGCGGCCTGGCGGGCCTTGTTGTACTCGAGCGTCAGGACGTCCAGCAGCTCGCTCGCGTTGTCCTTGGCCGTCTTCATTGCGACCATCCGGGCGCTGTGCTCGGAGGCCTTAGCCGAAAGCGCGATCTGGTGGATCTGGTGGTCGACGTAGAACGGCAGGAGGGCATTGAGCACCTCGGTGATCCCGGGCTCGAACAGGAACTCCCTGTCGTCGGCGTGCGGAACCCGAACGGTGCCCGTGTCCTTGCCGAGCTGGTCGAGGAAGTCCTTGAGGCTCTCAAGCGGCAGCACCGGCCTCACCGTCGGCACCTGGACGAGCGTGTTCTTGAACCTCGGGTAGATCACCTCGATCGTATCGATCTCCCCCTCGAGGTACTGCTTGATCATGAACTCCGAGGCCACCTTGACCT
>CAYQOH010000176.1:0-5811 GCA_964419075.1 uncultured Opitutaceae bacterium | reverse complement strand
CCATGTCGCGCATCTTCGAGGCGCTCCCCGGGATCGAGGTTCCCGTGGGCGCAATTTCAAAGGGGCTCGCTCAGATGTGGGAGGGCGCGGCGGCCGACGGCAGGCCCTCGCCGGCCGGCGAGCAGTCGATGGCCACCCAGATCAACCTCGTCCTGCACCTCGGCTTCAAGACGGACGCCGCGGACGCGGTCGCGCAGTTCGAGACCGCGGTCAAGTTCTCGAGGCGCTATCCGAGCCGCGTGGTGGTGCTCTGCCCGCTCCTGGACGACGCAGGGGTGACGGACATGCGCGCCAAGGTCTACGGCGAGTGCTCGATCGGGAAGTCTGCGGACGACACGCGCTGCTGCGAGTTCGTGATGCTGAGCTACCCGCGCTCGGCGCGGGTGCACCTCGAAAACCAGGTGTCGATCAGCCTGTCCACCGATCTGCCGGTCTACTACTGGGCCCACCGGTTCAGCGAGTCGTCCAAGCTGGCGGACTACCGCTACCTTCTCAATACGGCCAGGCGCATCCTGATCGACAGCGCGACGGCGCCCGCGGACGCGTTCAGCTACGCGTGGCCGCAGCCGGAGAAGGTCCGCGACCTCGCGTTCGCCCGCCTCCTGCCGGTGCGCCAGTCGGTCGGCCAGTTCCTAGGGCGCTATCCCACCGAGGCCCTCGCGAAGGGACTTGCGTCGGTCACGCTCGCGCATGGCCCTGAGGTCGCCGCCGAGGCGCGCGTGCTCCTTTCCTGGGTGAAGGACCGGATCGGAGCCTGCGGGACCTCCGACGAGAAGGTTGAGCTCTCGCAGCCCGCGGACATGGCGCCGAGGGCCTTCGCGCTCAGCTTCGCGTACGGCGACCCAAGGTCCTTCACCTGGAAGGCGGACCTAGCGACGGCGCACGCGGCCTTCGACGCCGACTTCGGAGCGGGGCGCTCGGTGATGGCCACAACGGTCGCGCTGCTTTCGCCGGAGAACGCCCTGAGCGACGCGATGTTCTTCTAGGGGGAGACTACTCTGCCCTGAGGAGCGCGTAGGTGCGCTTGCCCTTGCGCAGCAGGAGGTAGCGCCCGAACAGGAGGTCGCCCGAAGCGGCGGTGCGCGCGGACTCGGTCACGCGCACGTTGTTCAGGTAGATGCCTCCCGCCTCGATGTCCTTGCGGGCCTGGCCCTTCGAAGGGCAAAGGCCGCTGTGGACGAGCAGGTCCACGAGCGGGGAGCCTGCGCCGCTAATCCGCGACCTCTCGAGCGCCGTGGTGGGGATCTCACCGGCGACGTCGTTGAACAGGGCCTCGGTGATGCCGTCCAGCCCGCCCCCGAACATGATCCCGCTCGCCCGGACCGCGTCGTCGCACGCCGTCCTTCCGTGGACGACCGAGGTCACCTCGCGGGCCAGCGCCCGGTGCGCCTCGCGGGCCGCCGGGTTCGCCACGTGCTTGGCCTCGAGCGCCTCGATTTCCTCCGGGGTGAGGAGCGTGAACTTCCGCAGGTAGGCCGGCACCATGCTGTCCTCGGTGTTGATGAAGAACTGGTAGAACCGGTAGGGGCTCGTCTTCGCCGCGTCGAGCCACACGGCCCCGTCCTCGGTCTTCCCGAACTTGGTCCCGTCCGCCTTCGTGATCAGGGGGAAGGTGAGGCCCCAGGCGGGCACGCCCAGCTTCCTGCGGATCAGCTCGGTACCGGCGGTGATGTTGCCCCACTGGTCGGATCCCCCGATCTGGAGCTCGCAGTCGAGGGTCCGGCGCAGGTGGTAGAAATCGTGGGCCTGGAGCAGCATGTAGCTGAATTCCGTGTAGCTGATGCCCCCCTCCGCCTCCATGCGCGAGCGGACGCTGTCCTTCGCCACCATCATGTTGACCGAGAAATATTTCCCGATGTCGCGCAGGAAGTCCAGGTAGCCAACGCCGGCCGTCCACGACGCGTTGTCGACCATGCGCGCCGGGTTCGCCTTCGAGTCGAAGTCGAGGATCCTCGAGAGCTGGGCCTTGATGCTGGCGAGGTTGTGGTCGAGCTGCTCGCGCGAGAGGAGATTGCGCTCGGCGGACTTGCCCGAGGGGTCGCCGATCATCCCGGTGGCCCCGCCTGCCAGGGTGATGGGATGGTGTCCCTGCAGCTGGAAGCGTCGCAGCATGAGCTGGCCGACGAGCGAGCCCACGTGGAGGGAGTCCCCGGTCGGGTCGAATCCGCAGTAAAGCGTGGCGGGTCCGCCCGCGAGGCGCCTCGCCAACGCCTCCAGGTCGGTGCAGTCGGCCAGGAGGCCGCGCCATTTCAGCTCGTCAATGATCGTCATGGGGTCTTCCAACAAGCCTCCCGGGGGCTCCGGCGGCAAGGGATTTTGTGACGCTCAGGCCGGGCAACGGAAAAAACGATTTGCCGAGAGGGACACCCTGAGCCACCTTACCCCTTCCATCGGATCGACCCTGCACGGGACGGCCCGCGAACCCAGTCCATACGCTAACCCATCCTCCACCATGCCAATAGCCATAGGAACCAAGGCCCCCGACTTCAACCTCAAGACCGCCGCGGCGGACGGGCTCAAAGATGTGAAGCTTAGCGACAACTTTGGGAAGAAGCAGACGCTCATCCTCTTCTTCCCCCTCGCGTTCACCGGCGTGTGCACCCAGGAGATGTGCGACGTGAGCGCGGGCCTGGGCGACTACTCGGGGCTGAACGCGGCCGTCTACGGGATCAGCGTCGACAGCCCGTTCGCGCAGGCCGCGTGGGCCAAACAGAACAAGATCGGGGTGACGCTGCTGAGCGACCTCGACAAGAAGGTGGCGGCCGCCTACGGCGTCATCTTCCACGGGCTCGCCGGGATCGGCGACACGAGCGCCCGCGCCGCCTTTGTCATCGGCACGGACGGCGTCGTGAAATACGCGGAGCAGACGGCGACGCCCAAGGACCTCCCGAATTTCGGGGCCATCAAGGCCGCGATCGCGAAGTGACCGCGCGGGCCGCACGATGACCAAGCCGCACGATTCCTTCGGGACCCTCCAGACGTTCTCCGCAAACGGGTCGGAGCTCAAGTTCCACTCGCTCCCGGCCCTGGCGATGGGGGGCCTTGATGTCTCCCGGCTGCCCGTGTCGATCCGGCTGGTGCTCGAGTCCCTGGTCAGGAACTGCGACGGAAAGCGCGTGACGGAGCATGCCGTGCGCGCCCTCGCGTCGTGGCAGGCCAAGGCCGCGCGCACCGAGGAGATCCCCTTCGTGGTCGCCCGGATCGTGCTCCAGGATTTCACGGGGGTCCCCCTCCTCGTCGACCTCGCCGCCATGCGGTCCGCCGCGGCGCGGATGGGCAAGAGCCCAAAGGTGATCGAGCCGCTCGTTCCGGTCGACCTGGTGGTGGACCACTCCGTCCAGGTGGACTTCGCGGGGAGCGCGGAGGCCCTGGCCAAGAACCTCGAGATCGAGTTCACGAGGAACCGCGAGCGCTACCAGTTCCTGAAGTGGGGCATGCAGGCCTTTGACACCTTCAAGGTCGTGCCCCCGGGGATCGGCATCGTGCACCAGGTCAACCTGGAATACCTCGCGAAGGGCCTCCTCAGGGACGCGGCCGGCGTCTACTACCCGGACACGCTCGTGGGCACCGATTCCCACACGACGATGATCAACGGGCTCGGGATCGTAGGCTGGGGCGTGGGCGGAATCGAGGCGGAGGCCGGCATGCTGGGCCAACCGGTCTATTTCCTGACCCCCGACGTCGTGGGCGTCCACCTCACCGGGTCGCTGCGGGAGGGCGTGACGGCGACGGACCTCGCGCTCACGGTCACCCAGCTCCTCAGGAAGGCGAAGGTCGTCGGGAAGTTCGTCGAGTTCTACGGGCCGGGCGCCGCGGCGCTTCCGGTCGTGGACCGGGCGACCATCGGGAACATGGCGCCGGAGTACGGGGCCACCATGGGGTTCTTCCCCATCGACGCCGAATGCTCGAACTATCTCCGGGCGACCGGCCGCAGCCCCGAGCACGTGGCCGTGTACGAGGCGTACTACAAGGCCCAGGGTCTCTGGGGAATTCCGAAGAAGGGCCAGATCGACTATTCTCAGGACATCGAGCTGGATCTCGGCACCGTGGTGCCGAGCGTCGCCGGGCCGAAGCGCCCCCAGGACCGGATCGAGCTTCCCCGGCTCAAGCAGGAGTTCGTGGGCTCCTTCTCGCGGCCCGTTGCGGAGAACGGATTCGGGAGGAAGGCGGAGGATTTCGGAAAGGCGGGCGCGGACGTCTCGCTCAACGGAGGGGCGCCCTCGAGGCTCGGCCACGGCAGCGTGCTGATCGCCGCGATCACCAGCTGCACGAACACCTCCAACCCGTCGGTCATGCTGGCCGCAGGGCTCCTCGCCAAGAAGGCCGTCGAGCGCGGGCTCAAGGTGGGGCCGGCCGTCAAGTCGTCGCTCGCCCCCGGTTCGCGCGTGGTGACCGACTATCTGACCCGGACAGGGCTCCAGCCCTTCCTCGACACGCTCGGCTTCCAGACCGTCGGCTACGGCTGCACGACCTGCATCGGAAACTCGGGCCCGCTTCAGGCCCAGATCGAGGACGCCGTCGTGAAGAACGACCTCGTGGCCGCCTCGGTGCTCTCCGGGAACCGCAATTTCGAGGCACGCGTCCACCAGAGCATCAAGGCGAACTTCCTCATGTCGCCCCCGCTGGTCGTCGCTTTCGCCCTGGCCGGCCGGGTCGACATCGACATGACCCGCGAGCCGCTCGGCAGGGGGAAGGACGGCAAGGACGTCTTCCTCGGCGACATCTGGCCCACGCTTTCCGAGGTGAAGGAGCTGATGCAGTCCGCGCTCAAGCCGGACGTGTTCCGCAGGCTCTACGCCGATTTCGCGTCGCAGAACCCCAAGTGGAACGAGATCCCCGCGTCGGCCGGCGACACGTATGCGTTCGACCCGAAGTCGACCTACATCCAGGAGCCCCCGTTCTTCGCCGGCTTCTCGATGCAGCCGGGGTCCATCGGCGAGATCACGGGCGCCCGAGCCCTCGGCATCTTTGGCGACTCCGTCACGACCGACCACATTTCCCCGGCGGGCTCGATCAAGAAATCCTCGCCCGCGGGGCGGTTCCTGGTCGAGAGCGGCGTCGCCTTCGAGGACTTCAACAGCTACGGCTCGCGGCGCGGAAACGACCGGGTGATGACCCGCGGCACGTTCGCCAATGTGAGGATCAAGAACCTCATGCTCGGGGGCGAAGAGGGCGGCAGCACGCTCCTGCAGCCCGAGGGCACGAAGCTCTCCATCTACGACGCGGCCGAGGAGTACCGCAGGCGCGGGACCCCGCTCGTGATCGTCGCGGGCCAGGAATACGGCACGGGCTCGTCGCGCGACTGGGCGGCCAAGGGGACGAAGCTGCTCGGGGTGAGGGCCGTCGTGGCCCAGAGCTTCGAGCGGATCCACCGCAGCAACCTCGTGGGGATGGGCGTCCTGCCGCTCCAGTTCAAGGAGGGCACCACGGCGGCCTCCCTGCGGCTCGACGGCACCGAGACCTACGACGTCCTCGGGCTCGGCGGGTCGCTCAGGCCCCAGCAGGACCTCACGCTGCGCGTGACGCGCGGGTCGGGCGAGGCCCTCGATGTCCCGGTGCGCTGCCGCATAGACACCCCCATCGAGATCGACTACTACCAGCACGGCGGGATCCTGCCCTACGTGCTGCGCCAAATCATCGCCCATTCGTGATCCCCGATCCGGCCAAGCCCGTCTATCTCGTCGACGCGTACTCGGATCCCGTCGTCATCCGCCTCGAGGGCAGGGCCAGTTTCCTGAACAGCGCGTGCCTGCGCGACTTCGTCAGCCAGATGCTCAAGTCGGGCAAGACGAGGTTCGCCATCGACTTCCT
>CAYQOH010000175.1:0-5811 GCA_964419075.1 uncultured Opitutaceae bacterium | reverse complement strand
TGACGCGGATCCGCTTCAGGTACTTCTTGAACTCCTCGTGGTGCTCCCAGACCCGGCGGTTGGTCGTGTACACCGTGCCGGTCCAGTAGTCCTGCCCGTGGTCGCGGACTGTGGTCGAGATCGCCTTCTGGAGCGCGAAGGCCGGCAGCGCAGGCACCTCCGGCGGGAAATAGTCGTTGCTCGCGCCCTCGCCCCGGATCGCCGCGATGGGAAGGATGAGGTCCCCGACCTCGGCGCGGTGCTTGATCCCGCCGCACTTGCCGAGGAACAGGACCGCCTGGGGCCTGATCGCGCTCAGCAGGTCCATGACCGTGGCCGCGTTCGCGCTGCCCATGCCGAAGTTGATGATCGTGATCTTGCCCGAGGTGGCGGTCGGCATCGGCTTGTCGCGCCCGTGGACCGGCACATCGTGCGCCTTGGCGAACATGTCCACGTAGAGCTGGAAGTTCGTGAGCAGGATGTACTGGCCGAACTTCTTCAGCGGGACCCCCGTGTAGCGCGGGAGCCAGTTCTCGACGATTTCCCTCTGGGTGGTCAGGGCGCACATGGCTGTGGGGGTTCGATTCAGGCGCTCGCGAGCGCGTTCTGCGTGTTGAGGTGCTCCTCGCCCGTGTACTTGAGCGACTGCTCGTCGGCGTGGTAGCTCGAGCGCACCAGCGGGCCGCTCTCCACCACGCCGAAGCCGACCGACAGCCCGAACTCCCTCCAGTGCCGGAACTCCTCCGGCGTGACCCACCGGTCCACGGGCAGGTGCTGGCGGGTCGGCTGGAGGTACTGGCCGATCGTCAGGATCCTGATCCCGTCGCCGGCCAGGTCGCGCAGCGTCCGCTCGATCTCGTCCCGCCGCTCGCCCAGGCCCAGCATGATCCCGGTCTTCACGGTGAAGCCCCGGTCCCTCGCGTGGCGAAGGACCGAGCGCGAGCGGTCGTAGCGGGCCTGGACCCTCACCGGCCGCTGCAGGCGCTCGACCGTCTCCACGTTGTGGTTGAAGATGTCGGGCCGGGCGTCGAGCACGGTGTCGACGTCCTGCGTCCTTCCCTTGAAGTCCGGCACCAGGACCTCGATCGCGGTCGCTGGGTTGCGGTGGCGCACGGCGCGGATCGTCGCCGCCCAGACCGACGCCCCGCCGTCCGCAAGCTCGTCGCGGGCGACGCTCGTGATGACGCAGTGCCTCAGGCCCATGGTCGCCACCGCCTCGGCCACGCGGGCGGGCTCGCCCAGGTCGAGCTCGGTGGGGCGCCCCGTCTGCACGGCGCAGAAGGTGCACGAGCGGGTGCAGATGTTGCCGAGGATCATCACGGTCGCGGTGCCGCGCGACCAGCACTCCCCCAGGTTCGGGCACTGGGCGCTCTGGCACACGGTGTGGAGCCTGCTCCCGTCCACCAGCCCGCGCACGGCCGAATAGGCCGGCCCCGAGGGGAGCTTGGCCCGGAGCCACGCGGGCTTGCGCGCGGTGTCCACGGTCGGATTTGTCTCTGGATTGATGCCCCAAGGATGAGGGCGAACGGCGGCGGACCACAAGCAAGGAACCTGCGGAAGTTTCCGTTTGCCCCGAGGGCGGCCGTGGGGCAGGGTAACCCGCTCACATGAGCGACATCCCGGCCGACATCACCCACGACCAGCACGCCGTGCGCCGGCAGAAGCTCGCCGAGCTGCGCGCGGGTGGGACGGACCCCTTCAGGGCGGAGTTCAGGCCGACGCACTTCTCGGGGGAGGCGGTGAAGGCCCACGTCGAGGGCCAGGACAACACGGTCGCGGTGGCGGTCGCCGGGCGGCTGGTGACCATCCGGGACATGGGCAAGAGCCAGTTCGTGAAGATCCTGGACCAGCAGGGGGAGCTCCAGCTCTACCTGAAGAAGGACGTCCTCGGCGACGCGGCCTACGCCGCGTTCAAGAAGCTCGACCTGGGGGACATCATCGGGGCCCGCGGGACCCTCTTCAGGACCAAGGCCGGCGAGATCACCGTCCGGGCGGAGTCCTTCTGCCTCCTCGCCAAGGCGCTGCGGCCGCTGCCCGAGAAGTGGCACGGGCTCGCCGACCCCGAGCAGGTGTACCGCCAGCGCTACCTGGACCTGGTCGTGAACCGGGAGTCGCGCAAGAGGCTCCTGGCGCGCTCCCGGGTCGTCTCCGTCATCCGCCGGTTCCTCGAGGACCGCAAGTACGTCGAGGTGGAGACCCCCGTCCTCCAATCCGTGGCGGGAGGCGCGGCCGCGAAGCCCTTCACGACCCACCACAACGCGCTCGGCCTCGACTTCTACCTGAGGATTTCGCTCGAGCTCTACCTGAAGCGGATGCTGGTGGGCGGCGTCGACCGGGTCTTCGAGATCGGCCGGATCTTCCGCAACGAGGGCATCTCGCGGAAGCACAACCCCGAGTTCACGATGCTCGAGCTCTACGAGGCCTACAGCGACCACCGCGGGATGATGGCGCTCATCCGGGACATGCTCACCACCGTCTGCCGCGAGGTGCTGGGCGCCGACAAGGTCCCGCACCCGTCGAGCGGCCAGACGATCGACTTCGGCGGAGTGTGGCGTGAGGTGACCTACAAGGACCTGATCCGCGCCGAGACGGGGGACCCGGACTGGTTCGGCCGGGGCCGCGCCGAGCACGCGGCGGCCGCGGAGAAGCTGGGCCTCAAGGTCGAGGCCGGCTGGGAGGACTTCGAGGTGACGAACGAGATCTTCTCGAAGCGCATCGAGCCCGCGCTCATCCAGCCGACCTTCGTCCTCAACCTGCCGAAGGAGCTCTGCCCCCTGGCGAAGATCAACCGCGAGGACCCCTCCACGCTCGACGTGTTCGAGCTGTGCATCGGGGGCATGGAGATCGCGCCCGCCTACTCCGAGCAGAACGACCCCGACGTCCAGCGCGAGATGTTCGAGCGGCAGGCCGGGGGCGAGCCCCAGAGCATCGACCAGGACTTCCTCTTCGCGCTTGAGCACGGCATGCCGCCCGCGGGGGGCATGGGGGTCGGGATCGACCGGCTCTGCATGCTCCTGACCGGCGCCGAGAGCATCCGGGACGTCATCCTTTTCCCGCAGCTTCGCCCGGCGGACGCGAAGCCCGCGGACGGCGCCTGACCCCGTGCCCTGGTACCTCCACCTGGCGCTGAGGCAGCTCTTCCCGACGGGCCGTTGGTTCCCGTTCTTCACGGTCATCTCGGCGCTCGGCGTGGCGCTCGGGGTGACGCTGCTGATCATCGTGATGGGCGTCATGGGGGGCTTCGCCTACGAGATCCGCCACATGATCACGGACACGGAGGGGGAGGTGCAGGTCAAGGCGCGGGGCTGGATCTCCGGCTACCCGGACGTGGTGAAGCGCGTGGAGTCGGTCTCCGGGGTCGCGGCGGCGACCCCCTATGCGGTCGACCACGTGATGATCAAGTTCGGGGACAAGGCCGAGTACCCGATGCTCCGCGGCATCGACCTGGACAGCGTGGGGCGCGTCACGCCCCTCGACAGGTACGTGCGCGTCGGCTCGCTGGCCGACCTGGACGACGACTCGATCATCCTCAGCCAGCAGCTTGCCGCCGGGCTCGGCGCCCGCGTGGGCGACACGATCGAGGTCTACTCGCCCCTCATCATCGAGAAGCTGGGCGCCGACGCGGTGTTCCTGCCGAGGCAGGTCCGCGTGGTCGGGATCCTCGAGATCGGCCACCAGCAGCTCGACAGCAGCACGGTCTACGGCACCCTGCGGCTCTGCCAGGACCTCTACGGGCTCGGGTCCACCGTTCACGGGCTCAACGTCCGCCTGGAGCCCGGGGTCAACGAGGACGACGCGGCGGCCCGGATCAACGCCGTCCTGCCGGCGGACGTGCGCGCGTTCTCCTGGCAGGACAGCTTCTCCGACTTCCTCTGGGTGCTCAACCTCGAGCGCAACATGATCTTCTTCCTGCTGCTCTTCATCGTGATCGTCGCCGCGTTCTCGGTCATGAGCTCGCTCCTCATCTCCGTCGTCCGCAAGACGCGCGAGATCGGGCTGCTGGGGGCCCTCGGCGGCAAGCCCGTCCACGTCGCCGCGTGCTTCTGCGCGCAGGGGCTCTTCATCGGGGTCCTCGGGACCGCGGCCGGGCTCGCCCTGGGGTTCGCGGGGCTCGCGTTCCGCAACAACGTCGTCCTCTGGATCACGCGGCTCACCCAGCGCGAGGAGGTCATGAGGCGCTACTACCAGTTCAGCGAGCTGCCGTCGCACCTCTCCGGGGCGACGGTCGCGCTGATCGCGGTCACGACGATCGTGATCTCGACCCTGGCCGGGCTCCTTCCCGCGTGGAAGGCCGCCCGCCTGAAGCCCGTGGAGGCGCTTCGCAGTGAGTGACCCCGTCCTGAGCGCCCGCGGCCTGAAGAAGAGCTTCCCGAGCGGGGACGCGCTCCTCGAGGTGCTGCGGGGCGTCGACCTGGACGTCGCCGCCGGCGAAAGCGTCAGCATCCGCGGGGAATCGGGATCGGGCAAGTCGACCCTGCTCAACCTGCTGGCGGGCCTCGACGCCCCGGACTCGGGCACGGTCGCCTGGGGGGGCTCCGCGGACACCGGGGCCGGGCGGAGGGCCGCCTACCTCGGCATGGTCTTCCAGTCCTTCTACCTCGTCCCCGAGCTGGACGCCGAGGCCAACGTGCTCCTTGCGCGCCGCATCCTCGGGGGCCTGGACCGGGCCGCGCGCGGCCGCGCGCGGGAGCTCCTCGGGCAGGTCGGCCTCGGCGGCCGCGCCCACCACCTGCCGTCGCAGCTGTCGGGCGGCGAGCGCCAGAGGGTCGCCCTGGCCCGCGCGCTCATGAACGGCCCGAGGCTCGTCGTCGCCGACGAGCCCACGGGGAACCTGGACGAGCGCACCGGCAACGCGGTGGTCGAGCTCCTCCTCGGCCTGTGCACCTCCGCGAACACGGCCCTCATCCTCGTCACGCACAACGCGGCCCACGCCGCGAAGGCCCGGCGAAGCCTCCTGCTGCACGCGGGCCTCCTCGGCGCGGGCTAGGGCGCCCCTGGGTTTGTGGCTCGCCCCGGCATCGCCGCCCGCTAGCGTCTGAGCCATGCCCGCCCCAAGAATCCGATGCGGCGTCGCCGGAGTTGGCTCGCTCGGCCAGCACCACGCCAGGATCTACGCCTCGCTCCCGGGCGCCGAGCTGGCGGGCGTCTTCGACGCGTCGGGCGCGCGCGCCGCGGAGATCAGCGCGAAGTTCGGCTGCAGGAGCTTCGGGTCGATCGAGGAGCTGGCCTCGTCGTGCGACGCGGTCTCCGTCGTCGTGCCGACCGACCTGCACGAGAAGGTGGCCCTCCCGCTCCTCGCCCGCGGCTGCCACCTCCTGATCGAGAAGCCGCTCTGCGCCTCGCTCGAGGAGGCCGAGCGCGTCCTCGCGGCGGCCCGGGCCGGCAACTGCCTCGTGCAGGTCGGCCATGTCGAGCACTTCAACCCGGTCATGGCCTTCCTCGAGAAGGAGGCGGACCGGCCCCGGTACATCACCGCCGAGAGGCTCGCCCCGTACCAGGTCCGGGGGACCGAGGTCGGGGTCGTGCTCGACCTCATGATCCACGACATCGGCATCATCCTGGCGCTGGTCAAGTCGCCGATCGCCAAGATCGACAGCGTCGGGATCAGCATCCTCTCCAAGACGGAGGACATCGCGAATGCCCGGATCGAGTTCGAGAACGGGTGCGTCGCAAACCTGAGCGCGAGCCGGATGAGCCTGAAGAAGGCCAGGGAGATCCGCATCTTTCAGGAGAACGCCTACCTCTCCCTCGACTTCATGAACCAGTCGGGGCACCTGGTGCGCAAGAGCGACATCGTGGCGTTCGGGCTCAAGATGAAGGTGGGCCTCGTGA
>CAYQOH010000174.1:0-5819 GCA_964419075.1 uncultured Opitutaceae bacterium | reverse complement strand
CCCCAGAGGAGCTTGAAGAGCGGGACGAAGTTCTCGGCAAAGACGAGCCACATCCACCTCCAGAAGCCGAGGCGGTCGATCTGGTCCACGAGGTCGAACTCGTCGCCGAACCAGTAGAGGCGCGCGAAGAGGCGGTGATAGACGACGAGGGGAGCCAGTGCGGCCAACCCGGTGGCGACCAGGATCCAGCGGTCGGCCGCCCGCGGGCGGTCTGCGGAGGCGGCACTCACGGCGTTCCCTTGTCCTGGAGGCGCAGCGAGCACACGTAGGACCAGTCCCACCGGTTGTCGTTCCTGGGCCCTGCGCCCGTGTGCAGGACCAGGCGAACCGGCGCGTCGCCCGGCAGCGCCAGGTCGAGGCGCTGGGTTCCCCGGTCCTCGGCGCGTGCGACCGGGTCCAAGTAGCGCTCCCAGAGCCGCTCGCGCCGGCCCGAGGCCCACACCGCGTCCACCTCGAAGTCGACGCCGTCCGTGCGGCCGGAGCCGAGGTACGCGCCCTCGCGGATTCCGTAGCCGCAGGTGAGGCGCGAAGCGCCCGGGGGAACCCCCATGACCAGCTCGCCCTCCGCGTGGAGCAGGAGCGCCTTGCCCTGGCCCATGTCGATGATCTCGACCGAGGCCGTCGACGAGACCGAGATCGGCGCCCGGTCCAGGATCCCGAGCTCGACCAGGGGACCCGCGTGAAACACGGGCTTGAGCGGCATCCCGGGCATGCCGAACACGCCCACGTCCACGTGGCTCCAGAACTCGCCCTGGCTGCCCGGGGCCTCGAAATGGAACGACCGCACCCACGAGTTCGCCTGCCCGCGCAGAAGGAGCGCCAAGTCATTGCCCCCCTGGAGCATCGGCACGAGAACCAACCCGTCGCGGGCGGTCCTGGGGACGAGCCTCCACGACCTGCGCTGGCCCTCGTCGTCGGTGGTGACGATGTCGATGCGCGCGGGCTTGTAGAGCACCGCTCGGGCCCGCCCGAGGGCGTTCGCCACGGCGTCGGCCCGCAGCCAGATCGCCTGGTCGCGCTGGGGCGGCAGCACCACCTCCTCGGAGAGCCGCACTCGGGCGCTCAAGATCAGGCGGCGCTCGGGCTCCGCCCCCGTGAGCGCGGACACCCGCCTCAGCAGCCAGAACCCGCCCTCGGGGAAGAGCGGCTCGTAGTGCGGGCGAAGCGCCGCGATCAGAAGGGCGTCATCCTGGCCGGGATAGCGGCCGTCCACCCGGTCGTCGCCCCACAGCAGGAAGTCCGGGGCGCGCCCGGACTGGTAGGCCCGCAGGTTCAGCCGCTCGAGCGCCGGCGTGTACGCCGAGTAGCTCTGGAAGACGGGCCTCGGCGCGAGGTTCATGCCGTTGAGGATCGCCGCGCCGGTGAGGCAATTGTAGACGTCCACGGTCCCCCGGCCCACCGCCGCGGCAATGGCCGGCAGCGCCGCGGGAATCGCGGCCTCGCCCAGGGAGCGCTCCCACTCGCCCGGAAGCGAGCCGAGCCTCAGGGTCGCGGCCGTGCTCCCATACATCCGCTCCCACGCGATGCGGGGCACGCGCCGGAGCGTGCCCGGGTCGGCGGCCGCCATCCCGAGGAGGCAGAGGAGGGCCGCGGCCTCGAACGGATGCCACCGCCGCCCGGGGAAGAGCAGGCTCGGGACGGCGGGCAGGAGCGTCAGGATGAAGGCGAAGAACCCCATGACGTGCCCGTCCGCGCGGGTGAAACCCTCCTTCCACATGAGCGCCATCGCGAACGCTAGGAATGCGCCCGCGCACCGTCCGAAGCCGCGTTCGGGAATCCCGCGCCACGCCTTCCAGGCGAAGGCCGCGCAGGCCGCAGCCAGCGCCGCGCCGCAGAGAAAGACCGCCGGGGCCTCGTCGACGCCCATCGCGTCGCCGTAGCCCGAGGCGATCTCGGCGCTGTGGCGCACGTACGCCCAGAGGTTGCCCAGGTTCTGCCCGGCGCCCACCCAGGCCGCGGCCAGGGAGACGGCGTAGGCGACCGCGACCGAGGCGCTCCCGCGCCATGAGCGCCGGCACGCCAGGCAGGCCGCCGCGGCACCAACCGCCGCCGCCGAGAGCACGAGGTACGTGAACTTGATCTGGGAG
Organism: uncultured Opitutaceae bacterium; assembly: GCA_964419075.1. Classification (GTDB taxonomy): domain Bacteria; phylum Verrucomicrobiota; class Verrucomicrobiia; order Opitutales; family Opitutaceae; genus Palsa-1447. Next base: position 3,732 of record CAYQOH010000174.1, on the reverse strand, counting down.
AGGGCACCGAGCACGCACGCCCAGGCCGCCAGCTGGTAGAGGGGCGCCCCGCGCCGCATGAGCCCCGCGATCCCGATCAGCGTGATCAGGTCGAAGAAGGCCACGTCCAGGAAGAACCAGTTGAACGCCATGAATACGGCCGCGAACAGGAGCCTGCGCCACGGCGCGAGCGAGCGGGTCAGGAGCACGAGCGCGAGGGCGACCCCGGCGCTGGCCGCAACCCTCCACGCCAGGAGCGGCGCGGCGCCTGCGGCCCCCAGGTGGTAGCTTCCCCAGAGGTAGCCCCACGGGCCCCATGTGAAGGCAATATCGCGGCCAAACTGCATCCCGCGCGCGTGGGCGTAGATCAGCATCTCCTGCCACGAGGCGTCGAGGTTCGTGCCCGGCGGCCCCGGAAAACTGACGAGCGTCGAGGTGACCGCCAGGGTGAGCGCCAGCGTCTCAAGGACCCGAAGGAGGCTCCACCGCGGGCCGCTCGCGCGGATTGACGGAGACGCAGAAGCATCCATTTACTGTGGTTATCATGGAGCCCAAGTTTAGACCAGCCGAACATGATGATCGCCATAAGCTTCTATCCCGATGCCCGTGACCGCCGCGCCCACCGTCACGGTCTCGGTCATCGTTCCGGTCTACAATGAGATTGCGACGGTGCGTGAGGCGCTGGACGCGCTCGCCGCGAAGCGCCTGGACGGATTCGAGCTGCAGCTCATCGTGGTCGAGAGCAACTCGACCGACGGCACCCGCGAGGTGGTGGAGGGGTACCGCGGCCGTCCCGCCTTCACCGTGATCCTCGAGCAGGCGCCCCGGGGAAAGGGCCACGCCGTCCGCGCGGGCCTCGAGGCCGCCACCGGCGAGATCGTCATGATCCAGGACGCCGACCTCGAATACGACCTCGCCGACTACGGGAAGCTGCTGGCGCCGATCGCGGCCCGCGAGCACGCGTTCGTCCTGGGCTCGCGCCACGGCAAGCGCGGCTGGGCCATCCGGAAGTTCACGGACCAGCGGGTCCACGCGGCCGTGCTCAACCTGGCCCACTGGACCTTCACGCTGCTGATCAACGCGTCCCTCGGGATATGGCTCACGGACCCCTTCACGATGTACAAGGTCTTCCGCCGGGACTGCATCAAGGGGCTCCGGCTTGAGTGCGACCGCTTCGACTTCGACTGGGAGCTCTTGATCAAGCTCGTGCGCCGGGGCTACCGTCCCGTCGAGATCCCCGTCTCGTACCGCTCGCGGTCGTTCAAGGCCGGCAAGAAGATTTCGATGCTGCGCGACCCCATCACCTGGATCGTCGCGCTAGCAAAGTACCGCTTCCAACCCCTGTGAATTCCCTGCATAGTGGCCTGCGATGCCTAAGACACTCCTCGTAACCGGATCGTCCGGCCTCATCGGCTCCGAAGTGTGCGCCTATTTCGCGCGCGAGCTCGGGTACGCGGTGCACGGGATCGACAACAACCAGAGGGCGGTCTTCTTCGGGCCCCAGGGGGACACCCGCTGGAACCAGGAGCGCCTCGTCCGTGAGCTGGCCGGCTTCGCGCACCACGAGCTCGACATCCGCGATCGTGCCGGCGTCCTCGAGCTGGTCGCGTCGCTCAGGCCCTCCGCGATCGTGCACGCCGCGGCTCAGCCCAGTCACGACCGGGCGGCGGCGATCCCATTCGACGACTTTGACACGAACGCCGTGGGGACGATGAACCTACTGGAGGCCGCGCGCAGGGCCTGCCCGGAGTCGCCCTTCGTGTATCTGAGCACGAACAAGGTCTACGGCGACGCGCCGAACCGGATCGAGATGAAGGAGCTGGCGACACGCTGGGACTACGCCGACCCGGCTTACGCCGAGGGCATCCCCGAGACCTTCCCGATCGACCAGGCGACCCATTCGCTCTTCGGCGCCTCGAAGGTCGCCGCCGACGTCATGGTTCAGGAATACGGCCGCTATTTCGGCATGCCGACGTGCGCCCTTCGCGGGGGGTGCCTCACGGGGCCCAACCACTCGGGGGTCGAGCTCCACGGCTTCCTCAGCTACCTGATCAAGTGCAACCTCGAGGGCCGCCAGTACCGGATCTTCGGCTACAAGGGCAAGCAGGTGCGCGACAACATCCACTCGCTGGACGTCGCCCGGTTCGTGGCGGCGTTTGTCGCGGCTCCGAGGCGGGGCGAGGTGTACAACCTGGGGGGCGGCAAGGCGAACAGCACGTCGGTCCTCGAGGCCTTCAAGCTTGCCGAGTCCTTCTCGGGCAAGGCGCAGGTGTACACCTACGTCGAGCAGAACCGGATTGGAGACCACATCTGCTACTACTCCGACCTCCGGAGGATGCGTAAGCATTTCCCTTCGTGGGATATTACGCAGTCGCTGGCGGAAATCGTCCGCCAGATTGTCGAATCACGGAGGAGACCGCGGGTTTGACGTAGCCTGGCTAATCCTCTAGCGTCTCAAGGACTTGATGATTCACGACCCCCACCGTTTCACGGGGCTGGCCAGGCGCCTCGCCGCCGCCGCCGCCGCGCTTTCCCTCGCCGCCCTCGCCTTCGGCCAGGAGACGCTCGTCGCAGACTCGCCGTTTGCCCCCAAGGGATCCGCCGCGAGCCTCGGCGCCGCCGCGCCGGGCGAGGCGTACGAGCTCGCGGGCTCGAGCGTCGAGGGCGCCGACGTCTCCGTCTGCATCTTTGAGCGGCAGGCCAAGCACTCCCGCTGGATCCCAGTCGGGGAAGACGTCGACGGCGTCAAGGTGGTCAGCTACGACCCGGTCAACGACACCGCGGTCGTGATGGTCGGGGGCGCCCGCAAGGAGCTCTCGATGCGCAAGGCCGTGGTCGCGGCGGCCCCCACCGCGCCCGGCAACCGGGGCGCGCCGCCGCCCGTCCACCGGGCCCCGCCGATCGCGCCGGCCCGACCGGAGACCGTCGGGTCCCCCGCGCAGGAGCAGCGCGAGGCGCGAATGCTCGTCAGCGACCTTCTCGAGATCGGCATCCAGCAGCGCAAGGCCTATCAGGAGGCGAAGCGGAAGGCTGCGTCAGGAACCCTCCCTCCGTCCGACAACTGAGCTCGAAACGGGCGTGCGCATCCTGATTTCCGGAATCTGCGGCTTTGCGGGAAGCGCCCTCGCCCGCGCGCTCGCGGCCCAGGGCGCGTCGAACCAGGTCAGCGGGCTCGACAACTTCATCCGGCCCGGGAGCGAGGCCAACCGCGCCGAGCTGAAGCGCCTCGGCATCGGCCTCGCGCACGGGGACGTCCGGTGTCAGAGCGACGTCGACGCGCTCGCAGCCGCCGACTGGGTGATCGACGCGGCCGCCAACCCGAGCGTGCTGGCCGGGGTGGACGGGCAGTCGAGCGCACGGCAGGTGGTCGAGCACAACCTCGGGGGCACCCTGAACCTCCTCGAGTACTGCAGGCGCCACCGCGCGGGGTTCATCCTCCTGAGCTCGAGCCGCGTGTACAGCATCCCGCCCCTCGCGGCGCTCCCGGTCCGCGTCACGGCGGGCGCGTTCGAGCCCGGCGCGCCCCTTCCGCCCGGAATGGGCCCCCAGGGGCTCTCCGAGGCCTTTCCGACCGCGGCCCCCGTGTCGCTCTACGGGGCGACGAAGCTCGCGAGCGAGGCGCTCGCCCTCGAGTACGGCCATGCCTTCGGGCTTCCGGTCTTCGTCAACCGCTGCGGCATCCTCGCGGGCGCGGGGCAGTTCGGCAGGCCCGACCAGGGGATCTTCAGCTACTGGATCAACAGCCACCTGCGC
>CAYQOH010000173.1:0-5822 GCA_964419075.1 uncultured Opitutaceae bacterium | reverse complement strand
AGCATCGACGCCGAGTCGAGCGCGGGCGCGAACACGCTCGTGTGGTCCCGCGAGGGGGTCGTCTACCGGATCACCCCGCGCCAGAACGACGCGGTGAACGACACCTGGATGGCCGACAGCGGCCGCGCCCTCTACAAGACGATCCGCGGCGAGGGCCGCCTCGAGTCCGTCCGCGTGGACGGGGCCGAGCGCGCGCTCGACGTCGCGGTGCAGGCTGCGGCCGAGCTCCTCGCGCACGGGGGGACGGCGGTGGTCGGGTCCGGCAGGAGCTCGGTGGAGGAGCAGTTCCTGACCCATAAGCTTGCCGCGGCGCTCAAGGCGAAGGCGTGGCTCGTCTCCCGCGTGGGCGAGGGCGACCGGCTCCTGGTGTCCGCCGACAGGAACCCGAACGTGCGGGGGGCGCTTGTCACGGGCCTCATCGACGCCCTTCCGACCGCCAGGCTCGACGCCCTGGGGGCCCTCATCGACTCGGGGAGCGTGACGTCGGTCGTCTCGGTCGGCGAGGATCTGGCCGCGGCCGGCCTCGGCCCCGAACGGCTCGCAAAGGTGTCCGTCGTCTACCTCGGGACCCACGCCAACGCGACCAGCGCGGCCGCGAGGGTCGTGATCCCGACCCTGACGGTGTTCGAGAAGCACGGGACCTTCATCAACCAGCAGTTCCGGATCCAGAGGTTCGCCCCGGCGGTGCCGGGCGCGGCCGGCGCCACGGACGACCTGGCCGCCCTGTCGGGGCTCGTGCGCGCCGTGGGCGGCCCCGTCGTCGGGGCGGACGTCGGCGCGCTCTGGACGGCGATCGCCTCCGAGGTGCCTGCGCTCGGGACGATGAGCTACGGCAACATTCCGGACACGGGGCTCCTGGTCGACGGGTCGCCGTGGGCCGGCCTCGCGTTCGCCGAGGGGCAGGGGCTCCATTTCAGCCCGGCTGCGCCCGCGGGGAAGGAGGAGGCCCGTGGCTGACTTCTTCTTCGGACTCCCGGTGGTCGTCCAGGCCGTGGTCAAGGGCCTCGCGGTCATCCTGTTCATCTTCCCGGTCGCCGCGGCGTGCTCGATGGCCGAGCGGAAGGTCTCGGCGTGGATCCAGCGGCGCCCGGGGCCGAACCGGTCGATCCCCCCCTTCCTTGTGGGGATCCCCGGCACCCGGTTCCTCCAGCGCCTGGGCCTGTGGCAGCTGATGGCGGACGGAGGGAAGTTCGTCTTCAAGGAGGAGCCGCTGCCCGACCACGTCCACCGGTTCTACTACACCCTGGCGCCCGTCATCGCGATGGTGCCCGCGTTCACGACCGTCACCGTGGTCCCGTTCGGCGCCTACCTCGGTCCCGAGGGCGGGGTGGTCCCGCTCATGCTGGCCAACGTGGACATCGGGATCCTGGCCGTCTTCGCGGTGGCGTCGCTCGGCATCTATTCGCTGATCCTGGCGGGATGGGCCTCGAACTCCAAGTACCCGTTCCTGGGCGGCGTCCGCGCCTCGGCGCAGCTGATCTCCTACGAGCTCTCGATGACGCTCTCCGTGCTTCCCGTGTTCCTCTGGGTGAACGAGCCCGGCTCGAGCGGCTCGCTCAGCCTCGCCCGGGTCGTGGCGTTCCAGAGCGGGACCTCGGGCTGGGCCGGCGCGTGGTTCCTCTTCACGATGCCCGTCTCGGCGCTGATCTTCGCCGTCGCGCTCTTCGCGGAGACCAACCGCCAGCCCTTTGACATGCCCGAGTCCGAGGCCGACCTGGTGGGGGGATTCCACACCGAGTACGGCGCGTTCAAGTGGTCGCTCTTCTTCGTCGCGGAGTATGCCAACATGATCGTCGGCTCCGCGGTCTTCTCGCTCCTGTTCCTCGGCGGCTGGAACCTCCTGCCGTGGCTGCCCCTCTCCGCCCTCATGGGAGGGCTCCACCACGCGACGGGGTGGGGGTTCTGGCTCCACCCGCTCACGGTGGGGCTCGTCTCGATCGCGATCTTCGTCGCGAAGGTCCTCGCGACCATCTTCGTGTTCATGTGGGTGCGCTGGACGGTCCCGCGCTTCCGCTACGACCAGGTGATGAGGATCGGCTGGCAGAAGCTGCTTCCCCTTTCCATCGCCAACCTTATTGCTTACGCGGTAGGGATTTACTTCCTGCAGGGATAAACCAAGAGCGCCATGGCCGTCATCCAAGTCCAACGAAAGACCCTGACCCTGGCGGAGCGCGCCTACCTGCCGCAGATCCTCGGCGGGATGATGACGACCATTAAGCACTTCCTGCGCCCCGCGGAGACGATGGAGTATCCGGAGGAGCGGCCCGCGATCCCGCCGGGTTACCGGGGGGTGCCGACGCTCGTCATGGATCCGCACGGCCGCGAGAAGTGCGTGTCGTGCCAGCTCTGCGAGTTCGTGTGCCCGCCGAAGGCGATTCGCATCATCCCGGGCTCGGTCGCCGAGGGGGCCGGAGTCGACCACGTCGAGAAGGCCCCGCAGGCCTTCGACATCGACATGCTGCGGTGCATCTACTGCGGCCTCTGCGAGGAGGTCTGCCCGGAGGAGGCGATCGTCCTGCAGACGCAGTACTCGACGTCGGGCTACAGCCGCTCGGAGATGGTGAACCACAAGGACCGCCTCTACGAGCTCGGCGGCACGCTCCCCGACCCGCACCTCAAGTGGGACGTGAAGAAGGCCGCCGAGGAGCGCGCCGGGGGGCGGCACTAGAGGGTTCAAGCGATGGAGCAGCTCGCCTTCACAGCCCTCTCGGTCTTCACGCTCGCCTGCGCCCTGGGCGTCGTGCTGAGCAAGAACGCGGTCAACGGGGCGATGTGCCTGCTCCTGTGCCTGGCGGGGATCGCGGGCCTCTTCGTGCAGCTCCACGCCTACCTCCTGGCGTTTGTCCTGATCCTCGTCTACGCGGGCGCGGTCGTCGCGCTCTTCCTCTTCATCATCATGCTGCTCGACATGCAGGGCGGCCAGCCCTGGCGCCCCCGGGGCGCGAGCATTGTGGCGGGGGTCGTCGCCGCGGCGCTCCTCATCACCGGCCTCGACCTGCTCGCCGTGCGCGGCAGGCTCGCCGACGCGGCGCCCGTGGGCCATTCGGTCGGCTCGTCGCTCAAGCTGTATGCCTACCACCTCTTCACGACGTACCTGCTGCCGGTGCAGGTGATGGGCTTTCTCCTGCTGATCGCGATGCTCGGGGTGATCGTCCTGAGCCGGCGCGTGGCGGAGCCGGAGGATCCCCGATGACGCCCCACCTCGAGGCCTACCTGATGCTGAGCGCCGCGCTCTTCGCCGTGGGGTTCCTCGGCGTGCTGGTGCGCCGCAACACCCTCGTCATCTACATGTGCCTCGAGCTCATGCTGGTGGCGGCGACCCTCGCGCTCGTTGCATTCTCGAGGTTCAACGGCACGGAGGACGGCGATGTGTTCGTGTTCTTCATCCTGACCGTGGCGGCCGCCGAGGTGGCCGTGGGCCTGGCGATCATCGTCGCGCTCTTCCGCGCGCGCCAGACGGTCCAGGTGGACGAGCTCAACTCCCTCAAGCACTGACCCGGAGCCGATGACGCCCCTTCACACCGCACTCCTCGTCCTCTTGGCGCCGCTCGGATCGGCCGCGCTGATCACGCTGTTCCTGGGGAAGAGGCCGGCCCTCGCGTCCGCGGTGTCGGTCGCCGCGGCCGCGCTGGTCTTCGCCGGCGCCGTCCGGCTCGCGTCCGGCGGCGCGCCTATCGACGAGTCCCTCGAATGGCTGCGCTTCGGCTCCTTCTCCGTCCGCCTCGGGTTCAAGTACGACGACCTTGCGGCGCTCATGCTCTGCGTCGTCGGCGTCATCGGGCTGTGCGTGCACGTGTTTTCGCTCGGCTACATGCGCGAGGACTCCGCCAGGTCGCGCTACTTCGGGGGACTCTCAATCTTCATGTTCTCGATGACCGGGATCGTCCTCGCGGACAACCTGTTCATGATGTTCATCTTCTGGGAGCTCGTGGGGTTCAGCTCCTATTTCCTCATCGGCCACTGGAACGCGAGGCAGTCCGCGGCGGACGCCGCGAAGAAGGCCTTCATCGTGAACCGGGTGGGGGACTTCGGCTTCCTGCTGGGGATCATCCTGTGCTACTGGACGAACGGGACGGTCAGCCTCTCGGGCCTCGGCGGGGGGCCCGGGGCGGCGCACGCGGTCTACAGCAGGCTGATCCCGCTGCTCCTCTTCTGCGGCGCGGTCGGCAAGTCGGCGCAGCTTCCCCTCCAGGTGTGGCTGCCCGACGCGATGGAGGGCCCGACTCCGGTGTCGGCGCTGATCCACGCGGCGACGATGGTGGCCGCGGGCGTCTACATGCTGTGCCGCATCAACGTCCTGATGGTCCCTCCGGCCTCGGAGGTCATCGCTTGGGTGGGGACGCTCACCGCCCTCTACGCGGCCCTCTGCGCCGTCACGCAGCGCGACATCAAGAAGGTGCTCGCCTACTCGACGCTCTCGCAGCTCGGCTACATGGTCGCGGCGTTCGGGCTGGGCTCGGTCGGCGCAGCCATGTTCCACCTGACGACCCACGCCTTCTTCAAGGCGCTCCTGTTCCTCGGGTCGGGCTCCGTGATCGTCGCCTGCCACCACGAGCAGGACATCTTCAGGATGGGGGGGCTCAGGCTCAGGATGCCGCTCACGTTCTGGACGTTCACGGTCGCGGTCGCCGCGATCGCCGGCGTCCCGTTCCTCGCGGGCTTCTTCTCGAAGGACGCCATCCTCGCGCTTGCGTACGAAGGCAACCCTGCGGTCTTCGCGGTGCTCGCGCTGACCGCGGTCCTGACCGCCTTCTACATGCTCCGCCTCTGGAAGATCGTCTTCCTCGGTGAGGCGAGGAGCGAGCCCGCGGAGCACGCACACGAGGGCGGGTTCTCGCTGACGTCGCCGCTCGTCCTGCTCGCGGCCCTCTCGGTGGTCGGCGGGTACCGGGGCCTCTATCCGCGGGCGTTCGACGGCGTGCTCTCGCGGGTCCCCGAGGCGTCCGGCACGGCCCAAGCGGTCGTCCTGACGACAAGCCTGGTTGTGCTGGCGGTCGGCGCGGGCGCCGCGCTGCGGTTCTACTCGACGGACGGAGCCGACGCGCTCGACCGGAAGTTCCCGGCTGTCTTCGGCTTCCTGGCGTCGCTTCGGGCGTCATTCGACCTGGCCTACGACTATTATGTCGCGAAGATCCAGCAGCGCGCGGCGATGGTCCTCAACTTCCTGGACATCGTCGGGCTGGCGGGCGCCGTCGTCCGCGGCCTGGCCGGCGCCGCGGAGATCGCGGGCTTCGGCGCGCGCTCCCTCCACACGGGCCGCCTCAGCAACTACGTCTACTGGTTCCTGGGCGGTGTCGTGATCCTCTGGGCCTTCGCCGCCGGGGTCCTCTGAAACACGCGATGAGCAACCTGACCCTCGATCCCCTCCTGCTTTCGGTCGCCGCCCCGCTCTCCCTCGCGGTCGCGATCGTGCTCGGCCTGCCGAAGCGATGGGTCATGAAGCTCGCCTACGCGGGATTCGCGGTCCCCGCGCTCACGGCCCTCTGGGCGTGGTGGAGCTTCGGGGAGGCGGCGAAGGAGTCCCACGGCTACGCGTTCCTTTCGAGCTACTCCACCGGCCTCGACGGCTTCGGCATCGGGCTGAAGCTTGGGCTCAACGGGATTTCGCTGCCGCTCTTCGTGCTGGCGGGAACCGTGGGCCTCGCGGCGGGCCTCTACGCGATCCAGTCCGGGGCCGAGCGGATGAAGACGTACCTCGCGCTGCTCCTGGTCATGCAGGCGGGCCTCATGGGGATGTTCGCGAGCGTGGACATCTTCTTCTTCTACCTGTTCCACGAGATGGCGCTCATCCCGACCTTCATCATGGTCGGCATCTGGGGCGG
>CAYQOH010000172.1:0-5840 GCA_964419075.1 uncultured Opitutaceae bacterium | reverse complement strand
AAGATCGCCATCCTCAAGGAGTGCGGGATCGAGGTCGCCGTGACGCCGTCGGACATGGCCGACGCGCTCATCCGGGCCGCGAAGGCCAAGGGCGTCGCGCTCAGCTAGGCGCCGTCCCGGCGCGGGAGCCGGTGCTCGAGGAGCTTCGCGTGCTTGTAGAACGAGTTCTCGAAGCGCAGGACGGCGATGACCAGTCCGGGCCCGCCGTCCAGGAACCCGAGCTGGAGGACGTAGGCCCTGAAGAAGGCCCATGAGGCCCGGAAATAGGCCTGGGCATAGCCCGCCTGCGCGCCGAGGCGCTCCTGCTTGGCGACCCCGAGCGTCGTGTAGCGGTCCATCTTCGCAATCGCCTCGGACAGCGTCCGGTAGGGAATCTGGACGATCGGGCTCCTCATCCGCCCAAGGCGGCCGTCAAGCTCCCAGCCCTCGTGCACCTCGTCCGACGCGGAGTACGTCATGCGGCCCCGCCTGAACAGCTGGGGCTGGCGGTAATCCGGGAACCAGCCGCTGTGTCGGATCTCCCGGCCGAGGAGGATGTTCCTGCGGGGCACGAGGTAGGCGTCGGCCGAGGCCGCGTCGGCGACGATCCGCAGGATCTCGTCCCTCGCCTCGGGCGTGCAGCGCTCGTCGGCATCGAGGCTGAAGATCCACGGCTGCGTCGTGTGCTCGATCCCGGCCTGGCGCAGCTCGCCGAACCTCCTGAACTCCACCTGGACGACCCGTGCGCCGCGTGCCGTGGCGATCTCGACGGTCCTGTCCGTGCTGAACGAGTCGATCACGACGACCTCCGCGGCCCAGGAGACGCTCTCGAGGGCCGGGCCGATCTTCTGCTCCTCGTTCCTCGAGAGGATGAAGACGGATACCGGGGGTGGGGACGCCATGGCGGGGCTCAGCACGGAAGGCTCAGATCTTTCCGGCGCCGGAGCGAGCGATTTGATACAGGTATCCGCAACAGCGCCATGCCCGGACGAGCGCCCGCTTGGCCCGCCCCCGGCTGAAGACGACGAAACAGGCCCCGCTGATAACGAGGAAGCCGGCCAGCTTGAAGGCGCTGCCGACGGCGCGTGACGCCAGGAACGCAACGGGCGAGCGGCGCGACTCGCGCCGGTCGCGCACGCCGTCGACCACGCGGGACCGGGCGGAGTCGAACGCGTGACGCAGGGCGTAGCGAAGCGTGAGCCTGGCGGCCGGGATCTGGTGCAGGACCCTCGCCCCGGGCACGAACCACACCTCGAGTCCGCCGGCGCGGATCCGCCGGATCATCTCGCTGTCCCCGCCGCCAAAAAGCGCGGCACCCTTGCGGTCCAGTTGCGTGTCAAACCCGCCGAAGCGCTCGAACACCCACTTCGGGAAGGCGAAGTTGGCGCCCATCGGCGCCTGGCCGGCCGGCAGGGGTCCCGGGTCCCCCCGGAACTTGAGCGGGCGGTGGGCGCCCTTGAGCCAGTCGGGCAGACCGTCGGGGAAGATAGGGACCACCTCGCCGCCGACCACGCCCACCGGGGGGGGCGGCTGCCCCGAGAACGGGGCGACGAGCTGCGCCAGCCAGCCGGGCTCCATGAGGATATCGTCGTCCACGAGGGCGATCACGTCGCCGCGGGCCTCGTCGATCGCGCGGTTGCGACCGTGGTCAAGGCCCGGGCGCTCCTCGAGGATCCAGCGCGGCGACGGGGTGGCCGCAAGGAAGGAGGCCACGACGGCGCGGGTGTCATCCGTCGAGTTGTTGTCGATCACCAGGAACTCCCAGCAGCCGGCAGGATAGTCCTGGCGCACAAGCCCGGCGAGGGTCTCCCTGAGGAACCGGGAGCGGTTGAAGGTGATGACGGCGACTGTGACCCGGAGCGTGGGCATCTATGGTTCCACTTTGGAGCGTATGATTTCAAACTGATAACCAACGAGTTGCAATAAACCAAGCCCTAATCGGAAAAAAACTCTGGACGGACGGGCCGCGATTTTCATGATTCCCGCCGCATCAGGAACGAACCGGCCCTCAAAAAGCCGGTTCTGCCAACCGGGCCGGGAGCGGCCACGGTGGAACGGGCGAAAGCCCGGATGTGCGGGGCCCAAAAGGCCTCGAACCAAAACGCTCCCGAAAGCGATGACCGACCTGATGCCGAGGTCGGTCTTTTGCTTTCAGCCCTGCTGCGCGATCAAATCCACAACGAAAATCACGCACCATGACCCGCACCGCCGAACACGCCGGGATCCGCATCGCCGCGGACAACCCCAACCACCACCTCTGGAACAACCACGGGACCTGGTTCCTCCACTATACGGTGCACCCGACCCCGTTCACGAAGGAGCGGATCCGCCGCTCGCTAGGGACCAAGGACCTGGGGGTCGCACGCTCACGCCGCGACGCGTTCTTCGCCCACGTCGCCGGCAAGCAGGCGGCCGCTTAGCCGAAGCTCAGCAGGCGACGGCCGCCGCGGGTTGCCCGAAGGCGACCATGATCTCCGATCCGACCGAGTCGGCGAGGAGCCGGCCCCTCGCCCCGAGGAGGACCCGGGAGCCGTCGCGCGCGGCCAGGCCCTCGGCGGCGAGCCTGTCGATGAGCGCGTCGACCCTCGCCCACGGGGCGTCCGGGCTGCGCGCGCGCAGCGGCGCGAGGTCCACCCCCGCGTTCATCCGAAGCCCGAAGACCAGGGCGTCCTCGGCGAGGAGCGCCGCCGAGAGCGCCGTCCGGTCCTCGGTCATCCGCTCTCCCCGCCCGACCAGGTCGGCCCACTTGGAAAGGTCCGCAATGTTGGCCCCCCGCCACCCCTCCATCTGCGACGCCGCCGACGGCCCGAGGCCGACCCATTCGCCCATCCTCCAGGTGTTGAGGTTGTGGGCGCACGCGTGCCCCGGGCGGGCGAAGTTTGAGATCTCGTACTGCGCAAAACCCGCCGCGCCCAGCCGCTCCCACGTGCGCTCGTACATCCGCGCCTCGTTCTCCGCGTCCAGGCGCACCCTGCCCTGCGACAGCTTCACCCACAGGGCGGTGTCCTCCTCGAAGGTGAGGCAATACGTCGAGATGTGGTCGGGCGCGAGCGCCACCGCCTCGTCGATGTCGGCCTCCCATTCGGAGGCGGTCTGGCCGGGAAGCGCGAACATGAGGTCCAGGTTCACGCTGGCAAAGCCGGCGGCGCGGACGCGCTCATAGGCGCGGTACACCCGCTCCCGGGTATGGGCCCTGCCCAGGGCCTCCAGGAGCGCCGGCCTGAAGCTCTGGACCCCGAGCGAGACCCGGGTGACTCCCGCCGACCGGAGCACCGCCAGCCGCTCTGGGGTCACCGAGGAGGGCGCGAGCTCGACCGTCCATTCCGCGGGCGCCGCTCCCCCGGGCAGGCCGTGGACGACCTCCGCCACCCGCCCCAGGTCGGCGGGCGAGAGGAGCCCCGGGGTCCCCCCTCCCCAGAAGACGGTCGACAGGGGCCTGTTCCAGCCGACGAGACCGGCCTCCGCCGACAGGCGATTGATGAAACTCTTCACCGATTCGGCGGTCGGACTGACCTGGTAGAAGGCGCAGAAGTCGCAGGTGGAGGCGCAGAACGGCACGTGGACGTAAAGCCCGAGCGGTTCGGGGCGCTCAGCTTTGGCTTGCTCCTCTGCGGCGACAGCCCTCATTAATATCACCCAAATGGACCTCAAACGAATTTCCTTCGCGAGACAATTCCTGCCCGCCTCCGGTGCGGCACTCGCCACGATGCTGCTGTGCGGCTGCGCCACGATGAGCCTGACGAACCTCACGCCGTCGTCTCTGCCGGAGAACCCGTCCGGCATCTATACGTTCACGCTGCGCGTCACGCCCAAGTCGACGACGGTCGTGCCGGACAGCATCGTCCCCCACGTCGTCGTCGGCGCCGCGAGCCACGACATGAAGAAGAGCGACTCGGTGCCCGGGATCTACGAGTTCGACTACAAGCTCCCGACGGGCCAGGACTCCATCGGCTACTACTTCCTCGTGAACTACTCGACCGAGGGCAACGGCATGGCCGCGCCCCGGGAGGCCTACACCGAGGTGGCCAAGGCGAGCATCGTCCGGCGGTATGTCCTCTCCCTCGAAGTCAACCGCGGGCCCGTGGGCGCGAGGATCGGCGTCCTCGGACGCGGCTTCACGCCTCAGGACCTGATCGGCTTTGACGGCGTGGCCGTGCGCACGGTCTTCGAGTCCCCCACCTCGCTCGGGTTCTTCGTTCCGGCGCTCGCCCCAGGCAGGACCTACAAGGTCACGCTGTCGAGCGCCGCGGGCAACTCCGTGGTCGGCTCGTTCCGGATCGACTCAAGCGACGTCACGGTGGACCCGGCCGCCCTTACGCTCGCCCCGGGGCAGAAGCAGACCGTCACCTTCACGATCTCGCACCCGGCGCCCGCCGGCGGGCTCCTTCTTGACGTCACCACCGATGTGCCCGAGAGCGTGATCATGCCGGAGGTCATCGTGCCGGAGGGCCAGACGACGGCGTCGGTGCCTATCGAGGGCGGCAAGCCCGGAGCCGGCAGCCTGTTTCTGAAGGGCTACGGCAGCGGCGAGGTGACCGTACCGGTTACGGTCGCGGCGGGGAAATAGGCCCCGGCCGGACGGCGGTCCCCCCGCCAAAGATAGGTTGAAATGCGGGGGGTGCGCACCAATCTTGGAGACCGTGGAAACCAAGGAAGTGAAGCTTTCTTTCGAATCGGCCCTCACCAAGCTTGAGACCATCGTCGAGTCCATGGAATCGGGCGAGGTCCCACTGGCGGAACTCCTTTCTAAGTTTGAAGAGGGGAACAAGTTGCTAAAGCACTGCGAAGCCCGGCTCAAGGAGGCGGAGCTCAAGATCGAGCAGCTGAAGAAGGACAGGAACGGCGTGGCGTTCACGAAGTTTGAGACGGAGCGCCCGGGCGAATGAAGGACGCCGAGCCCCGACTCCTCGACTCCATCCGGGGACCGGCCGACGTGAAGGCCCTGGCCCCGGCCGACCTCCCGCGCCTCGCCCAGGAGATCCGGGACGAGATCATCTCGGTCACTGCGACGCAGGGGGGCCATGTCGGGCCGAACCTCGGGGTCGTCGAGCTCACGATCGCGCTCCACCGCGTGTTCGACACACCCCGCGACTCGTTCGTGTTCGACGTCGCGCACCAGGGGTACGTCCACAAGCTGCTGACGGGCCGCGGCGGGGAATTCTTCCGCAAGCTTCGCCGCAGCGGCGGCGCCAGCGGCTTCCTCTACCGCCCCGAGAGCCCCCACGACGCCTTCGGCGCGGGGCACGCCGGCACGGCGCTCAGCTCGGCGCTCGGGATGGCCACCGCGCGCGACCTCAGGGGAACGGGCGAGCACGTGGTCGCGGTCTGCGGCGACGCCTCGTTCACGTGCGGCATCACGCTCGAGGCGCTCAACAACGTCGTCACCTCGACCAAGCGCCTCATCGTCGTGCTCAATGACAACCAGTGGTCGATCGCCCGCAACGTGGGCGCGATGGCGAAGTACCTCAACCGCCTGAGCACCAGCACGACGTACAACCGCATCCACCACGACCTTGAGAAGTTCTTCATGGGGCTGCCCCACGGCCACGAGATGAACCAGCTGTGGGTCAAGTGGAAGCGCGAGACCAAGGACTTCTTCGTGAATTCGAGCCTATTCGAGAAGTTCGGACTCCGCTACATAGGCCCCATCGACGGCCACAACCTGGACGAGCTCCAGAAGAACCTCGAGTTCGCCAAGCAGAGTGACATCCCGGTCCTGATCCACGTGATCACGATGAAGGGCAAGGGCCTGGATGCGGCCCTCAACTCGCCCGAGAAGTTCCACGGCGTGGGGGGCTTCGACCCCGTCACGGGCGACCCCGTGGCGCCGAAGCCGGGCACCCCGCCCGCCTACCAGGACG
>CAYQOH010000171.1:0-5879 GCA_964419075.1 uncultured Opitutaceae bacterium | reverse complement strand
ACCGGCATCAAGGACTTCGGCTGCTTCGTCGAGTGCACCCCCGGCAAGGAGGGGCTCGTGCACATCTCGGAGCTCGCCGACTTCCGCGTACGCCGCACCGAGGACGTCGTGAAGATGGGCGAGATGATCTGGGTCAAGTGCATCGGCGTCGACGAGCGCTCCGGAAAGGTCCGCCTTTCCCGCAAGGCCGCCATGAAGGAGATGGAGTCGCAGAAGCCGGGCGAGGGCGCCCCCTCCTCGGAGCCTGCTCAATCCTGACGGGTGAGACTGCTGGTCACGAACGACGACGGCATCGAGTCCGTCTTTCTCCATGAGCTGGTCCGCGAGCTGGTCCTCGCGGGCCACCAGGTCTTTGTCGCGGCCCCGAAGGTTGAGCAGAGCTGGACCGGGGCCTCAAAGTCCCGCCACCGGCCGGTGCATTCCACGATGGCCGACTGGGGCCTCGGCTGCCCGACGTGGGTGGTCGACGGCACGCCGAGCGACAGCGTCAACATCGCGATCGACCACCTGCTCCCCGAGAAGCCGGAGGCGGTCCTGAGCGGCATCAACGTCGGCCTTAACGCCGGACTTGGCTTCATCCTTGGCAGCGGGACGGTCGCCGGCGCGTGCGAGGGCGCGCTCCACGGGCTTCCCGCCGTTGCGCTCTCGCAGAGCCTCTCGGTCGCCATGTACGACAAGCTCAAGGCAAGCGGCGGGTGCCCCGAGCCCGACCTCCTCGCCCTCCTCAAGTCCTCGGCCAGGCACGGCGCCCGAATCGCCCCGGCCCTGGCTGGCCGGACGCCGCCCCTGAGCTTCATCGTCCACAACCTGAACTTCCCATTTCCCTGCACCGCGGAGTCCGAGATGCGCCGCACCGTGCCCGCGCGGGTCATGTTCCCCGGGCTCTTCAGCCCGCAGGCCGAGGACGGCACGCACCGCTTCGTGTTCAAGATCGGCAGGGACACGTCCCCCGAGGCGCCCCTCACCGACCGTGCGGCGCTCGAGGCGGGATTCATCAGCCACACGGTGCTTGATTTCTCGAAGCTGGGTTCGATCTGACACCGGTTTTGTGCTCTCGTCATGGGCAACGTGATCGAAGTCAAGAACCTCACCAGGATCTTTCGAACCTACAAGAAGCAGCCGGGGTTCTGGGGCGGCGTTAAGGGGCTCTTCAGCCGGCAGTACGACGAGACCGCCGCGGCAAAGGACGTCACCTTCTCGATCGCCGAGGGTGAGTTCGTGGGCTTCCTCGGCCCGAACGGCGCCGGCAAGACGACGACGCTCAAGATGCTGTCGGGCCTCATCTTCCCGACGTCGGGGACCGCGCGTGTCGCGGGCTTCGACCCCACGCGAAGGGAGAACGCGTACCGAAGGATCTTCGCGCTCGTCCTGGGGCAGAAGAACCAGCTCTGGTGGGACCTTCCCGCCATCGAATCGTTCACGCTCCTGAAGGCCATCTACGGGCTGAAGGAGGAGGACTACCGGAGGACCCTCGACGAACTGGTCGAGCTCCTCGGGATTCGCGACAAGCTCAACGTCATGGTCCGCGAGCTGTCGCTCGGCGAGCGGATGAAGATGGAGCTCATCGCCGCGCTCATCCACCGCCCGAGGGTCCTGTTCCTGGACGAGCCCACGATCGGGCTTGATGTCGTGTCCCAGAGGGCGGTTCGGCTCTTCCTGCGCGACTACAATCGCAGGTACAAGGTGACGATCATTCTCACGAGCCACTACATGGCCGACATCAAGGAGCTCTGTGAGCGCGTGATCGTCATCCACAAGGGCAGGAAGATCTATGACGGGGCGCTGGACCGCCTGGAGTCGGGGTCCGGCAGCAAGAAGAAGATCGTGCGGTTCATTCCGAAGGACACGGCCTTCCCCGAGGCATGGCGCTCCCGGTTTGGCGAGACGCGGCGAGAGGATGACGGGACCTTCACGCTTCGCGTCTCAGGCGAGGACATCGTCGCCGTGGCCCAGGAGGTGCTCGCCACCGGCCCGGTCGCGGACATCACGATCGAGGATGTCCCGCTGGAGGACATCATCGCGGAGATCTTCCAGTCGGGCTAGCGCGGCGGCCGGCGTGCGCAGGCATGCCGACGGGGGAACCGGCACCCCCGCCGAGGCCGGCCGGCCCCCGATCAACGGACGACGCTCAGGCGGTCTTCTCCAGGTCGACGAAGAGCAGCGGCCACTTGAGCCAGACCTCCCCGTTCCTGTCGGCCCGCCCCAGGACCTCGTTCAGGTCCCTGACCACCTCGTCCATCGGCTGATCGTAGGCGTGGAGGCCCTTGAAGAAGAGGTACATTTCCGTCTCGGACGCGAACTTCATGAAGACGTCCTCGACCGCCATCCTCCTGACTGCGACCGGGAGGCCCTGTGTCAGCTCGACGACCCGGCTCTTGCTCAGCCACTTCGCGGTGTGACCGGTCAGGCATTTTCGGGTCACAACCTCGTCGAAGTGGCGCGACAGGGTCGTCTCCGCGCAGACGTCGGCGAAAACGAAGCGGCCGCCCTTCCTCAGCACCCGGGCCACGTTGCCGAACATCTCGTGCTGGTTCACCACATGGTGGATGCCCCCGAGGCTGGTCGCGAAATCGATGCACCCGTCCGCGAACTTAACAAACGTCCGGGGATCGTCCGGATAGCCGTGCAGGATCGTCGCGTGCGGTGCGTTCCTGCGCAGCGCGACGAGCTGAGCATGGCTCGGGTCGACCGCGATCGCGGGCACGGACGTCCACTGGTAGAGGTACTTGGTCAGGAACCCGCTCCCGGCCGCCACGTCCATGGAGCGCTCCCCGTGCTTCGGCTCGATCCAGGCCTTGATCGTGTCGATCTCGACGTGGCGCGCGTTAGGGGCGAGCTTGTGTGCGAGATCATAGAGGTGACCGCGAACGTCGAATTCATTGAAGGGCACGCCCTTCACCTTCTTTGACATCAGGGCCTTCGCGTCGCGGATGGCGTTTTCGATTCTTGCTGCGTGCTGCTCGAGGTTATGGTCTGCCGGCATTTCGGAGTTATGGAAGCGGTTTATAGTGAATTTGTTCGCGCAAAACGCAAGCGGATCAATGCGACCGGGCCGCCGCGCGATCACATGCCAACGACTTGCGCGGCCCTTCGCGCCTCGCCGAGGCGCTAAGGCCTATCCCGTATCGATCGGCCAGCTCCACGATCCGCCTACAAGGGACTTCATGAGGGCACGGAGCGTCTCGGCCGCGCCGGCCGCCCCCGCCCGCAGCTCCCCTTCGTCGCAGCGCGCGCTCACCGCAAGATCCGGCAACCCCGCCGTGGCGCCCGCCTGCTCAATGCGGCGGCCCTCGGGAAATGAACGCTCGCCGCGCCGCAGCCTGAGCTCGTGGACGAGCCGCAGGTTCGTCTCGGCGAGCTCGCGGTGGAGCATCCGCTGGGCCGCGATCAGCTCGCCGCGCTCGAGCTTGCGCAGCGTCCAGACGTAGTCGCACACAAAGGTGTTCGCGATGGCCACGGCATCGCTGTCGCCCAGCCTGGGGTCGTCCACCTCGGCCACGACCTTCCGGTAGAACGCCTCCCATTGCCCGGCGCCCTTCAGGAACCTCCAGCCCGGGCGAATCACGACCGCCAGGTCCCGCAGGCCGCGCCTCAGGAAGCCCTCGCGGCGGTGGAGCCCGAGCGCGACCAGGACCTTCGCCGCACGGAGTCTGCGCGCAGGAATGATGACAAAGTCCGCCTCCGCGCCGTCAAAGAGCGCGTTCACCTTCGGGACCCCGCCGAACCGCGTCATCCTCGGAGCGTAGACGCGAAGCTTGGCGCCCCCGAGTGACTCGGCCCAGGCAGGCCCGTTGAACATCCCGGGATCCGACGAGATGACCTGGAAGTCCCAGTCCGAGCGGGTGTTTCGCGCAGCCAGGGGGTCGGAGGGGTCGCGCGCGCGCGATCCGAAGAGCGTGAGCCCGCTCACCGAGGGGGTCCGGGCCGCCCACTGGGCCACGGTCTCGGCAAGGCTTTCCATCGGCACGGGGGTAGGGTTCCGGTTGGGCGGCCCGCCTCAGAGGCTGCGCAGCGAGACCAGGATCTCCGTGCCGTCCATTCCCGGCCCCGCGTGGATGTCGCCGTGGTGCATGCGGATAATCTCCTTGGCCAGAAGGACGCCGAGGCGCCCCTGGTTCGGGACCCCATTCTCGACTGGCTCCGGCAGGATCCCCTCGAGCTCGAGGCCCGCGCCCTCCAGCGAGATGAGCGCCGTCTGGTCCGGGCCCGCCCCGGTGGAGCGGACCTGCAGCTTCAGCCCTTGCGCCGTGCCGCCGGTGCGGTTCTCGGAGACCGTCTCGACAAGCATGCGCAGCGCGAACTCCACGAGGCCCTTGGCGACCTGCATGAGCACGGGGTCGGGTCCCGTCTCCACCTTGAGCGAGCACGCGTGGCCCACCGCGCGCGCCACCTCCCGGATGTCGGCGCTTTCCGGCACGCACTCGTGAAGGTTCTGCATGAGCCCGATGTTGCGGTTCAGCTTCTCGAGGCGGGAGATCTCGGAGCGCAGGGTTTCGAGGAGCGGCGCCGGGATGACCTCCTGCGCGGGCAACTGTTTGAGGAGCGCCAGGGAGACCAGCGAGTTGCCAAACTCGTGACTGAGCGTGAGGCCGAGCTCGCGGAGCAGCTCCCTGCGGTCCGCCATGTGCCGCTCGGCGGCCCGGTGCATCTCCGCGCTCGCCTCCTCCCAGGACACCCAAACGCCGCCCGTCTCCTCGATCACCCCCGCGTTGGCCCGGAAGGGCTGGCCCTCCGACGGCGCGACGCGGCAGCCCTCGCGCAGGTGCCTGACGCGGCCCACCAGATCGCGCACGACGACCGGCACGCGCGCCGGCGGGTCCTCGCCGGGGCCGAGAAGCAGCGCGTGCGGGAGATACCTGGCCGCGAGCGCGCTCTGGCTGGACAGCGCGCTCAGGCGAGCCATCTCCGCGGACTTGGAGACGAACTGGCGGATCAGGCGCGCGAAATACACGGCCCGCGCCCTGTCCTGCTCATCGTAGGCCTGCCCGTCGTCGCGGACGCCGGCGACCACCAGGCCGAGCAGCCGGCTGTTCTCGTGGACCGGGATGATGAGCCTCGCGGACCACTGGAGGATCCGGTTGCGCACCGCGAGCTCCTCCTTCGGGTCGGCCGCGCCCTCCCAGATCGAGCCGTCGACCACAATCGGATGCCGCTCAAAGAACGCGACGACGGCGTCGTCCGCCGGAAATGCGTGCGGCCCCCGGTCGGCCTTGAACACGTCGCCCGAGCGGAAGAAGAACGTCGCCTGCGAGGTGCGGAGCATCTGCCGGGCGGCGCGCCGGAACTCGGCGATCAGCCGCTCCCGGTTCTCCAGGTTCTCGACCGCGCCCTCCAGGAAGTCCCAGAGTTCGCAGGCCGGGTCCACCGGGGCGAACGGCGCCGACGACCGGGAGACCTGCTTCGAGGCGTCGGCCCGCACCACCTTCTCCATCAGCAGGTTGAGCATCGAGTGCTTCTCGGCCACCTCCTCCACAAGCGGCATGAATTCATTGAGGCGCCTGCGGCTCTCGTCATAGGAGAGGTACACCCTTGCGCGTCCCGCCATGCGCGCCTGCTCGAAGGGATGGCTGCTCGGCTCCCCGACGAAGACCGTGGGGCAGCGCTCGAGAATCGGGGGAACCTGCCGCTCCGCCGCGGCGTCCAGGATCACCACCGCCGCGAACCCCGAGGGCGTGGAGCCCGGCAGCGCGAACGAGCCCAGCCTGAGCACGGTGCGTCCCGCGGGCAGCTGGCGCTCCCACGACTCCGCCAGCGCGGTGTCCGACGTGATGAGGGCTATGATGGCGGGCATGGGAAAGTCACGCGAAAGGTAGCTCCCTCGCCCTCGACGGCTGGATCAACGCTGATCGGGGTTCCAAGCCCTGCGAGAATATCGCTGC
>CAYQOH010000170.1:0-5898 GCA_964419075.1 uncultured Opitutaceae bacterium | reverse complement strand
ACCCCTACGCCGACAAGCTCGCCCCGGCGGACCGCTGGGCCGTGATCGCCTACGTGCGGGCGCTCCAGCGCGCCCAGACGGGCTCGGTGTCCGACGTGCCGGACGACCACAAGGGGGAGCTCGGGATCCCATGAGCAAGCCCGACTCAACGAAGGCCCTCGGGATCGGACTTGCCGGCATCGCCGTGACGGCGCTCGGCATCGGGGTGTCCGGCGCCCACGCGGTCGCGACCGCCTGGCTGGTCGGCCTCGGCTTCTGGTCGGCGGTCGCGATCGGGATGCTGATGATGATCCTCATCCACCACATCTTCGACGCCTCCTGGTCCACGGTCCTGCGCCGCCAGTACGAGCACGGCGTGGCGGCGTTCCCCTGGCTTCTCCTCATGTTCCTGCCGCTTCTCGCCGCCTCCTACGTCGGCAGCCACGACCTCATCTGGCCCTGGATGAACCCGGACCACCAGATCGCGGGGGGCCACCTCGTCAAGGAGGACCTGCTCTACGTGAAGAAGAAGGCGTTCCTCAACCTGCCGCTCTTCACGGTCGTCACGGTCGGCTTCTTCGCCCTGTGGATCTGGATCTCGGCGCGCCTGCGCAGGGCCTCCTTCTCGCAGGACGCGGACGGCGACCCGAAGTGGACCCGGATGAACGGCAAGACGGCCGGCTTCGGGATCCCGGTCGTGGCGCTCACCCTCACGGCGGGGGCCATCTACTGGTTCAAGAGCCTCGAGTACCACTGGTTCTCGACCATGTACGGCGTCTGGTACTTCGCCAACTGCATGCGGGGGGCCCTGTCGAGCGGCGTCCTCATCATGCTCTGGCTCTACGGCCGCGGCGACTTCAAGGGGATCCTGAAGACCGACCACCTCTGGGCCATCGGCCAGCTGATGCTCACCTTCACGGTGTTCTGGGCCTACGTCTCGTTCTCGCAGTACTTCCTGATCTGGAACGCCAACGTCCCGGAGGAGACCTTCTGGTACAACATCCGCGAGTACGGCGACTGGTGGTACGTGAGCCTGTTCCTCGTCTTCGGAAACTTCCTGCTGCCGTTCCTGCTCCTGCTCTCGTACCGCTACAAGGTGACCCACGCGACCATCCGGCGGATCGCCTACCTGGTGCTCTTCGTCATCTTTGTCGACGTCTCGTACAACATCCTGCCGGCGCTCCAGGACGCGAAGGGCAACCCGCAGCCCTTCCTCTCGATGAACCTCCTGTGGGCCGCGACATCGGTCGTCGGGGTCGGCGGCGTCTGCATCGCCGCCTACCTGCGCAGCCTGCCGACGACGAAACTGATCCCGATCCGCGACCCGCGCATCGGCGAATGCCTCAGCCACCATGAGTGACGAGACCCCACCCGCACCGAGGCCCGTCTCGCTGGCGGCCGTCGCCGCCCTCTTCGTCCTGTTGTCGCTCTTCTGGGTCGCCTCGGTCCGCATCTACGGGCCCCGCGGCCCCGCCGCCCCCCAGAACGAGGCCCCGGAGAACCTCTCGAAGGACCTCGCCTGGAGGGCCACGCCGGCGCTTCGACGGGCGTACCTGGCCGACCTCCGCGCAAAGCAGGCGGGCCAGGCCGCCGCCTACGGGTGGGTCGACCGGAAGGCGGGCGTCGTGCAGCTGCCGCTCGAGCGCGCCATGGAGCTCATTGTCCTCGAGCACGGAGGCGCCCGATGAGCGCGCGGCCCGAATACACGCCCGTGGACGCCGCGTCGCGCTGGCCGCTCCTCCTGCTCCTCGTCAAGGGCATCGGCTGGCTCGTCGTGGCCGGCATCCTCTCCCTCACCGCATCGATCCAGCTGCACACCCCGGCCTTCCTTTCCGGCTGCCCGCTTGTCACCTACGGGCGCACCGCCGCGATGGCCGAGACGGCGTTTGTCTACGGCTGGCTCGGCAACGCCGGCCTCGCGCTCGTCCTCTGGGCGCTCGGCAGGCTGGCGGGGGAGCCCCTGCGCGGCCAGGTCTGGGCCCTCGGCGGGGCGGTGTTCTGGAACCTCGCGGTGTTCGGGGCGCTTGTCGGGATCGCCGTCGGCGACGCGACCGGCTTCGAGCTCCTCGGGCTCCCGCGCTACGTGCAGCTCCTCATGTTCTTCTCATACGCGTCGATCGCGGTCCCGGGCCTCTTGGCCTGGGGCGGGCGCCTGCGCGAGGTCTCGTACGCGTCGCAGTGGTACGGGGCGGCGGCCCTCTTCCTCTTCCCCTGGATCCTCTCGATCGCCCACGTGATGCTCTTCTCGGCCCCGGTGCGCGGCGTCCTGCAGCCGATTGTCGCCGGCTGGTACGCCCAGTCGGCCTGGACGCTCTGGCTGGCCCCGCTGGCGCTCTCCGCGGCCTACTACGTGGTCCCGCGGGTGACGGGCAGGGTCCTCCCGTCCTACGAGTTCGCGGCGCTCGGCTTCTGGTGCCTCATCTTCGTCGGCGGGCTGACCGGCGGCCGCCACCTGCTGGGCGGACCCGTGCCGGCGTGGATCCCGTCGCTGGCGGTCGTCTCCTGCGCGCTGCTCCTCTTCCACACGTTCATCGTGCTGCTCAACCTGAGGGGCGCGTTCGCCGGGGGCGGGACCGCGCTGCGGTTCATCTCGGTCGGCCTGTCGGCCTACGTCCTCGGGGCGATGGTCGACGCGCTCACCTCGTTCCACGGCATCGCGCTGCGCACGCAGTTCACGTACTTCGACGAGGCGCAGAAGCAGCTGGCGCTCTACGGGGCGGCCTCGACGCTCCTCTTCGGCGGCATCTACTTCGCGCTTCCGCGCATCACGGGCAAGGCGTGGTTCTCGGCGGGCCTCGTGCGGGCGCACCTCGTCCTCACGGTCGTGGGCCTCGTGCTCCTGCTGGCCTCCCTCCTCGGGGCCCACGCGTTCCAAAGCCACGGCCTCCTCGACGCCACCGTGTCGTTCCAGGAGATCACCCGCGGAAGCAGGCCCTGGCTCCTGGGGGCGAGCGCCGCCCAGGCGATCCTCCTCTTCGGCAACATCGCCTTCCTCGCCAACTTCTACACCACGGCCTGCGAGATCCTGAAGCTCTCCGAGCCCGCAGCCTTTGCCGCGCCGCCGGCGCAGGAGGCCCACGCGCCATGAGGAGCAACGTCCTCTTCTTCTTCGGGCTGTTCGCGGCGCTCGCCCTCTCCTGGGCCGGGATCGTCCTCGGCTCGAACGCCCAGCTCGGCGCCCTGGCGCCGTTCTACGACGAGACCGACGCCACGGCCTACCCGCAGTGGATGCCGGGCGCGGCCGCCCAGGGGCAGCTGGTCTACCGGGACCTGGGCTGCTACGCCTGCCACACGCAGCAGGTGCGCCGGCCGGGCTTCGGCTCCGACCAGGCAAGGGGCTGGGGGGACCGCCAGAGCGTCGCCCGCGACTACATCTACCAGCCCGCGCCCCAGCTCGGCTGGTCGCGCGTCGGCCCCGACCTGACGAACCTTGCCGACCGCAAGCCGTCCGCACCGGACTCGGAGGACCTCCTGCGCCTGCTCTACGCGGGCTCCGAAGGGATGCCGTCCTACCGGTTCCTCTTCGAGAGGCGCCGCCTGGGCGCCGGGGCGCAGCCCTCGCAGGACGCGCTCAAGCTGACCGGGGCGCTCGAGGCGCCCGCCGGCTGGGAGGTTGTGCCGAGCCCGAGGGCCGAGTCCCTGGTCGCCTACCTGCTGAGCCTCAAGACGACCTACACGTATCCCGAGGCCGCTCCCTTCACGCCCCCGGCGCCCGAGGGGGCGCCGCCCGCGGCACCCGCCGCGGCGCCTGCCGCCCCCGCGGCCCCGGCAGCCCCCGCCAAGGCCGCGCCCGCGCCCGGCCCCACCGCGGCTCCGGCGGCACCCGCACCCTCACCGGCGCCGGCCGCCACGGGAGGCACCACATGAGCGAGCCCACCGACAGGGACCCGCGCGTGGACCAGGCCGCCCTGAGCGACGAGGCCCTGGTCGACCTGCACGAGCGCCAGCTCGGCCGCCACCCGGACGACGGAGCCCGCTACCGGCTGCTCCCGATCGGGATCCTCTTCACGCTGAGCGCGCTCATCCTCTTCTCGGGAACGTACCTCAACCGGTACACCGGCCACTACAGCGCGTCCATCTTCGACGAGAACGCCAAGCCCGCGGCCGGCGGGCCCGTGGCCGTCAAGCTGGACCCGGTCGCCGTGGGCAAGAAGGCCTACGGCGACGTCTGCATCACCTGCCACCAGCCGACCGGGGCGGGCGTCGCGGGCGTCTACCCTCCGCTCGCGGGCTCCGAGTGGGTCAACGGGCCGTCGTCGCGCGTCGTGCGCATCGTTCTCTACGGCCTGAAGGGCGACGTCCACGTGCAGGGCCACGTCTTCAACGCCGCGGCGATGCCCGTCTTCGGCAAGGTCGCCAATTCCGCCTACAACTGGAACGACCAGAAGATCGCCGCCGTCCTCACCTACGTCCGCCAGGAGTGGGGCAACAAGGCCGGGGCCGTCTCGGCCGACGAGGTGACCGCCGTGCGCACCGCCTCGGGCGACCGCAAGGAGATGTCCGAGGCGGAGCTGGAGCAGGTCAAGTAGGGCCGGCCGCTCGCGGCGGGCCGCATAATCACCCGCATTAGGCCGGTTACTTCCCCCGGCCCCCGTGGTGGACAACCGGCGCCGGCCGCCCCATGATCGCCGCCTCGCGTGAATCCGACTGAACCTGCAATCGAAGGGGTCTCGCGCGCCGAAAGGGGGCCCCGACGGGCCCCGCGCCGATGAGCGGGTACAACCTGCCGCACCTGGACGCGCTCGAGCACGAGGCGGCCTACGTGCTGCGCGAGATGGCCGCCCAGTTCAGCCGCCCGGCGCTCCTGTTCTCCGGCGGCAAGGATTCCGTCGTGCTCCTTTGCGTCGCGCGCCGCGCCTTCGCCCCGGCGAGGCTCCCGTTCCCGCTCCTGCACATCGACACGGGCCACAACTTCCCGGAGGTGCTGGCGTTCCGCGACGCGCTGGTCGCCCGCACGGGCGCCCGCCTGCTCGTCGGCCGGGTCGAGGACTCCGTCCGGGCCGGCCGCGCCAGCGAGGAGCGCGGGATCGGGGCCTCCCGCAACGCCCAGCAGTCGGTGACGCTCCTCGACACCCTGCGCGAGCACCGCATCGACGCCTGCGCGGGCGGGGCGCGGCGCGACGAGGAGAAGTCCCGCGCCAAGGAGCGCTTCTTCTCCCACCGCGACGAGTTCGGCCAGTGGGACCCGCGCAGCCAGCGCCCCGAGATCTGGAACCTCTTCAACGGGCGGATGCGCCCCGGGGAGCATTTCAGGGTCTTTCCCCTGTCGAACTGGACCGAGACGGACGTCTGGCGCTACATTGAGCGGGAGGGGCTGGAGGTGCCGTCCCTCTACTTCAGCCACGAGCGCGACGTGATCCTGCGCCAGGGGGTCCTGCTGGCCGACGCCCCGTGCGTCGGCCGGCGCGAGGGGGAAGAGCCCCGGCGCCTGCGGGTGCGGTTCCGGACGGTCGGGGACATGACCTGCACGGGGGCGGTGCCGAGCGCGGCGTCCGACTGCCGCGAGGTCCTGGCCGAGCTGGCCGCCTCGCGCACCACGGAGCGGGGCGGGAGGGCGGACGACCGCCGCTCGGACTCGGCCATGGAGGACCGGAAGCGGGCGGGGTACTTCTGAACGATGGACCTCCTCCGCTTCACCACCGCGGGCAGCGTGGACGACGGGAAGTCGACCCTCATCGGCCGTCTGCTCTACGACACGAAGTCGGTCCCGGACGACCAGCTCGCGGCGCTCGAGGAGGTCGCCGTACAGCGCGGGGACGACCAGCCGAACCTCGCCCTGCTGACCGACGGGCTCCGCGACGAGCGGGAGCAGGGGATCACGATCGACGTCGCGTACCGCTTCTTCGCGACGGCCAGGCGCGCGTTCATCATCGCCGACACGCCCGGCCACGTGCAGTACACGCGCAACATGGTGACCGG
>CAYQOH010000169.1:0-5971 GCA_964419075.1 uncultured Opitutaceae bacterium | reverse complement strand
TGACGATCATGAAGTTCTGGATCAGCTCCTCCATGGAGGTGAGCACCTTGTCCTTCGGGGGGGCGAAGATGCGCCGGGCGTCCTCGGCATACCACTTGCCCGCCGGAAGCTGGGCGATCGCCTGCCGGATGATGCGCACCGACTGCCGCATCTCCTCGCCGCGGACCAGGTACCGGTCGTAGGCGTCGCCCCTCGTGCCGACCGGGACGTCAAAGTCGTACTGCTCGTAGCCGCTGTACGGCCTGTCCTTGCGCAAGTCGAGCGGCACGCCGCTCCCGCGCAGGTTCGGGCCCGTGAGGCCGTAGGCGATCGCGTCCTGCGCGGAGATGACCCCGATGCCCGCCGTCCGGTCCGTGAAGATCTTGTTCCTCGTCAGGAGGCTCAGGATCTCCTCGAGCTGGGGCAGGAACTGGTCGCAGAAGGCGAGCACCCGGTCCGTCCAGCCGGGGGGCATGTCGCGGGCGACGCCGCCGATGCGCGTGTAGCTGGTCGTGAACCGGGCCCCGGTCAGCTCCTCGAAGAGCTTGTAGAGCTTCTCGCGCTCCGTGAACGAGTAGAGGAACACGGTCCAAGCCCCGACATCGATCCCGAAGGCGCCGAGCCCCATCAGGTGGGATGATATCCGCGCCATCTCCGCCGTGATCACGCGGATCGCCTGGCAGCGCGGCGGGACCTCGAGCTTCGCGAGCCGCTCGACCGCGATCGCGTACGCCATGTTGTTCGCCAGCGGGGCGAGGTAGTCCAGCCGGTCCGTGTAGGGCACGAACTGGTTGTAGGTCATGTTCTCCGCGATCTTCTCGTCGCCGCGGTGCAGGTAGCCGATGACCGGGTCGGCCTTGGTCACGACCTCCCCGTCAAGCTCAAGCTGAAGCCGCAGGACGCCGTGGGTCGAAGGGTGAGACGGGCCCATCGAGATGGACATCTTCTCCGTCTCGAACCCGCCCTGCGCGTGCTTCGCGGCGGTATCGGGGATGGTGTGCTCGACGGACATGGCGGCTCCGGGTTCAGGCTTCCGGCTTGGGTCGGCGCTCGGTCCAGCTCTCGTCCTTGGCGCGCGGCTCGGCCTCGGTCATGTTGATCTCGCCGGGCGAGGCCACGAACGGCCCGCCGGCCATGGGGGCGGCGATGGCGCCCGTCCGGGTCTCGGCGACCACCTCGGCGTCGGGAAGCTCGGTCGGGACCCCCGAGAGCGGGAAGTCCTTGCGCAGGGGGAAGTGAGGGTATCCGTCCCACATCAGGATCCTCCGAAGGTCGGGGTGGCCGGTGAAGCGGATGCCGAACATGTCAAAGGCCTCGCGCTCGTGCCAGTCGGCCCCGGGCCAAAGGCCCGTGGCGCTCGGGACCTCGGGGGCCACGGCATCGGTGCAGTCGGCGGCGACGCGGACGTAGTCATGGCCCACCGTCGAGAAGACGTGGTAGACCACCGTGAAGCGCGGCGAGGAGCCGGCGCCCCAGTCGACGCCCGAGACGTCCTGGAGCACGTCGAACCCGTGGTCCTCCTTGAGCGACCTGAGGGCCGCCACGAGGTCGGACGCCGGCACGTTGACCGCGGGGTGGTCGAGGGTGGCGCGATCGCTCGCGCCCGGCCACCTAGCCTTCAGCGCTTGGACGGCGTCTAAGGCTGCGGACATCAGGCAGAGAGTAGTTTGCTCGCGGACGGCTCCCGCTTCACCTTCTCCTGTAGTTTGACAAGCGCGTCCAGGAGCGCCTCCGGCCGGGGCGGGCACCCGCTCACATAGACGTCCACGGGAAGGATCCGGTCGACCCCCTGAAGGACGGCATAGCTGCGGTACATCCCCCCGGTGCTCGCGCAGGCTCCCATCGCGATCACCCACTTCGGCTCGGCCATCTGGTCGTAGATCCTGCGGACCGCCGACGACATCTTGTAGGTCACCGTGCCCGACACGATCATCACGTCCGACTGCTTGGGGGAGAACCGCATCACCTCCGCCCCGAACCGGGCGATGTCAAAGCGGCTCGCCGCAACCGCCATCAGCTCGATCGCGCAGCACGCCAGCCCCATGGGCATCGGCCACATCGAACTGCTGCGGATCCAGTTGATCACCGCGTCCGCCCGCGAGACGATGACGTCCCCCTCGATCTTGCTATTGTAGGTCAGGTCGGTGTTGGCTGAAACCATGGCGGAATTAGGGCAAAAACCATCCCAAAGTACCGTACCGCCAAGGTCGCGCAAGAAGGTTTTCTCTGACGCGCGCGATTAGCGCGTGGCTAATGTCCAGACGCACGAATCCGTCGCCTCGGACGCGCCAAAATGGGCCGTCGCGGTCACCCGGTTCTGGCCCCTGGACAGCGTGACGGCCGGCCAGCGGAACACCCGGTCGCCCTTCGGGTCCGCCACCGCGCCGAGCGACCGGCCGTTCAGCTCAAGCGTCACCTCCGGGGCGTTCGAGTACACCTTGATCTCGGTGACCGGCTCGGTCCGCTCGGTGAACCGGCGGCCTGCGATGTGGAGCACGGGGGCGGCGCTCCAGTTGGCCTTGTAGAAATAGAACGCATCCTTCCTCACCTTGCGGTCGTACGTCACGAGTCCCTTGTCGTTTCGCCCGGGGTGGTCGCCCTCGTCGCGCCCGTCCGACGCGAAGTCGTGGAGGCACCAGATGAACTTCGCCCACACGTACGGCCGGTCCCTGAGCGCCGCCCAGTAGGCCTCATGGCAGAGGTTCTGGTACTCCTCGGGATGGAACGGGCCGCCGGCCGTCGGCCGCGACGGATTCTCCTCATGCTGGACGACGCTCGCGCCCGCCCCAAATTCGCTGATCCCGAACCGCGCGCGGGGGTAGTCGGCGCGGGTCGTGTCGAGCCAGCGCGCAAAATCGGGGAGCTGCCCGCCATACCAGCCGAAGTACCGGTTGAACGCCACGACGTCCGTGTGCCAGTTCTTCGGGTCGGCGTTGTCGTGGTTCGACGCGTAGGTGGACAGCCGCGAAGGGTCCTCCTCGCGCACGACCTCGGTCAGCGCCTCGATCACGGCCTCGGAGGCGGGCCCCGAGGTCTCGTTGCCCACGCCCCAGAAGCAGATGGACGGGTGGTTGAAGTTCTGCCGGATGAGCTCGCGCAGCTGCTGCTTGGCGCTCTCGAGGTATTCCGGGGTCGCCAGGCCCTGCCCCCACGAGGGGATCTCGGCCCATGCCACGAGGCCGGCCCGGTCGCAGCGGCCGTACCACGAGTCGGACTGCTGGTAGTGCGACACGCGCACCGCCGTCGCGCCCGAATCCAGCATGAGCGCAAAGTCCTCCGCCTCCTCGGCATCCGAGATCGCCCATCCCTGGCCCGGCCAGTCCTGGTGCCGGTTGAACCCATAGAGGTCCAGGTACCTCCCGTTCAGGATGAAGCCCCGGTCGGGGTCGACCGTGAAGGACCTCAGCCCCAGCGGCTGCTCGACCGCGTCCGACAGGACGGCCTTGGCACCGCTACCCGCGACCGGCCGGAGCTCGACCCGAACCGTGTAGAGGTAAGGATCGGTGCGGGCGGCCCAGAGGTGCGGCCGTCCGATGACGAGGGGCTTCGCCACCTCGTTCGTACCGTTGGGCTCCAGGCGCACCCTGAAGGTCGAGTCCGCGCCGGCCACGACCGTCCCCGACGCGTCGGCAACCGTCACCTGCATGTCCACCTCCCGCGGCATCGGCGTGTGGTTCTCGACCTCGGCGCGGACGATGATGCTCGCCGCCTCGGCGCCGACGGCCCCCTGCTCCACGAAGACGCCCGACGATCCCATGTCCATCGCCGAGACCTGGACCGGGTCGGTTGCGAGCAGCGCGACGTCGCGGTAGAGCCCCCCGAAGATCGTGAAGTCCGCCGCGTTCGGCGGAATGCCGAGCCTCCCGTTGTCCACCCGCACCGCGATCAGGTTATCCGCCCCCGGGTGGAGGACGCCGGTCGCGTCGAACCGAAAGCGGGCGAAGCCGCCCTTGTGGCCACCGAGGCGGGCGCCGTTCACGTAGACGTCGGCCATCAGGCTCGCGCCGTCGAACTGCAGGTAGAGCCTCCTGCCCGCGAACGACCCGTCGAGCGCCAGGTGCCGCCGGTACCATCCCGCGCCCCGGCGGTAATCGTCGCCCCCGTCCTGCCCGTCCAGGGCGTTCCAGGTGTGGGGAAGGTTCACCTGCTGCCACGCGTGGTCGTCGAATCCCGCCGCCTGGGCGCCCGGCGCGTCCCCGGCGAGGAACCTCCAGCCCCGGTCGAGGTTGACGGCCTGCCTGCCATCGGCCGCGCAAAGCGCCGGCAGGCCGGCAAGGACGGCCGCGGCTGCAACAAGGCTGCGAAGTGCGCGCATGGGGTTTCCTACGGCTCCAGGTGGAGCTCGCGCCAATCTATGACGGACAACCCGTTGTCGCGCCAGCCGCGAACGCTCGGGCTAATGAGGAGCCCCTGGTTGGTGTAGAAGACCGGCGCGAAATAGGCCTCGCGGGCGTTGATGGCCTCGAGCGTCGCGAAGGCCTCCCTTCGCCGGGCCTCGTCAGTGGTCTGGTCGGACGCCGCGAAGACGCGGTCGAAGTCCGCGTCGCTCGACCCGGCGTCGTTGTTGGGGTCGCCGGTCACCACGCCCTCGAGCATGTCGCGCGGATCGGGAATGTACGAGTACCCCTCGAGCAGGACCTGGAACTGCCTCTCCCGCTCGATGTTGAGGTAGGCCTTGAACTCGACGGGGCGCACGGCGGCGCGGACGCCGAGGTTCTCGGCCCACATCCGCTGGATCACCTCGGCCACCTCGAGGGTGGTGCCCGTGTTGCCGTTGAGCGTGAGCTCGACCGGCGGCAGGCCCCTCCCCCCGGGGTATCCCGCCTCGGCGAGCAGTTTCGCGGCGACGCCGGGGTCGAATGCGAACACCGCGGGCGGGTCGAACCCCCCGGTGCCGGGGCGGACCAACGAGAAGGCCGGCGTGCCCAACCTGCCGAGAACGGCGCTCACGAGCTTCTGCCGGTCGACCGCCAGCGAGAAGGCCCGGCGGACGCGCCCGTCCGTGAAGGGAGCCCGGGACACGTTGAACGTAAGGAAGTTGCTCCGCAGGCTCTTGAGGACGTGCAGCTCGCCGGGGCGCTCCTTCTCGTAGACGGGGACCTTGGCCCTTGGCAGGCGGTAGGTGAGGTGCAGCTGGCCCGTCCGGAAGGCCCGCTCCTCCGCCCCCTCGTCGTCGGTGGGATAGAAGCGGACCTCGCGCAGCCTCACGCGGCCGGCGTCCCAGAAGTGCGGATTCGCCCCGACGCGCACGTAGACGTTCGGCCGCCATTCCAGGAGCCGGAAGGGGCCGTTGCTGACGAGGGCGCCCGGGCGCGTCCAGGGCCCCCCGCGCTGGCGCCGTCCCCCGTTGGCGTCAAGCGAGGGCATGTAGACGGGATAGAAGGGGTCCCGTGCCAGGAGCTTCAGGAGGTACGGCGCGGGGTGGTCGAGCCGGATCACGAGCGTGCCGGCATCCGGGGCCCGAATCCCGACCTTTTCGGGGTCGGCGCTGCGTCCCAGCAGGAAGTCCCGGGCCCCAGTGATCGGGAATGCATAGCCCGCGTTCTCGCAGCCCACCTGGGGGTCCAGGAGCCTCAGGAACGAGTCGCGGAAGTCCGTCGCGGTCAGGGGCGCACCGTTCGACCACTTCGCGTTCTCCCGGAGATGGAACACGAGCCGCAACCCGTCGGGCGACACCTCCCAGCGCTCGGCCGCTCCCGGCAGCAGGGTCTCGCCGTCATTGCCATATTCCACGAGTCCCTGGAAGAGCGCCTGCAGGATCGTACCCGTCGAGATCGCGGTGTTGATCTGGGGATCCAAGTCGGCCGGCTCGTCCTTGTTGCCCACGTGAAGGACCTGTTCGCGGTTGCCCTTCTCGACGGCAGTCTCGTGCTTCCCGCAGCCTGCGACCAAGAGAACGCCCGCAGCTAGGTACATAAGGCGGCGCACCATGGGAAAGCAGCGTCTCCGCGGGCCTCGGGAGGACGCAAACCCCAATTGCCGGGTTCCGCCC
>CAYQOH010000168.1:0-5983 GCA_964419075.1 uncultured Opitutaceae bacterium | reverse complement strand
CGACCGCGCACATCGAGAAGATCGCGGCGAAGGCGATGATCCTCAACAACCAGCATCTCGGCATGGTCGTCCAGTGGGAGGACCGCTTCTACGGGAGCGTCCGGGGCAACACGATCCTCGGCGACGAGAACAACGTCGGGAGCCCGGACAACCCGGACGCGCTCTACCCGGACTTCGTGAAGATCGCGGAGGGATTCGGCGTGAAGGGCCGGCGCGTGATCAAGAAGGGCGAGCTGCGCGCCGCCATCCAGGAGATGCTCGACTACGACGGGCCCTTTGTCCTCGACGTCGTCGTCCCCTACACCGAGCACGTCCTTCCCATGATCCCGGCCGGCAGGACCGTGAAGGAGATGCTCCTGAAGTAGGACGCCTCAGCCCCGCCTCGCCCGGGCCTTGGCGAGCGTGAACCATTTCCGCTCGGAGCGCCGCCAGGCGGGGCTCGTCGTCCGGTACTTCGCCCGGATGTCCGCCCAGATCCCGTCGGCCTCGCCCTGGCGGCCCGTCTGCTCGTAGACGAGCGCGAGGCCCGCCCTCACCGCCTCCCCGAAACAGCGGTCGCGCACGCCGGCGTAGGCCCTCTCGGCCTCCGGGAGGCGCCCGAGGCCAGCGAGGCACTGGCCCCGCAGCAGGCCGAGGTCAATCTCGAGCATCCGGTCGCCGGTCGTGTCCACCCGGGCGAGGAGCGCGAGGGCGTCCGCGTACGCGGAGATGCCCGCCTTGAAGCGCGCCACCGCGACCAGCGTGCGGGCGTCGTCGCGGAAGACGCCGGAGAGGCAGGGGGCCGCGACCTCGTGGGCCTCGGCCGCCATTCCGGCGGCGGCGAGCTCGGCGGCCAGGGCCAGGCGGTTCTTTACCGTGTCGGTCTCCTCAAGCAGGCGGCGGCGGTCGGCGATGCGCCACGCCCTCGGCTTGAGCCCGGCCAGCAGGCCGCGGGCCCCCCTGAGGT
Organism: uncultured Opitutaceae bacterium; assembly: GCA_964419075.1. Taxonomy (GTDB): domain Bacteria; phylum Verrucomicrobiota; class Verrucomicrobiia; order Opitutales; family Opitutaceae; genus Palsa-1447. Next base: position 5,037 of record CAYQOH010000168.1, on the reverse strand, counting down.
CGGGGGCGAGCTCGACGAGGGCGTAGGCGATCCCGCCGACGAGCGGCGCGACAAAGAGGATCCATATCCACCAGTACGGCCGGCCCGTCCGCAGCACGTGGACGATGAGCCCGAGCTGCAGGAGCCAGAAGACGACGGCCAGCGGCCCGAACGCTCCCGACGGGAGGAGGCCCGAAAATCCCCTCATCGGCGAAGGGCGCGCCCCGGCGCGCCCGCCCGCTTTGTCCCGCCGTCCTGGAAGACCGCTCCCGTCATGCTCCCCGTGGCAGGAAGGGGCCCGCCTACTTCGTGGGCACGGCCGGCACCGTGATGGCCCCGGGGGCCGGCGTCTGCGCCGCCGCGGCCTGCTTGCTCTTGTAGCTCTGGATCATCGCGGCCACGCGCTGCTGGAACTCCGGCATCTTCGCCTGCACGCCGCTCATGGCGATCTGGCTGCCCTCCTGCATCAGGTTCGGCAGCTTGGCGACGGCCTTCTGCCCGGCGGCCGTCTCGTAGAAGGCGTCGATCTCCTTCAGCTCCGCCTCCGTGAAGGTGTCGGCGTAGAGCTTGGCAAGCTTCGGCTTCACCTCGTCCCACTTGAAGTTCGCGAGGAAGAACCCGTGGGCCTCGCTCTGGATCGAGTCCACGAGCTCGGCCGGGGCGCCCTGCGCCCGCATCCGGTCGAGGGAGGACTTGATGCCGCTCTCGAAGCCTAGCTGGAGGAACGCGGGGGTTCCCGTGAGGTCCAGGTACTTGGCCGCGAGGGCGAGGCCGTCGTCGGCCCGGCACAGGGGCGCGATCATCGCCGCGAAAAGGAACAGTCTTGAGGTCTTCATAGGGTGTGGAGCCGGCGATGCCCGAGAAGGAGTTCGTCGGGGCGGACAGGCGTTGCGGGAACGTGCACGGTTTCCCCCCGGAGCACAAGTGCCCCCTTCCGGCCGGCGGAAGGCCCCGGCGACGGGTTGACTCCACGCACCGGCGCTCGCGTATGCTGGCGGCCCACCCCGCATGACGAAACCTCCCCCAGCCAGGCTCAGCCTCCTCGGAACGGCCTGGCCGATCTTCGTCGAGCAGACGCTGCGGGTCCTCATCGGAACGGTCGACACGTTCATGGTGAGCCACGTCTCCGACGGGGCCGTGGCGGCCCTCGGCGTCGCCAACCAGGTCATCGTGCTCTTCATGCTCGCCTTCAACTTCATCGGCATCGGCACGAGCGTCGTCATCACCCACCACCTGGGGGCGAGGGACCGGGCGGGCGCCGACCGGATCGCGACGAACGCGATCGCGGTGAACACCTGGCTCGGGGGCGCCTTCAGCGCGGCGGTCTACTTCCTCGCGTTCCCGATGCTGCGGGCGATGCAGCTGCCCGTCGGCCTCATGCAGTACGGGCTCCCCTTCCTGACCCTCATGGGGGGCACGCTCTTCATGGAGTCCATGAACATCTCGATCGCCGCGACGCTTCGCGCCCACCGCCACACGAGGGACGCGATGCTGGTCACCCTCGGCCAGAACGTCCTCAACGTCGCCGGCAACTGCATCACGCTCTTCGGGCTCCTCGGGTGCCCGCAGCTCGGCGTCCTCGGCGTCGCCCTCTCGGGCATCTTCAGCCGCTGCGTCGCCTGCGTCGCCCTCTGGATGCTGCTCGACTACCGCATCCACCTGCGGCTGCGCGTGCTCGACTTCTTCTCCATCTCGTTCTCGAGGGTGCGGCGGATCCTCCACATCGGCCTTCCCGCCGCGGGCGAGCAGCTCTGCTACTGGACCGCCTTCATGACGGTCACGACCTTCGTCGCGCGGATGGGCAGCCAGAGCCTCGCGATCCAGTCCTACGCCCTCCAGATCCAGCGCCTCGCCATGCTGTTCAGCTTCTCGATCGGGCTCGGCACCGAGATCATCATCGGCCACCTGGTCGGCGCGGGGATGTTCGAGGAGGCGTACCACCGGCTGCTGAGGAGCCTTAGGACCGGGCTCCTCGTCGTCACCTGCACCATGGCGGTCGTCGCCGCGATGGGGCCCTTCCTCCTCTCCCGCTTCACGCACGATGCCGCGATCATCGCCGGAGGCGCCCTCCTGCTGCGGATCGCCGTCATCACCGAGCCCGGCCGCGTCTTCAACGTGATCGTCATCAGCTCGCTGCGCGCGACGGGAGACGTCGGCTTCCCGATCCAGATGGCGGTCCTCTCGATGTGGTGCGTCATGGTGCCGCTTGCGTGGCTCCTCGGCCTGAAGCTCGGCCTCGGCCTCGTCGGTGTCTGGGTCGCGCTCCTCTCGGACGAGTGGCTGCGGGGCCTCCTCATGTACCGCCGGTGGACATCGAGGCGCTGGATCCGGCACGCCGAGCGCAGCCGCGCCCACATCACCGAGGCGACCGATTCGTTCCCGGCGGTGTAGCCGCCCCGGGAGGCGTCAGTGCCTCGGGTTGCGCCAGCCCGCCGGCAGCAGGGACTCCGGGCCCATGATGTACATGCGGTAGTAGAGCCAGTAGACGAGGGCCCCCAGCGCCGCGAGGAACACGACCTCGCCCAGTTCGCCCCAGCGCCGCCGGCTGCCGCGGTGCAGGCTCCCGACCAGTGCCTCGATCGCCGGCGACAGGACGACGCCCACCAGGGAGCCGCCGAAGAGGACCATGGCCATGATGGCCGCCACCTGCACCAGGGGGTCGCCGAGGACCTTGGCCTTGTAGCTCACGAGGCCCACGCAGAGGTTGAGCAGGAGCAGGCAGCAGGGCAGGACGATGTAGTTTCGGACGACGGAGACTTTCTTCATGGCTTATCGGCGCCCCGGGTACACCGCCGCCCTAAGCCTCCCGACGGGGCCTGCCAGGTCGGGGCCCTCGCCTTCGGAAACGGGAACAACCTCTTGAGACTTCACGCCTAGGGCGACCCTGCGGGCGGCTTCAGGTACTTTGCGAGAAAGGCCTCGATCCTCGTATATTGCTCCAGGCGGTTGCTGAAGTAGTACATGCCGTGGCCCTCGGAGCCCACGATGTAGGACTCGTGCGGGACGTTGTATTTCTCGAGCTCCGAGACCAGGCGGGTCGCCTGCCCCACGTCGACGTTGTCGTCATCTTTGCCATGGGAGACGAACACCGGCACCTTCACCCGGTCGATGTGGCGGACCGGGGCGATCTCGTCGAACTTCTCCACGTCCCTTCGCGGGTCGCCCAGGCGGTGCATGAGGAAGCCGTATTCCGGGCTCCCGAACTGGGTGTAGTCGTACTTCTTGTCCTTGATCAGCTGCGCCCAGTCGTACACCCCCGACACGAGCACCGCGCAGCGGTACATCGAGGGCTCGTCCACGATCCCCTTCAGCGAGAGGTAGCCCCCGAAGGAGGCCCCCATCATCGCCACCCGGCCGGGGTCGACGAGCCCGCTCTCCAGCATCGCCCGGGTGGCGTCGACCACGTCGTGGCTCATCTTCACGAAGTCCCACTGGTCCGTCTCGGGGAACATCCAGTCGTAGCCCGGCGACCCCCGGTAGTTGGGCTTCAGGACGGCATAGCCCCGGCTCGCCAGGAACTGCGCCTCGCCGTCAAAGCCCCAGTTGTCCCTGACGAACGGCCCCCCGTGAGGAAGCACGACCAGCGGCACCGGGTGCTCGCGGGACGCCCCCGGGGGAAGCGTCAGGTAGGCGTCCAGCTGGCGGCCGTCCCTTGTCTTGAAACGGATGATGCTCTCCGGCTGCATGCGCTTCGGGTCGATCCAGGGGGCGGAGTCCTTGAACAGGCCGGCTGCGTGCCTCTCGAAGTCCACCCAGGAGTAGCGTGCCGGCTGCCGGTCGGAATATGTGACGACCAGAAAGAGGCTCTGGGCGTCGTTGCTCCCCAGGATCCTGACCACGAGCCCCGGGAAGGAGCGGTTCAGAAGGTCCTGGTACTTGCGGTAGGCCTCGCTGAACCACACCTGATGCGGGCCCTCCCGCTGGGCCACCGCCCCGATGATCTCCCCGGAAACCGGGTCCCGGTTTGCCCACCCGACGAAGTCGTATCCCTTGTCGTCCACGAGGACCTCGCCGTACTTTCCGGTCACGGAGTCCAGGAACTGGAGCGGCCGGGGCTTCCCCTCCTGGTGAGGCGCCCGGGCAATGAGTTCGCCCGGCTTGTTGCCGACCCCGAAGACGGCGCCGTGGTCCATGTCCACCGGGCAAGGGACCCACCGGTCCTGCTCCAGGCGCAAGAGCGCGACGCGCGCCTCCTCGGCCGTCGTTGCGAACTCCAGGTTCCCATCCTTGTCGGCCATGTAGCCGATCGTGCGTCCCTGTGCGGGCTTGGGGAAGCGCCCCAGAATATGCAGGTCGTTGTTCTCGCGGGTCGGCTGGATGTTCGCCCACAGGGCCTCGTTGTTGGCGAGAAGCAGGTTCACGCCCTTGCCCCGGGAAAGCGGGCTCGAATTCACGATCGCGGCCCCCATGTCACCGCCCGCCGGCTCCAGCCCGTTCCAGCTTGTCCAGACGAGCGGTCCTAGGGGGTCCTTCCGCGGAACGTCGATGATGCGGGCGCCCCAGTATTGGAGCAGCGGGTAGGTGTTGTCCAAATCCCCCACGTTGGTCGCGTAGAGCCCGATTCCATAGAGCTTCTGGGCCGACACCTCATAGACGAGCCTTGTGTCGCTCAGCCACCGGATCTGGTTGATGTCGTAGTCCCCGTTTCCCCCGACCATGCCGTACGTCCGGCGCTTCACGTCGTAGACCAGGAGGAGGTGGTGGTCCTCGCCCGCGGTGACGACCGCGGCGATCTCGGTCCCCGCGCGGTTGAGCTTCGGCTCCTGCACCAGGGCGGGCCTGAAGAAGTCCCCTACCGGGATCTGCTGGCCGTCCGGGACGGGTTTCGTCCGGGTGAGGTCGTAGTCCCCGGCTCCCATCCGGAGCGCCTGCAGGGCGAGCGCAAGCGCCGCCAGCAAGCGCGCGGCCCCAGGCACGGGGGAGGGTCGGTTTCGGTTCACGGGGCTTGTGTTAACTAACGGGGCCGCCCGCCCGATAAAGCCAAATGCGCTCCCCGCACCCCGAAAAAAAGGAGGCCCGGCTCCTCTTTCGAGGAACCGGGCCATAACCTGGCAACAA
>CAYQOH010000167.1:0-6005 GCA_964419075.1 uncultured Opitutaceae bacterium | reverse complement strand
CCCGGCGCGAGGATGACCGCCCGCTCGATCACGTTGCGGAGCTCGCGGAGGTTCCCCGGCCACGCGTAGCCGGCCAGCGCGTCGGACACGGCCTGCGAAAACCTGATGTCGCCCTTGCCCGCGCGGGTACCGAAGTACCTGAGCGCGCTGTCGGCCAGGCGCCTCAGGTCGGCCGGCCGGTCGCGCAGCCCCGGCAGCGTCACGGCGATCACGTTGAGCCGGTAGAAAAGGTCCTCGCGGAAGCGGCCCGCCTTGACCTCGGCCGCAAGGTCGCGGTTCGTCGCGGCGATGACCCGGACGTCCGCCCTCCGCGGGACCGCCTCGCCGACGCGCTCATACTCGCGCTCCTGGAGGAGCCTCAGGAGCTTGGGCTGGATCTCCTGCGGCATCTCGCCAATCTCGTCCAGAAAGAGGGTCCCGCCGTCCGCCGCGGCGACCTTTCCCGAGGTCTCATTGACCGCGCCGGTAAAGGAGCCCCGGGCGTGCCCGAAGAGCTCGCTCTCGAAGAGCTCCTTCGAGAGGCTCGGGCAGTTGACCGTGACGAAGGCGGCCTCGGCGCGGGCGCTCCGCTTGTGGATCTCGCGCGCGAGGATGCTCTTTCCCGTGCCGCTGAGGCCCAGAATAAGGATGTTCGCATGGGTCTCGGCCGCCTTGAACGCGACCTGAAGCGCACGCTGCATCGCGGGCTCGGCGGATTCGAGGTCGACCGGGGGGGCCCCGGAGGCCAGGTCGCTCTCCAGCGCCTGGACCCTGAGCTCCATGGAATGGGCCTTGGCGACCTTGGCGAGGACCGCGCGGATCTGGTCGGGGGTGAACGGCTTGGGGATGAAGTCGAAGGCCCCGCGGCGCATCGCCTCGACCGCGGTAGCGATGTTGGCGTACGCCGTGAACAGGATGACGGCCGGCGCCGGGCGCAGCTTCATGAGGCGCCCGAGCACCTCGAGCCCGTCGTCCGCGCCCAGCTTCAGGTCCAGGAAGACGGCGTCAAAGCCCTCCGTCTCGGCCGCCTTGACGGCCTTGGCCGCGTTGGGCGCCTCTGCCGCGGCATGGCCCGAGGACTCGACGGCGATCCGGGTCGTCCTTCGAATCGAGGGTTCGTCGTCGACGATGAGGACGCGCATAGTGTTGCGCGGGAGTCTGGTCCCGCAGCCGCTGGGGGCCAATGACAAATAAAGCGCCCCGCGGTTCCTGAAAGCGTGCCACCCCGTCCCAAAAAGAACGACGAGCGACCTTGCAGCCTCCAGCCCATCCCTAAGCGGCAGAACGCGAGGCAACCCAAGATCCTGCCACAAACCGGCACGGGCACCCCTTCAGTCGGCAAAGCTGTATGAGCTGCCCGTGCCGTGCGGATGGACTCAAGGCGCGCCCGCTGCTGTCGCTCAGTTGCGACGACAAGGCCCTGGTCAATTGTCCCCGTTGCCTGGGGGGGATAGCCGCATTGCGCACCGACAGGCGCCGAACGGCAGGTCAGCTCGACCTGCCCGGGGGAACAGCGCGGCACCCGCAACGATTCTCTCAACGTCTATTTCGACGAATGCCGATCGGAAAGGATTCCCCGGCCATGATGCGTTTCAAGACCCGCCCGCCTGGAGGCGGTCAGTCCGGACGCGCAAACGACACGATCTGGTCCTTCTCGCGGTGATTGCTCCAGAACCGCACGCCGTCGAAGGCGAGGGCGCGGGCCGCGAACGGGATGCGCGCGAGGTCCTCGATCCTCGGCGTCTCGGGGCGCAGGTCCACGCGGGTGAGCCAATATTCGCCCTTCTCCTCGTCGTCGGTCGTTGCGAGGTAGATGAATCCGTCGACGAAGACCTGCCCGCAGATCCCGTGCGGCACATGGATCACACTCTCGACCTGCCCCTCGGTTCCGAGTGCGAGCACCTTCTTAGGATACCATTGGCTGACGTGCAGCCGGTGGCCGTCATAGCCCAGCTGGGAGCCGGTGTCATCCGGGCACGGGATCCCGAACTTCCCGTCAAACCCCCTCCACGGGATGCAGCGCCGGATGATCCGGTTGTCGTCCGCCGTCTCGCCGCACAGGACGCGGAGCTCGTCCTCGATCGCGGTCATGCCCCATGGCGTGCCGGGCGCCGCCGACTCCCAGCCGACCGTCCACGTCGCCGGGTTTATTCCATAGATGCGCTTGGTCTCCCGCGAGCCCATCCAGAGCGTTGAGCCGTCCCACGCGAGCGACTGGGGCCTTGGGGCCGGCGAGGCCAGTCGCTTGATTTCCTCGACGTTGTTCATGGCACGTAAGGTGAGGATGGAGAGCCTATCCTTCCTTTTTTGGGGAAGCAACCATCCCCGGCAGCAAAACAAGCCGGGTGCGGACTATGTCCCGCTCACCAGGGGAGGACACGGTCTGCCGTCCACCACTGGTGGTATTCGACGGAGAACAGCCCGGCTCGCACCGGCGGGTCATCCCCCAGGATGGTCTTCGCGTCGACGACCGACGGCGTCTTGAAGATGACGATCGCCAGGAGGTCCGGATCACTCACGACCGGGCCGGCGGCGGCAAGCATGCCGCGCGCGCGCAGCGTCTCTACAAACCTCGCGTGCTCGTCGAGCGGCCCGGGACCGTCCTTCCAGGCCGGTCCGCGTGACACGATGCAGAACGCGTGACCGTTCATCACGGGCTCGTCCCCAGGGCGCTCCTTTGCTCGGGCGAAATACGCCTCACCGATCCCCGGGGGGCCGCGCCACGCGTGCACATCGATCGTGTTTCGCCTTGCGACTACGGTGGGATCCATCGAGGCGATCCGGCGGGCCTCGTCCAGGGACCCGGACATGAGCACGAAGATCCCGCTGATCGTCGTGGGCCTGTCGTCCATGGGCCCGGCGGCGGAAAGTATTCCCCGGTCGGCCATCCCCTGTATGTTGGCCATGTGCGCGCCCATGATGCGGCGCCCCTCCTCCCTGGACATAGGCAGGCGCGCCGGGTCCGGCCGCAGGAACACGATGCAGTACGGCGCGGGGGAGGCCGCCCCGGCGGCCGGCGCGCCGTGCGCTGGCCCCGGGGCCAGCGCAGCAGCGTAGAGAAGAACGAGCTTTCTCATGGCGCAGGGGAATGCCAACCGGAGCCGCCTGCTGCGAGCCCGATCTTTGCGGCGTGGCCCGCGGGACTCGGTCCCTCTAGAACTTGTACCGGGCCTCGGCGTAGTACATCCGGCCGATGGCGCCGTTGTACGTGGCGATGTCCGACTGCGTGCCGAAGATGCCGCCGGGAGCGGCGGGCGGCATGTAGTCGAACGCGTTGTTCACGCCTACCCTGAGCGTCAGGTTGTCCAGCCAGCGGTTCAGCTTGAGCGCCGAGAAGCTGTAGCCGATTCCGAGATCGAGCTGCTGGAAGGACGGGATGCGCACCGCGGGGGTCGCGTTGGAGCCGCCGGAGCCGATGTCGGCGACGGTCGGCACAAAGGTGTAGCCCGCAAGGAGGTCCAGACCGCGGAATTTCCAGTCGGCGGTCAGGTAGGTCCGCCACCTCGGCAGCGTCCCCACGGCGTTGGCGAAGGCGTTGCCCGACGCGGTGCCCGCGTACTGGTAATAGTTCTCGGACGGGAGGATCTGCAGGAGGTAGCTGCTGTAGAACGTGCCCTCCGCGGTGAACTGGAACTCGCCGTGCGCCGCGGTCTTCACCAGGTACTCCAGGGACGCGTCGATCCCCTTGATCGACGTCGCCCCGAGGTTCACGTACGGGGCGAGGATGTACACGTTGCTGAGCGGCTTGCTGCTGATCTGCCCCGGCGTGTTGCCGGACGGCCCGGGCCCCGTCGCGCTGCCGAAGTGGATGTCGTTCGCGTAGGCGGAGGCCGCGCCCAGGTTCTCCACGTTCTGGATGATCGTGCCCTCGTCGACGAAGCCGACCTCGCCGTGCTGCACGGTCTGGTAGTAGTCGACGGTCAGCGTCAGGTTGCCGAGCTTCCTCGGGGAGTACACGAAGCCTGCCGTCCACGTCGTCGACTTCGACGGCTTCAGGGCGGGATTCGAGCCGCTGACGGACTGGAACTGGACCTGGTTGTAGGTGGTGCCGTTCGCCCCGGTGTAGGTGATGCTCTCGGAAGAGCCCGAGGTGACGGGTCCATAGAGGGCGTACAGCGTCGGGGCGATGAACGACCTGCCCGCGCTCGCCCGGAATGTGAGCTGGTCGTCGAACGGCTGGTACTTCAGATCGACCTTGGGGACGCTCGAGCTGCCGATGCCCGAGTAGTTCTCGTACCGGCCCGCGACGTCGACATCGAGCGAGTAGGCGTAGGGGGCCCGGGAAAGCACCGGGACCTCCACCTCCGCGAACCCGGCCTCAACCCGCCGGTTCTGGTTGAAGGGAAGCACCGTCGGCGAGTCGACCCAGCCCTTGTCAGCGGTGTTGAGGTCGGGCACCGCCGTCAGGTTCTCCCGGGTGATGCTGCCACCCGCGGCGAACCTGACCTTGCCCGCCGGCAGGTCGAAGAGCGAGCCGCGCAGGACCGCGTCATAGGTGTTCAGGGTGCTGACATAGTTCACGAACGCGGTGCCGAGGATGTTGCCCGGGAGGACCCCGGGGGCCTGGGTGAGGGCGAAGGGGTTGAGCAGGCCCGAGGAGAGCGCCCCGATGAAGGCGTTCAGGTCCAGGAGGTTCGAGTTCGTGTAGTGGAGCTCATAGCGGTTGATGTCGGCGCCCATCTCCCACGAGAAGTCGTCGTTGATCTTTCCGCGCAAGCCCCCTTCCACCCTGTAGAGGGTCGAGTCGTTCTCAAAGAGCCTCGGGTACTGGACGAACCGCGTGTGCGCAAGGACGCCGTTGCCGGCCGAGCCGTCGCTGACGCCCTGGTCGATGAAGGACTCGGAGAACGGATTGCCGGGCGCCGTGACCGGGACGTACTCCGTCCCGAAGACGGGAGGGGTCACGCCGTACTCGATCAGGTCGGCGTCCGGCGTCGAGACGTAGGGGAAGTCGGGCTGCGCGTTGAGCGAGCTGTCGGTGACCGTGTGGCTGTAGATCACGTCGCCGAAGAACACCAGCGAGTCGCCGAACACATGGTGCTCAAAGTCGACCGTTGCGCTCTGGCGCTTGTTCCTCTGCTGCAGCGCCTGCTTGCTGGCCAGGTTGAAGCCCTCCTCGACCTTCTGGATGACCGAGGCGCTGTTGGCGCTCCCCAGGTCCGTGTAGTAGCCCATCGAGACCAGCTGGTCGATCGTGTAGGCCGCGCCGCCCGGGGGCGCGTTGTGCCCGGCCGACAGGCGGTAGAACTCGTCGTTTCCGCTGGAGGCGTTGTAGATGTCGATGATCCCCGGGTAGTAGGTCGTCGCGTAGTAGGGGTTCGTGTAGGGCCGGTTCGCGAACGTGATGGGGTCGGTCTGCGAGTACTCGGCCGAGAGGGTCACCGAGGTCCTTCCGTTGCTGACGCCGCCGACGATCGAGCCGATGCGTTCGGCGTAATGGCCGTTGTTGTCGCTGTAGCCGAAGTGGACGTTCGCCTCCCATCCGTTGTAGTCCTTCCTGAGGATCACGTTGACGACGCCGCCCACCGCGTCGGACCCGTAGATGGCCGAGGCGCCGCCGGTCACCACCTCGATCCGCTCTATCGCCGCAACCGGGATCATGTTCAGGTCGACGAACTCCGAGGTCGAGTTCGAGGCGTCCGCCGGGTCGTAGGCCACACGCCTCCCGTTGACGAGGACGAGGGCCGGCAGGCCGTGGATGAGGAGCGAGGAGCCCCCGAGCGTCGTGCCCGACTGGATGTTCGCGTTCTCGCTTCCGATGCCGGAGATGCTCGGCGAGATCTTGCGCAAGATGTCCAGGGCGTTGGTCTGCACGCCGCCGTCCTGGATTTGCTGCTGGCCGACGACGGAAAGCGGCACGGCGAGCGCCGTGTCCGCCGAGGCGATGTTCGAGCCCGTGACGACGAACCGTTCAAGGACCTGCGGGCTGTTGTCGTCGGCACCCGGGGCCTTGGTCGAGGCGTCCGGGGCTGTCTGGGCCCGCAGGGTGAGCGCAGCGCAGAGGCCGAGGGCAACCCCCGGCGCGG
>CAYQOH010000166.1:0-6044 GCA_964419075.1 uncultured Opitutaceae bacterium | reverse complement strand
GCGAAGACCGCGCCGTCGGCGATGAAGACGTTCTTCACGTCCCAAGTCTGCGCCCAGGAATTCGTGACCGAACGCGATGCGTCGGAGCCCATGAGGGCGCCCCCCACCTCATGGATAATGAAGCCGCCGTTCTGGATCGCCTTCCTCCCGTCGGCGTCGGGCCTCTGCCGGTTCGTCCCGCCCATGGCCTCGATCCAGTCGGCGAACGTGCGCTGCATGTGCGCGACCTGGCGGGTCTCGTGCTCGGACCACTTCCAATGGAAGCGCAGGACCGGGACCCCCCACTTGTCGACCACCGCCGGGTCCAGGTCGCAGAACGAATCCTCGTTCGGGATCATCTCCCCGCGGCCCGTGAACGTGACTTCGGAGCCGTAGTAGCGCCGGGCCTCCTCCTTCATGCCCGGCCCAAAGCTCGTGCGCCCGCCCGCGTCCGGCAGGTGGGGCGGGTAGCCCGGCATCCCCTTGCCCGTCCCGAATTCCACGTGGTAGCCGCGCGCGAAGCCGAGCGCGCCCGCCCGCTGCTCCTTGTAGAGCCACCAGGGTGCGTAGACGTGCAGGCCCCCCGCGCCGTCCTCGTTGTGCGGCGGAAGGTTCTCAAGGAGCGGGATCTGGCCGCCCCAGCTGGCCCCGACCGTGTCCATGATGTACTTGCCGACCAGGCCGGCCGAGTTTCCGAGCCCGTTCGGGAACCGGCTGCTCCTCGACGTGAGCAGGAGGCGCACGGTCTCGCAGGAGCTCGCCGCGAGGACCACCACCCTCGCCTTCGCGTGGTGCTCCTTTCCGGTCGCCTTGTCGATGTAGGTGACCCCGGTCGCCTTGCCCGACGGCCCGACCGTGACCTCGCGCGCCATCGCGTTCACGACGAGGTCGAGGTTTCCGGTCGCCATCGCCGGCGGCAGGTGGACGGTCGTCGACTGGTAGTTCGCGCGGATGGAGCAGCCCCGCCCGCACGAGGTGGCCCAGAAGCACGCGGCCCTGTTCTGCATGTCCTCGGCAAGGATGCGCTGGGCCTTTGCGTTTCCGGGATGGAGCCTGGCCGGGAGCGCCTTGTGGTCCAGCGGCCGCGTGAGGACGGCCCGCCGGACGGGGATCACGGGGATCCCGAGCTTGCGGCCGCGCTGGCGGGCCAGGAGCTCGCCGATCCTGGCCTTCGGCGGCGGCATGAGGCACCCCTCCGGCGAGTCCGGCGTGTTCTCAAGGCCGTCGTTGGTCCCGTAGACGCCGATCAGCATCTCGACCTTGTCGTAGTACGGGGCGACATCCTCGTAGGAGATTGGCCAGTCGAACCCGAGTCCGTCGCGGCTTCTCGGCTTGAAGTCGTAGGGACCGTTTCGCAGGGCGATTCGGCCCCAGTGGTTCGTCCGGCCCCCGAGCATCCTCGCCCGGTACCACATGAATTGGCGGTCTTCCTCAGCGGAGGCGTTCGTGTACGGCTCCCCGGGAACCGTCCAGCCGCCTCCGGCCGTGGCGTCGAAGAAGCCGAAGTACTTGTCCGGGGTTCCGATCCCTCGAAGCGGCGCCGCATCCGGCGTCTGGAACATCGGCGTCTCGCTCCGCGGGTCGTAGTTGCGGCCCGCCTCGAGCATGAGGACCCGGGCGCCGTCCATCGTGAGCGTGTAGGCCGCCTGCCCCCCGGCCGCCCCGGACCCGACGACGATCACGTCGTAGTCTTCCGCGGCCGATGAGGGGGTGACAAGCGCCATGGAGTCTTCCTGGGAGGCCACATACCAAACGGGGATTCCCGCCAAAGTCCACTTCCGCAGCGAAGGTCACCGACCGCAGCCCTCGGTCCCAGCACCACCGCTTGACAGGAGCGGGCATGTAGGAAAAAGTAAGATGCATGCAAACCACACTTTCGAGCAAGGGTCAGATTGTCCTACCTGCCCCGATGCGCCGACTACTGGGACTGAAGCCTCACTCGAAGGTTCTGGTTGAGGAGCGCGACGGGGGGATATTCATCCGTCCGGCAAAGAATGCTAGATCCATCGTCCCCATCGACTACCTGCCCCTTGGCGCCCTTCAAATGAACGAGCACGACTACCTTATGAATTCAATGGCCGGCGAGGACGACAAGCCCCACCTGTGATCGCTCAACCCCATCAGTGGGACGTCGTGAAGGTGCGGATAAACCCGGACGACCGCGACGAGCACCCCGCCGTCATCATCTCTCCGGAGGAGTTGTGCATCGACCCAAGGGTGGCGAAAATCAATGTCTTGTACGGCACCACGAGGCGACCCGGGCAGAGCGTACGCGCCCGGGAGGTTGTCCTGAATGGGGCGGATGGTATGGACCATGCCACGCTGGTCGACTGCGCATATTTCTACGGGGTGGATCGACGCAAGTTTACCCAGACCGTCGGACGCGTGGTGCCAGAGCGGCGTCGCCAGATCGGGAGAACGATCGTGGCAAGCTACCGGTTGCCACTCTAGGAGCCCATGCCCGGGCTCGCGGACATCCTCGGCAACTTGAACTCTAGGGTTGCCCGGCGCCCGCCTGAACCTGTCACGCGGGCAACGAAGCCAGCGACGCCGATTGCGCCTCCCCCTTGCGGCGGACCGTCGCTGTCCTTGGGAGCCCTCGCCGCATTGGCGGCCCTTGCCGTCCTAACTCCCGCCTTCGGGCAGGTTCAGGTCATGGATCCGCTCACCGTGAGCGCCACCCGCGCGGCCGAGCCGCAGTCTCAGGTGCCGTTCACGGTGGAGGTCCTCCCCGCCGGCGCGTTCGCGGACGGCGTGTCGCCAACCGTGGACGGCGCGCTCCGGGGCCTTGCGGACTTCAGCCTCTTCCGGCGAAACGACAGCCTGACGGCCAACCCGACCTCGCAGGGCGTCTCGCTCCGCGGCCTGGGTCCGAGCGGCGCCAGCCGCTCGCTGGTCCTCCTGGACGGCGTCCCGCTGAACGATCCCTTCGGGGGCTGGGTCCCGTGGAGCTCGGTGCCCGTGGACTCGCTCGCGGGCGCGGAGGTCGTGCCCGGAGGCGGGGCCTCCGCCTGGGGAAACGAGGCCCTGGCCGGCGTCATCCAGCTCTTCTCGGCGAATGCGCTCCCCGGGGCGGGCGCCCTTGACGGGGACGTCGCCGACTTCGGCACGCGGAGCGCGGAATTCGCGCAGGCCGTGGCCGCGGGCCCGGGCACCCTCGAGCTCCGCGGCCAGGATTTCACGACGGATGGGGTCGTCCTCGTGGCCCCCGGGAACCGCGGCCCCGTCGACGTCGCGGCCGCGAGCCGCCACAACCTCGAGTCCGCCCGCTGGTCGGGGGGCCTGGGGAGCGGCGTGTCCGCCACGGTCACGCTCCGGCGCTTCGAGGAGTGGCGCGACAACGGGACCCCCCACCAGCAGAATGGCCTCAGGCAGCTGCTCGGCTCCCTGGCCCTGTCCGGCCGGACGAGCCCCGACGAAGCCTGGTCCATGACCGCCTACCTGCAGGGCCAGAGCGCCCGGCAGACTTTCAGCTCGGTCAACACCTCGCGCTCGTCCGAGACTCCGGCGAGCAACCAGTTCGACGTGCCCGCAACCGCGGCCGGCATCGCCGGCTCGTCCACCTGGAGGGATGCGGCGGGCGCCTCGACCACCGTGGGCGCCGATGTCCGGGACGTCCGCGGGGAGACCCGCGAGGACTTCCTCTACTCCGGGGGCGCCTTCAACGAGCAGCGCTTCGCAGGCGGCCGCCAGACCTTTGCCGGGCTCTTCGCCGAGCGGAGCCAGCCGCTCGGGGCCGACATCCACGCGACGGCCGGCGTGCGCCTCGACCGCTGGGAGGACAGCGACGGCCACCTGCGCAACGTCGCCCTGCCCACGGGCGTCCTTCTCCTCGGCCAGGCCTATCCCGCGAGGACGGGTACGGAGCTAAGCCCGGGAGGCGGCATCGCGTGGCAGGTGGCGCCCGGGCTCGAGCTCCATGCCGCGGGCCAGCGGGCCTTCAGACAGCCCACGCTGAACGAGCTCTACCGCCCCTTCCGCCAGGGGACGACGACCACGCTCTCCAACCCGGGGCTCTCCACCGAGCACGCGGATTCCGGCGAGATCGGCGCCGCGTGGAGGCGCGGGGCTCTCCGCGTCGCGGCGACCGCCTTTGCTGCGCGTTTGGAGAACGCCGTCGCCAACGTCACCTTGGCGCGGGGTCCCGGCACCTTTCCGCTCTTCGGAGTGCTTGCCGCGGGCGCGGTCGGCCAGGAGAGGCTGAACCTGGGCCGCGTCGACACACGGGGCCTCCAGCTCGGCGCGGACTGGAGGATTTCCGACACGCTGAGCCTGGACCTCTCGGCCATCGACGAGGAGGCCACCGTCGGCGCGGCTGCGGTAGCCCCGGGCCTCGTCGGTAAGACGCTGCCGGAGGTGCCGCGCACCAGCGCCTCCCTCGGGCTTGCGTGGCACCCGGCCCGCAGGCTCCGCCTCGAGGGCCGCATCCGCCGGACCGGCTCGCAGTTCGATGACGACCAGAACCTGCTCCCGCTCGCCCCGGCCACCGTGGCCGACGTCGCGCTCCGCCTCGGGCTCACGGACCACGCCGAGCTCATCGCAAGCGGGCAGAATCTGGGGAACGCCCGGGTGGAGACCGCTCACAGCGCGCTCGGCGTGTACAACCTGGCCCCCCCGAGGACCGCGGGCGCCGGAGTGCGGCTCAGTTGGTGACCCCTCCCGCAGGGATCTTAATGGCCCGTTACGGGCTGGGGCCGACTTCTTAATCTTTTCTTTACGGTTTGGGCCGGCCTATTGACTGAGGGAATTGGGCCGCCGGTGCTACGATCGCCGGCGTGAAAACAGATCCCCTTCCCATAGGCCCCGTCACGGCCCGGCCTCAGCCCATCTACTCGGAGGTGCTCCGGTGAGCGACGCGGCCTTCATCGTCCTCTCGGTCGCCTTCTTTGGCCTCGCCGCGGCCTTCGCCTATTTCTGCGAAAAGGTGCGCTAGGCGCCCGCCCGCCCGCACCCATCCTCCCGCCTCCCATGGAAACCATCATCTTCGGCGTCATCGCCGTCCTCCTCCTCGTCTACCTCGTGGTCGCCGTCCTTCGGCCCGAGTGGTTCTGACGACCCCTTCGACATGAACACTCCCCTCCCATGGTTCCAGCTCGCCCTCTATGTGGGCGCGCTGCTCCTCGTGACGAAGCCCCTCGGGGTCTACCTGGTCCGGGTGCTGGACGCCCAGGGCGCGACCTTCCTCGACCGCATCGTGAGGCCCGTCGAGCGGGCCACGTACCGGATCTGCGGCATCGACCCTGCAGCGGAGCAGGGATGGATCGGCTACACGCTCTCGCTCCTGGCCTTCAGCCTCGTCGGGATGCTGGCGACGTACTTCATCCTGCGCTTCCAGGACCACCTGCCGCTCAACCCGCAGGCGCTTCCAGGGCTCGCGCCGCACCTCGCGTTCAACACCGCGGCCAGCTTCACCACGAACACCAACTGGCAGAGCTACGCGGGCGAGTCGACGATGTCGTACTTCTCGCAGATGGTGGCGCTCGCGATCCACAACTTCACCTCCGCCGCGTCCGGGATCGCCGTGGCGGCGGCCCTCGTGCGGGGCATCGCGCGCCATTCGGTGAAGACCATCGGCAACTTCTGGGTCGATGTGGTGCGGGTGACCTATTACCTGCTGGTCCCGATCTGCCTCGTGTTCGCCCTCCTCCTGGTCTCCCAGGGCATGATCCAGAACTTCAGGCCGTACACGGTCGCGAAGACGTATGAGCCGTACACGATCCAGGTGCCGAAGACGGACGCGGCGGGGAAGCCGGTCATGGCCGCCGACGGGAAGACCCCCGTCATGGTCGATCAGTCGGTCGACACCCAGACGATCGTCCAGGGCCCGATGGCCTCCCAGATTGCGATAAAGATGCTCGGGACCAACGGCGGCGGCTACACGAACGCGAACGCCGCGCATCCCTTCGAGAACCCGACCCCTCTCTCCAACTTCCTGCAGATGCTCTCGATCTTCGCGATCCCCTCCGCCCTCACCTACTACCTGGGAAGGATGGTGAAGAACCAGAGGCACGGCTGGGCGGTGTGGGGCGCGATGTTCGCCATGTTCATCGCGGGCGTCCTTGTGA
>CAYQOH010000165.1:0-6054 GCA_964419075.1 uncultured Opitutaceae bacterium | reverse complement strand
ACTTCCAGCTGGAGCAGCGCCAGGAGCGGCTCAACCGCGAGAGCGGCGCCATCCGGCAGGCGCGCGACGCGATCCGCGACCTCTCCAAGAACGTGCGCAAGAGGCTCGAGGGCGTGTCGCAGCTCGACGGCGAGGAGGTCCGCAAGCAGCTGCGCGAGGAGGTGCTCCTCGAGTGCCAGGACGAGCTGCGCGCCTTGCGCCGCGACATCCTCGAGAAGTCGGACCAGGAGCTGCAGACGCAGTCGCGGCGCATCCTGATCGCCTCGATGCAGCGCCTGGCGAGCAAGCCCAACACCGACCTGACGGCGTCGCTCGTCCACCTGCCGAGCGAGGACATGAAGGGAAGGCTCATCGGCCGGGAGGGCCGCAACATCAAGTCCTTCGAGGCGGCGACCGGCGTCACGCTCCTGATCGACGAGTCGCCCCAGCTGGTCCTCCTGTCGTCCTTCGACCCCGTGCGCCGCGAGATCGCGCGCAACGCGCTCGAGGCCCTGGTCAAGGACGGGCGCATCCACCCGGCCAGCATCGAGGAGTATGTGAAGCGGGCCAAGGACGAGATCGACCTTTCGACGACGCAGTCCGGCGAGGACGCCGTCACCAAGCTCAACATCAACGGCCTCCATCCGGAGATCATCAAGCTGCTCGGGAAGCTCAAGTACCGGTTCTCCTACAACCAGAACGTGCTCGACCACTCGGTCGAGACGGCGTTCCTGGCGTCGCTGATCGCGAGCGAGGTCGGGCTCGACCCCAACCTGGCCAAGCGCGCCGGCCTCCTCCACGACATCGGCAAGGCGGTCTCGGGCGAGATGGAGGGAAGCCACGCCGGCATCGGCGCCGACTTCATCAAGCGTTACGGCGAGACGCCGATCGTCGTCAACGCGGTCGCGGCGCACCACGAGGAGGTCAAGCCCGAGACGATCTACGCGGGGCTCGTGATCCTTGCCGACACGATTTCGGCGACGCGGCCCGGCGCGCGCGCCGAGACCATGGAAAGCTACATCCAGCGCCTCAAGCGCCTGGAGGACCTCGCGATGTCGATCGAGGGCGTCCAGCAGGCGTTTGCCATCCAGGCGGGCAGGGAGATCCGGGTGGTCGTCTCGCCCCAGGAGGTCACGGACGACCGGGCCCGCGACATCGCCAAGGAGCTGCGGCGCAGGATCGAGGGCGAGCTGCAGTATCCGAGCACGATCAAGATCACGGTGATCCGCGAGGCGCGGTACACGGAAACCGCGACCTAGGGGCGCCGAAGTGATGGAAGCGCACCTGATCGAGATCCTCGGCATGCTGCTGCGCTGGCTCCATGTCGTCGCCGGCATCGCGTGGGTCGGCTCCTCGTTCTACTTCATCTGGCTCGACGCCAGCCTGGAGCCGCCGGAGCCCGGCTCCGACGCGGCGAGGAAGGGCGTCTCCGGCGAGCTCTGGGCCGTCCACGGGGGCGGCTTCTACAACCCCCAGAAGTACGCGGTGGCGCCGGCCTGGCTGCCGCAGCGCCTGCACTGGTTCAAGTGGGAGGCCTACACGACGTGGCTTTCGGGCACGGCGCTCCTGGTGATCGTGTACTGGCTGCGCGCCCAGGCGATGATGGTCGACCCGTCGGTGGCGGCGCTCACCTCGGCGCAGGCCGTGGGGGTCGGGGCCGCGAGCATGGTGTTCTCGTGGTTCGCGTACGACCTCCTGTGCCGCTCGCCGCTCGGACGGCGCGGCGGGGTCCTCGGCGCGGTCGTGTTCGGGCTCCTGACGCTGCTTGCCTGGGAGCTGTCGCGGACGCTCGGGGGCCGGGCGGCCTACCTCCACGTGGGCGCCTCCATCGGCACCATCATGGCGGCGAACGTCTTCTTCGTCATCATCCCGGGCCAGAAGCGGATGGTGGCCGCGATGAAGGCGGGCCTGGCGCCCGACGCGGCGGACGGCGCGAGGGCCAAGCAGCGCAGCGTGCACAACAACTATTTCACGCTGCCGGTCGTGTTCATCATGATCAGCAACCACTACGCCGCGACCTACGGCCATCCCCAGGCGTGGGCGATCCTGGCCCTGGTCGGCGCGGCGGGGGTCCTGATCCGGCACTTCTTCAACCTGAGGCACAAGGGGGCGTTCGCGTGGCCGTACCTTGCGGCCGCCGCGGCGCTCCTGGGCGCCGCGGCGGTCTGGACCGCGCCGCGCGTCCAGCCGCTCCCCCCGGTCACGGGCCCCGTGACGCTCGACCGGGTGAGGGCGATCGTCGGGGAGCGCTGCATCACGTGCCACGCGCAGGCGCCCACGTTCCCGGGCATCACGCAGCCGCCGGCGGGGCTCGTGCTCCAGGGCGCGGACGCCATCGTGCAGAACGCCCAGAGGATCTACCAGCAGGTGGTCGTCACGCGCATCATGCCGCTCGGCAACGCGACCCGGATCACCGACGAGGAGCGCGCGGTGATCGCCGCATGGGTCTCCGCCGGGGCGCCGGCCAAGTAGCCGGGCGGCCGGTCACCCCCCGAGGGCGTCGATGACCCGCGCGTGGAGGCCCGGGTCCGAGGACGCCACGGTCGAGGTGGCGGGGTAGGCGGGCCCGCCCCGCGAATCCGTGATGACGCCCCCGGCGCCCCGTATGACGGGCACCAGGGCCGCGATGTCCCAGAGGTTCATGAGCGGGTCGTACATGGCGTCCGCCCAGCCGGTCGCCACCAGCAGGTAGCCGTAGCAGTCGCCCCACGTCCGCGCGAGGCGGCAGCGCTCCATCAGCGCCCGGAACCCCCGGCACTCCGGGCGGGTGGCGACGACGGCCGGGTCGCTCGTGAGCAGCGTCGCCTCCTCGAGCGGCCGCGGCGGGCGGACCCGGGCGGGCCTTCCGTTGAGCGACGCGCTCCGGTTGTCGCCCACGAGGAGCTGCCGCAGGATCGGCTGGTGGATGCATCCCAGGACGGGCTGCCCCTGGTGGAGCAGGCCGATCAGGGTGCCGAAGAGCGGAACGGCGGCCGTGAAGGACTTGGTGCCGTCGATGGGGTCCAGCACCCAGACGAACTCCGCGTCCGGGCGTTCGCTCCCGGCCTCCTCCCCGACGATCCCGTGGCCGGGAAACGCCTTGCGGATCATCCCCCGCATCAGGTCCTCGGCGCCGCGGTCGGCCGCCGTGACAGGGGACAGGTCGGCCTTGAGGTCCACGCGGACGTCGGCCCGGCCAAAATAGGGCCGGATGAACTCGCCGCTTCGCTCGGCCAGTTCGATCATGAAGGCGCGGTGGGGCTCGAGGTTCACGTAGACGTTCAAACCGCGAATCGCGCGAAAGACACGTAAAATTGAGCTCGGAGCCGGGCGCGAATCGGGGAAGATCGCGCCATGTCATGGATGGCGCAGCCGGTGTTCTTCATCGACTTCGAGGGCAGCCTCGCGTCGGGCGTCCTCGAGTACGGCGTCGCCACGCTCCTCGGCGGCCGCGTGACGGAGGCCCGGACGCGCCTGTGCGCGCCGACCGGCCGGATCCGGGCCGAGGACACGCGGGTCCACGGGCTGCGCAGGGAGGCGCTCGCGGCGTGCGAGCCGTTCTCGGCGGACTGGGAGATCTTCGCCCGCCTGCGGGAGCGGGGGCCCCTGGCCGCGCACTACGCCGGCGCCGAGGGCTCGCTCCTGCGGGCGGTGTGGCCCTACCCGCGGAGTTCGCCCGACTTCGCGAGGCCCGGCAACCGCGTGGTCGACTGGGGCCCCTGGATCGACTCGGCGAGACTCTACGCGCAGCTGTACCCGCGCCTGGAGTCGGGCCGCCTCGAGTCCCTGGTGGCGGCCTGCGGGCTCCAGGCCGACCTCGACGCCCTGGCGTCGGCGTTCTGCCCGGCGGGGCGCAGGCACTTCCACGCGGCCCTCTATGACGCGCTCGCCGGAGCGCTCCTTCTCTCCTCGCTCTCGCGCCAGCCGCAGCTTGCGTCCCTCACGACGATGCAGCTTCTCGCGCTCAGCACGCTCGACCCCAGGAAGCGGGACGCGATCGTGCAGCGTGACCTGTTCTGACCTAGTCCAGGGGATAGCGCCGGAGCCCCAACTTCTGGGCGGCGAGGCGCAGGACGAAGAGCGCGTTGGTGGTCAGGTACCGGGGGCCCAGGCGCCGCGGCTCCGTGCCGAGACGGAACAGCCACTCCAGGCCGCTCCGCTGCATCCAGCGGGGCGCCTGGGGGACGCGTCCCGAGTGGAAGTCGAACGCCGCTCCGACGCCCACGAGGACCGGCGCGCCGAGGAGGAGCCCGGGGCCGGCCATGAAGCGCTCCTGCTTCGGGGTGCCGAGGCCGACCCACACGACGTCGGGCGACGCGCGGGCGACCTCCGCCCTGAGGGCGTCCAGCTCGGCGCCGGTCAGCTCGCGGAAGGGCGGGGTGTGGGTCCCCGCGACGGCGAGCCCGGGGAACCGCGCGCCGAGGCGCTCGGCGAGCTCCTGGGCGACGCCGGGCTTCCCGCCGTAGAAGAAGTGGCGCAGGCCGCGGGCCCGCCCCGCGTCGCAGACGGCGAGCATGAGGTCCGGGCCGTAGACCCGCTCGACGCCCGGCGGCCCCATCCACACCACGGGCATCCCGTCCGGGGTCGTGAGCCACGAGTCGTTGAAGATCCTCCTGAAGGCCGGGTCGCGGCGGGCCTCCGCGAGGCCGTTCACGGTGCAGAGGCAGACGTACGCGGGGGGGCCGCCGCTGCCCCGCGCCCCGATGATCAGGTCGCGCGCCTGCGCGAGCGTGAGGGCCGAGACGCCCACGCCGAGCACGTTGTAGCGCGGCAGGCGGGGCGGGGTCATGCCCCGAATCGTGCCACGAGCTCCCCCAGCCGGCAATCCGCGAGCGAGGGCGCCTGGACGTCCGCGTGCCCGAAGTCGTGGTGGCCGGTGGAGACGTTGGGGACCGCGACGACCCAGAGGCCGGCGCGCTCCGCGGCGAGCGTGCCGGTGTGCGAGTCCTCGAACGCGATCGCCTCGTGGCCGCGAAGTCCGAAGTGGTTGAGGACAAGCCGGTAAAGGTCGGGCTCCGGCTTCGGGGAGGGGACGTCCTCCCGGCAAGCCACGAAGTCGAAGCGCTCCAGCAGGCCCAGCCTTCCCAGGTGCCCCTCGACGTGCGCGTGCCCCGAGTTGGAGGCGAGCCCGATCCGCAGGCCCGCGGCGCGGGCCTCGTCAATCAGCGCCACGACGCCGGGCAGGATCGGCTGCGCATGGTTGCGGGCCTTGTTGAAGGCCCTCCGCTCGGCCTCGAGCGCGTCGGCGTCGGCGCCCGGACCGAAGGCCTTCCACGGGTCGAACGCGTAGTCGGCGTGCCCCACGCTCCGGGTGAAGAGCGGCCGGTCGAAGGGGACGCCGTGCGCCCGGTAGACGTCCCCGTACGCGTCGATGAGGGCGGTCTCGGTGTCCAGGATGAGTCCGTCGAAGTCGAAGATGAGGGCGCGTATCATGGTGCGTGGGCGCCCGCGACTTTTTCGTTGCACCGGGGCCGATGCAAGCGTTGACCGTCCTTCGCCCAAACCATGCTCCACCGCCTCACGCTCGTCCTTGCTCTCGCCCTGGGGGCCTCGGCGCGCGCCGAGGATTCGTTCAGCAGGGGCCTGTCTCGCGCGGACTTCGAGGCGGCGGGCCTCTCCAAGCTGACGCCCGAGGAGCTCGCGCGCCTGGACGCGCTCGTGCGCGGCCAGCAGACGGGCGCCGTCAAGAGGGCCACGGAGGACACGGCCAGGGCCGTGTCGGCGTCCGTGCGGGAGCAGGTGCAGGCGGAGGACCGGAAGGCGGCGCAGAAGCCGGGCCCCGGAGTCATCGAGCGGATGAAGGTGCTCCTCAAGCCCGGCACCGAGATTGAGTACACGACCCTGGACTCGATGGTCACCCTGCCTTTCGGCGGATGGAAGAACGGGACGCTCATCATGCTGACGAACGGCCAGCGCTGGGTCGTCACGGACAGCCACTCCGACTGGGTGCCGGGAGAGGAGATGAAGCCCCGCCACGTGAGGATCGTGCCGGGCTCCATGGGCAGCTTCTTCATGGAAATCGAGGGGAACGGCCGCCCGAGGGTCAAGTTCGCCGGCAGCTCGCCCCCGCCCCCCGCCGCGCCGGGCAGCTAGCCC